>JBHIEF010000141.1:0-11310 GCA_046760465.1 Armatimonadota bacterium | reverse complement strand
GCCGGGGCATGCCGACTCTCATGCCTGCACGACTTCGAAGGGGATGGCGGGCAATACGCCGAGAGGCACCCGTCGCTTGGGGCCCGTAGTGGTCCCGTCTGGACGCCTTCGCTGCATCTCCGCGAAGGCCTCGACGATGAGGTTATCCGCGTAGCCGACGGGCGGCGCCTCGGCATCGGCCTTCAGCAGAAGCTCCAGCCCACCGGGCACAACGCTCACCTCTTGGAGGCTGACGCCGTCGGGCGGACTGCTGAGCTCCAGCTTCAGCTGCTTGAGCGCGGGGCTTTGCGGGGCGCGCAGCCGTACCTGGGCGGTGCCGCCGGACGCAATCCTCACCGGGACGGCCTGGGCCAACTCGACGGTCGGCGCAAACCTCCGCCAGCTCGTGACCCTGACCATGAGGTGCTGCGAGGGCGCGAGGTGCCGGTAGAGGAACGCCTGCATCATGTCCTCGGAGGGGACGGCCCGGCGAATGATCGTCTGGCCGCCGATCTGGGCATGTCCCTCCAGTTCCAGGATGAAGGGCTGCTTGATCCAGGCCCGAGGCGCGCCCAGGGTGATGCGGACGCTGTCGAGTCCCGCGGGGATGTGCCCTCCGTGCAGGGCGAAGCCGGCGGGCGCGTCTTTCAGCTTGACCTCGATGCTGCCGTCGAACCCATCCCTCCGCAAGGCATGCACCCAGATAGCGGCAGCACGCCCGGCGAACACGGTTACGCTTGAGGGATTCACGCGCAGTGCGAAGTCGGGCCGGGGAGGAGTGATGCGCAGCCGATAGGCATAGGCCTGCCCGCCGTGATTCTGCGCGTCGTGCAGGTGTACGCGGTACACCCCCGCGGTCGGCAGGCGGGCGCTCACATACGAATCGGCGTGATGCGTGAGGAAGCCCGAATCTCTATGCAGGTGGTCGTCCTCCTGCATGTGGTCGTCGTTCCATGCGAGCACTTTGCCCGAGGGGTCAGTCAGGCGGAGCAGCGAATCAAGCGGGGAAAGCAACCTGCGGGCGTGGACTTCGGCCACGACCTGGTCGCCGGCACGGCCACGGAACTGGAACACGTCAGCGTCACCGGGCCGCCCAATGCGGCCGTTGACGATCTGCGGCAGGTCAATGCGTTGCGCCTCTGCCGGCGCGTCATTGGGTTCGGTCTCAACGCACTCCGGCAGGTCGTCCACGGCGTAGGCCACGTAGTTGGAGAGATACGCGCCCTGGCGCAGGGCCGCATGCCGGATGCGGTCGGCGCCGGGCTCCGTATCCAGCGGCAGCCGCTGCTGCGGGAGGTTCCACCCGTGAATAGAGGCGATGGTCTCGACTCCCATCCGACCGCCCAGCGGGAACATCTGCGTGATGAAGGGCAGTTCTCCGACGGCGATGCGGTAGACGAAGTCCTCCCGTCCCCGGTAGATGGAGTCGCGAATCTCCAGCTCGTATTCGCCCGATTTGGGGACCTCGTAGAGGAGAACCGGGTCGGGGCTGAAGCGGTAGTCGTCCACAAAGGCCAGCTCGTTGCCGGCGGAATCGTAAAGGGCGAGCGTGGCCTGGAACCAGCCGGGGACGGCATCGGCCAGATACGGGACCAGATGCCGAGCGCTGGTCTCGATCACGAGCCGTTGTCCCTGCTGGGCGCGGAAGCGGAACCGGTCAACGTCCCCCGGCTCGATCTGCCCGTTCAGCAGTATGGGAAGGTCTAGAGCGGTTGCCTTCAACAGGTTGGCGAGGGGTCGCGGGTCGTTGGGCTCCTGTTCCCGGGTTTCCGGCAGCAGCCCCACCTGGAAGACCATGGGGTTGCTCAGGCCGGTGGGAGTACCGAGCCGAAGCTCGCGGTCGCCGGGCGGCGCTTGGGGGTCAATGGAGACGTCAATCAGCACGGTTTCGGCGATCTGCGCGTTGGGCTGCCTCTTCGGGTTGAAGAGCAGGTTGCGCAGTTCCACCAGTTCGGTCAGGGTCTTCGTCGCCAGGTCTCGCACGAGTGGGTGGTCCGGCAGGGGCGGCAGTTCCTCCTCTTGGGCATCGGGCTGCCTGCGGGGGAGCGTCGGTGTGCGGCCCGTTCCGGAGCGACGGGCCTGGGCCTTCTGCACCAGCGCGCGCAAGTGCCTGCCAACGATGCCTAGCTCGTTCGGCCTCAGGGGCCTTATGTACTCGGCGACGGTGGCACGCACGCCTTGCCCGGAGACGTAGACATCGCTGGCGCCGCGGAGGAACTGGCCGCCCGCCTTGATCTGGAAGGCGGTGCCCTGCTGCCCGCCGCCGGGGTAGAGATACCCGAGGTGGGGCTCCCCGGCGTTCGGCTGGCCCCATGCGGTGGCGGCGCACAGAGCTGTCGCCATAGGCAGCAGCATTCTGTTCGCTGTCATAGTGGTATTCCCCGGCCTACATGATCTCCGTAAGCCGGCCGCCCGACTGCACCCCATCCTCAGCCGAGGGCAGGACCCGGACGTCCAATCCCCGGGGGTTGGGCAGCGGGCCTTCGGGGTCAATGCCCAGCAATTCGTACATGCTGCCAATCAGGTCGTGTGGGTATACGGGGCGTTCTGCCACCTCCTCGCCCTTGGCGTCGGAGGCCCCCACGATGTGTCCGCCCCTGAACCCGCCCCCGGCGATCACGGCCGAGAAGCACTTGCCGTGATGGCCTCGGCCGCCGTTCCAGGGCGGGTCCCATTGCACCTTGGGGCGCCGCCCAAACTCGCCGCTCCACCAGACGATCGTGCTGTCGAGCAGGCCACGGTCGGCCAGGTCGCGCAACAGCGTAGCCATGCCCCGGTCCATCTCCGGCAGCCTGCGGCGCATGGTCTCGAAGTGCCGTTTGTGCGTGTCCCACCCCTTGTAGTTGATGGTGATGTAGGGCATGCCGTGTTCCACCAGCCGCCGCGCCATCAGGCAGGATTGGCCGAAGGTGTTGTGGCCGTACTCCTCTCGAGTCTCGTCGGACTCCTCCGACAGATCGAACAGCTTCCTGGCGTCGCCGAGTATCAGATCGTAGGCTCTCTCCTCACAGCGGTCGTGCTTTGCTAGGTGCGGGTTCGCCGGCATGGCCCGGCCCAGCGAGTCGAGCGTATGGAGCAACTCGCGCCGGTCCCGCTGGCGCTGGTCGGAAATGCCCTCCGCAACGACGCCCTCCACGACGAAGCGCTGTTGGTTGGGGTCGCCGCCCGTGGCGAAGGGCTTGTACCGCTGCCCCAGGAAGCCTGCCTCGGAGAAACGGCCCTGAGGCTGCGTCAGCACGATGTAGGGCGGGATCATCCCCTCGTAGCCGTGATCGTATCCCTTGAACAGCGACACGACGGCCCCGGCGCAGGGATACACGAGTCTGCCGGGCTGGCGGCCGGTCTGCACGATGTACGATGCCGTCTCGTGGGCGTTCACGCCGTGGGTCATGCTGCGGATGATGGAGTACTTGTCGGCCTGCTGGGCCAACAGGGGGAGCAGCTCGCCGACCTGTATCCCGTCCACATTGGTGGGGATGGCCTTGTCGAGGGGGCCGCAGTAGTCGTAGCCCGCCTCCGGCTTGGGATCAAAGGTGTCCAGATGGCACGGGCCGCCCCACATCCAGATCTGAATCACCGACTTGGCCTGCGCCTGCGCGGCCGCGGGCCTCGTGAGGGCACCGATCGGGTCGAACAGTGCCAGTCCGGCAGCTCCGAGGAGCCCCCGCTTGATCGCCTCGCGCCGACTAACGGCTCTCGCGCTCCATTGCTCACTCATGGTCGTTCCCTCGCTCGCCACGGGACGGCCGCGCGGGGCGGCCTCCCACTGGCTCAATGTCGGTACAGGAACTCCTTGGTGTTGATCAGCGCCCAGGCCAGATCCGTGGTGGCCTGCTGGAGGTTCACGTCACCGGTCTGGAAGTAGGCCTCCGCGGCGGCCAGTTCGTCCTGGGTCGGGTGCCGCGACAAGATGTTCACGTAAAGTGACCCGATCAGGGCTTGACGGTTCCCTCTGGCGAGTCGGATCAGGCCCTTGAGCCGCCAACTGCGCTGGATCTTGCGTTGGATGTGGCTCGAGTTGAGCAAGTGCAGCCGCTGGGCGTCCGTGGGCTCATTGTCGCGCTCGGCCGCCAGGCCGGTATCGCGAGGGGGGCGGCCGAACATCTCGAGGAACTGACTGGTGATGCTGCCGTCCGCCAGCTCGACGGTCCGCTGGCGTTCAGGGATGAACGTGTACGGCTCCGGAATGGCGCTTGAGTAGCTCTCCTGAGTGCCGCTAATCCAGCACAGGGCATCAATCAGCACTTCGGCGTCCAGCCTGCGAACGGGATACTGTGCGAACAGGGCCTCGGCCTCGGGATGGTCGCTCTGCGGAATCGGCGACTGCTGGTAGGTCCGGGAGTTGAGGATCAGGCGGAAGAGGTGCCGCAGGTCGTAGTCCGCCTTGACCAGCTCTTCCTCGAGGTACGCCAGCAACTCGGGGTGCACTGGGGGGTTGTCCGGCCGGATGTCGTCGGGCTCATGGACGATGCCGCGACCGAACAACCAGGACCAGACACGGTTGACGATGCAGCGGGTGAACCACGGGTTGTCTGGCGTGATCAGCCAGTCGGCGAAGACCTGGCGGGGATCCTGGCCGGGCTCGACCCGCACCTTGGAGCCGTCGGGCAACACTGCCTGTAGGGGGTCGGTGGCGGACGGATCGAGGTAGACGATCTCCTCCTTCCACTCGGCCGTGCTCTTGTAGGCCACGCGTGAGAAGAGAGCTTCCATGCCGGCACGGCGGTCCTGGGGCCAGCCTTCCAGGCGCGACCCCATGAAGGTCAAGGCCACCGCTTGGGCGATGGCGGCGGGCTCCCGCCCTTGGACGGCTCGGTAGAAGTTGACCGGTGGCACCCGGAAGTTGCTGCCGCTGGAGGTCAGCAGCTCGCGCGCGAACTCGTCGTAGGGCTTGTTCTCGCGCACGGCATCGTGGATCCAGCGATGATAGGCCTGCACGGCGTTGGGCCACAGGTTGATGGGGAACTCCGCCTTGACCCGTAGCACGTCGCACCACTTCAGGGCCCAGTAGTCGGCGAACTCGTCCTTCTCGAGCAGAGCATCAACCAGCGCCGCGCGCTTGTCGGGGCGACGACTCGCCAGGAACGCTCGCACGACGAGGGGCTCGGGCAAGGTGCCGATGACGTCCAAGTAGACGCGTCTGAGAAAGACTGCGTCCGAACACGGGTTCGCCGGCTCTATTCCCCGCTCTCGGAGCGTGGACAGCACCCGGGCGTCAATGGGGCTGACCGGCACGGCCCAGTCGGCGCGCTCGAAGGGGGCCACGACTGCTTGAGCCGCCACCATCGTGCCGGGCGCCCAGAGGAGCACCAGCCCCGTCACCAACACCCGCACTCCCCACACCCAGAGGTGTGCGCTTCTGGCGTTGTTCATGGTCGTGACCTTGGGTTCAGGTGACCACAGTCGCCAATCCGATTATACCCCATGCGCGGGGCAAGGGGCCACGAGACTGCTTGTGCAGGTCAAGTGCGTTCCGGGCCGCTACAGAATGCGGTTCCGGCCGTGACAGGCTGGGCCATCTGCACGGACCGTCGCTCAGTTGCACTTGTCCCTGCGACGCTACGCGGAGTCACTCGATCCTGGTCGCGTCGGGCGGCAGCGGCGTCTCCTCCGGGCTCAGGACACCGCCATCGGGCAGGACCTTGAGCCAGATGTCCTTCACCTGCACCTTCATCGGCGGGCCGCCATGTAGTTGGATGCCCAGAACGCCTTCGAGTGCCCGCTTCTGGGGGTCGTGGTCATACACCTCGACGGCCAACTGATCGTCAATCTTGTGGATGAGGTGGTTGCCTCGCGCGATCACGGTGAACTCGTGCCACTCATCGTTCGGGATCGGCTCGACCGGCCCGGTCGTGCCGATGAGCCACTTGTCGCCGTTCTCCGCCAGCAGCACCTTCTGCCCGCGCATGGCCACGATCCCACGGCCGCGCTCGTCGTAGAGCTGGGCGTTGTAGGGCGGATTGGGGTGGACATCGCACTGGTATCCGCCGAGGGAGAAGGGCCCCACCTCGGTCAGCTCGCGGCTGCGATACTGGATGCCGGAGTTGTTGCCATGCTGCCAGAAGCTCATGCGCAGCTCGAAGTTCCTCGGCTCGCCGCCGCGCCAGATGAGGAACTTGTTGAAGGGCAATTCCTGGCCCTCGCGCAACTGGCCGGTGATGGCGCCGTCCTCCACGCACCACAGGTCGGGGTCGCCCTCCCAGCCGGTAAGGTCCTGGCCGTTGAAGAGCGAGACGAATCCAGACTCGCCCGCCTCGGCTGCTGCGGCGGCGAGGCTGGTTACGAAAGGCCCTGTCAGCGACTCCCTCATCATGCGTCTCTCCCTCCGTGCTTTGCTTGGGGGGCGTGTAGGATCGGCCGGCTGCGCGCCAAGCCCCTCCCCGACGGGAGGCCGCCTCCGACCGCTTGGACGTGGCCTTCTCGCCATGAGCCGCAGTGCCCTCCGCGTTTCCGGGCCTCAGGCTGCGGCTGGCCCGCTTAGGTGGCCGGCACCAGGGTGAGCATGACGCTGCGCACATCCATCACCTGCTTGCCGGCGACGTCCAGTGCGCGGAGGGTCAACTGGCCGCGGCCCTTTGCCAGGCGCAGCACCCCCAAGCGCAGCGGCCGGAAGTCCTTGACGTAGGACTCACTGCCTCGTGGCACGCGATCGTGCGCCGCGCCAACCAACGGCGGATCGTGCGGCCGGGCGACCTTTGCCTGGATCCGACTTCCACCGAGACTCAACTCAACCGTGGAGCCGACGTCCTGCTTGGCACAGGTGTAGTACACGAGGGCCTCGTAGCTTCCGCTCGTGGCCACCTCGACATCCCAGGTGATTCTGTCGTCCACGCTCACCCAGTTCGTGAAGTAGGAGCAGTTGGGCGCCCGGGCGCTTCGTTGGACGTTCCCGGAAGGCACGCCGTCGCGAGCCGGGAGTTGCGTGGAGGGGAACACCGGGTACCCCACGGGGAAGGGCCGATCGTCCTTGAGAGGCTGCGGCAGCACCTCATCCCTCCACTGAGCCACGGCCCTGGACAGGTCTGCGGCCACCTCCGGCTTCTGCTTGGATACGTCCTGGTATTGCCCCGGATCGCTGGTCATATCGAACAGCTTGCCCGTATGATCCAGCCGGTACTGCTGCGTGCGGACGCTGACCCGGCCCCGCTGATGCGTGAAGATCATCCGATCGGGCCATTCCTCGGCCGTACCGGAGAGCAGCGGCTTCAGGCTGACGCCGTCGAGCGGCTTGGTGCCGACGAGTGGGATGCCGGCCATGTCGGCCAACGTGGGCAGCAGGTCAATGGCGCCGGCGATCTGGGGAATCTGCGTCCCCGGCCGGATGTGGCCGGGCCATCGGACCAAACACGGCACGCGGACGCCGCCTTCGTCGGTCGAGCCTTTGCGCCCCTTCATGCCGCCGTTCCAGCGCCAGCCGTTCGGCCCGTTGTCGCTGTAGTAGATGACGATGGTGTTCTGCGAGAGCTTCAGCCGGTCGAGCCTGCGCAGAATGCGCCCCACGTTCCAGTCAATGTTCTCGCACATGGCCAGCGCGCAGCGCGTGCTGTCAAGATGCTCTTTGTCGGCATCGCGGTTTCGCATCTCGATGGGGTGGTCCTTCAACTTCCGCCAGAAGCGGTCCGGCACCTGGAACGGCGTGTGCGGGGTGTTGTAGGGCAGGTAGCAGAAGAAGGGTCGGTCCTTGTTCTGCTCGATGAAAGCCAGGCCGCGATCGGTCAGGTCGTCAATGATGAAGCCCTTGCCCCGCACGATCCGTCCGTTGTGCTCCAGGACCGGGTCGAAGTAGTGCCCCCAGTGGCCGGAGCAGAACCCATAGAACTCGTCGAACCCGCGGGCGTTGGGGTGGTAGGGATACTGCGTGCCGTTGTGCCACTTGCCGAAGGCGCCGGTAGCGTACCCAGCCGCCTTGAAGGTGTCGCCGATCGTGGTCTCGTCAACGTTCAGGCGCTCGGCTCCAGTGGTCACGCCGTGCACGCCGCCGCGCGGATGATAGCGACCAGTGAGGAACTCGGCGCGCGTCGGCGCGCAGACAGGGCAGACGAAGAAGCGGTCGAAGAGGGCGCCGTCACGAGCCAGGGAATCAACGTTGGGGGTCTGCAAGTTGGTGTTGCCATGCACGCTGAGGTCGCCCCAGCCCTGGTCGTCGGTCAGGATGACCACGACGTTGGGCCGCTCGTTCGACGAGTTGGCGGCCTCGGCCGGCAGGGCCCCGGCCAGGGCAGCGGTTCCCGCGCGCTTCAGGAAGTCGCGGCGGTCTAGTCTCGAGGCCTTCATTGGCGCTCTCCCCTTACCGGCTCTGCCCGCCCCTTCACGCTGGCCTGGCAGGCCGATGAGAAATCGTTGGCCAGTTGTTCGGGCAATGTGGGGCGGAGTCCTCTGTCGCGGCGCGTACCATCGCCCACAAAAGTGGGGCCGGCCTGCGTCAGGGAGGGACTCGGAAATGGCTTGCGCTCGGCTGTTCAGGCGAGGATGAGGTCGGCACACGATGGACACAGAGGTGTGTGTGCTTGAGGGGCGAAGACTGGCCCACACCTGAGTTGTCCGGGAAGGGGGAAGCGCAGGGAATGAGGCCGAGTGACGGCATCTTCGCACTCTCAGCGTGGGCCCTAGCCGCCGTGGTCTGCGCGGCCCAGCCGACGCTAGCCCAGGTCTCCGATGTGACCGCATTGACTTCGGAGCCGACCGAAGACGACTTCCCATCTATCGCTGCCGGCCCCGACGGACGCATCTACGTTGCCTGGGTGTCCCACGACACGGCCGTGCCCGGCGACGCGATCATGCTGCGCGAGTGGGACGGCCAGGGCTGGGTGCCCACCGAGACAGTTACCAGAGGGAGCAAGGACGCCTACCGCGTCGAGGCGGCCGTGGACGGACGTGGCCGCCTGGTGCTGGTGTGGGCAGAGAACATCGGCGGGAATTGGGAGCTGGTGGCCAGATGGCGCTCCGGGGGGAGGTGGTCAAAGCCGCGACGCATGACCAAGTCCGCCGGCCCGGATGTCCACCATCGCCTCGCCGTTGACCGCGACGGCCGTGTCTGGCTGTGCTGGCAAGGCTACCGAGACGGCAACTTCGATATCTTCCTGAAGCGGCTGGACAGCAGCAAGGAGACCCGCATCACCACAGACCCCGCCAACGACTGGGATCCCGCCATCGCCATAGACAGCGCCAACCGCATCTACGTGGTCTGGGACTCTTACCGGCACGGCTCCTACGACGTGCTGATGCGATCCGTGCGCGGGGGAGAGCTCACCGAGGCTCTGCTCATCGCCGCCAGCGATGCGTTCGAGGCCCATGCGGCCGTGGCGGCCGACGGCCGAGACCGGATCTGGATTGCCTGGGACGACGGCGGCACGGACTGGGGCAAGGACCGGCCGGGCGACGGCGGCTTCAGGTCGGGCGCGTGGAAGCGGGAGACTCTCGAGCGCCTGGACGAGATGCGCCCAGGCATCAACCTCATGGGCGGCCTGCACCGGGTAACGCGAATCGGCATCCGTTGCTGGGACGGCGCCCAGCTGCTGGAGCCTGTGGCCGACTTTAACGACGCCCTGGCACCGCCCCTGCGGGATGCCGTGGAGTTTCCCGCGCTGGTGGCAGATGGCAGCGGACGGCTGTGGGTGCTGTTCCGGCACAATCCTCGGGAGAACCCGCCCGGCGGCGACCGTCCCATCAGGGCGTGGGCCGGTTTTGCCGCGTGCCTGGGGGACGAGGGCTGGTCCCAACCGATGGCCATCCCCAACAGCGGCGGCCGGAACCAGCAGCGCATCCGCGGGGTGCTCGACTCCGAGAAGCGCCTGCGCATCGCTTGGGCGGGAGACGGACGCACGCTACAGAAGCAGAACAGCATCAACAGCAACGTCCACGTGGGCAGCCTTGCATCGTCTGCACCCGTCGGGCCTCCGAGGTTGAGGACCGCGTCACCCGTTGTGGCCGTGGACCTGCCCAAGAGCCGCCATGTGCGCCACGAGATGCCAACGCCGAAGGGGCGGCTCGACCTCTACTGGGGTGACCTGCACCGGCACACAGAGATATCGGGGGACGGTGTGTGGGACGGCTCCGTACTGGACATGTATCGCTACGGCTTAGACGCGGCCGCCTTGGACTTCATCACCACCACCGACCACAGCTACGGCAACTCGGACTACCATTGGTGGCTCACCCAGAAGCTGGCGGACGTGTTCCACGTCCCGGGGCATTTCGCGCCGCTGTTCGCGTACGAGCGCAGCATCCCCTGGCCCATCGGGCACCGCAACATCGTCAACCTCAAGCGCGGCTACCGGGTGACTCCGAGGCTCACGGCGAAGGGTGGAGAGGTGCTGAAGACCGACACGCCGAGCCTGTGGGAGAGGATACGAGGCCAGGAAGTGATCACCATTCCGCATACGATCGCCGGTGGCGGCGGCACGGACTGGACCTACCACGACCCCGACCTCCAGCCGGTGATGGAGATATACCAAGGCTGTCGGCTCTCCTACGAGACCGCCGGCGCTCCCAAGGCACGGCCCAAGAGAGGCAGGGGCGACAAGTACGCAGCTGGCTACGCGTGGAGCGCGCTGGCGAAGGGGTACAAGGTGGGCTTCATCGCCGCTTCCGACCACCGATCCACACACATCTCCTACGCCGCCGTCTACGCCAGGGACCTGAGCCGCCAAAGCATCTTCGAGGCTCTGAAGAGTCGTCACACCTATGCGGCCACCGAGAACATCATCCTGGACGTCCGCATCGGCGATGCCATGATGGGTGACGCCATCGAGGCCGAGTCCCCAGTGGTGATGGATGTGGCCATTGTGGGCACGGCGCCGCTTACGGAGATTGACGTGGTCCGCAACAACGAGTACGTCTACTCGACCAGTGTCCCCACGGCCGCGGCCGACTTCAGGTACCGAGACAACGAGATGCAGCGCGGCCAAAGCTACTATTACTACGTCCGTGTCCAGCAGGAGGACGAGCAGATGGCGTGGTCGTCACCCATCTGGGTCACGTATCGGGGGTAGGGCAGTGGGTGATGGCGTTTCCGCGCGGAGTGGCAGGCGAGGTGCCCGCCCTCTGCGAGTGCAGCGCAGCACCAGGGGACCACGCCGCTTCGTGCGGGACCTGTGGTAGCGGCGGCCCCGCAGGACTTCGCGGCCGCCACACGGACTCTTGTCGGTAATCACCACGGAAAGCGAGGAGGACCATGTCGAGACAAGCGCGACTGCTCTGGCTACTGGGCGTGGGCGGCGCCCTCACCGTAGCTCTGTCAGTACCCGTCGGCGTTCTGCGGGGGCCGCAGGACTCCCCCGAGCAGGGGTCGGCCACGGCGGCGCCGGCCGACTCGGCCGCACGTGCTCGCGC
>JBHIEF010000140.1:0-11484 GCA_046760465.1 Armatimonadota bacterium | reverse complement strand
GGGTGCTCGTAGACGATGCTGTACCCCGAGGGCGACCAGTCGGGGCGGCTGTCCGTCCAGCGCGTGTCGGTGAGTTGCGTGAGACCGGTGCCGTCGGGCCGCACCACCCAGATGTCGCCCTCGCCTGTGAAGGCCAGCAGCTCCCCGTCCGGAGACCAGGCCGGGTACATGGGGTCCAGGTCGCCCGTCGGGACCAGGCGGTCGCCGGATCCGTCCCCACGGATGACGTGGAGCTGCACGCCTGCCGAGGCAGTGCCCCACATGTAGGCGATGTTGACCCCGTCGGCCGACCAGCGCGGGTCGCGGCAGTTGGAGTCGCTGGTTAGCCGAACCTCGTCAGCGCCGTCCGCCCCGGCCCGGAAGAGGTGGTTGCCCTCTCCGACCAGCCATCGGTGGTAGACGAGGCCGGGCGTGGGCAGAATGGCCCGCACTTCCTCCGGCGGACGGACCCGGGGAATGCGATCCCTCGGGGGCGCCTTCTCCTGACCGAAGCAGACGTAGGCCGCCAGGGCCAGCACCGGCACGGCAAACGGTGCCATCTTCAGGGCTCTCCCCATGGCATGTCCTCCATGCTGAGAGGCGTGTTGCGCGCCGGCCTCAGCGCACCGTGCGCAGCCTCAGTCGCTCCTGCGCTCACGCAGGCTGCGGATGCGCTGCTCCTGATGGCCTCGGCACTAGGCGATCCGGCTTCCGCCCGGCGATCATCGAGGCGGAGCAACGCCACCAGCACACGGCGACCGTGCGTGGACGATCACCTCTGGCTGTGGGCATTGCTCACCACTTCCTCGGGTGGCCAGCGATCACCTGTGCGGTCGGCGCTCTCCTGCGGGCATTGGCAGGGATTGCGGGATCACCCATCGCACTCGCCGTAGGGGAAGCGTGGGTGAGAGAGCGCCGGAGTCGTCAGGGACTACGCGGGGGCGGGGCGCGAGGAGATAGGCCCGTTGTCTCGACGTGTGCAGATCCGGGCAAGCGCCGAGGCGAAGTCAGGCGAGAGAGCGCGCAGGATCCAGGGCAGGGCGGCGTTAGGGCCTGCGGGGTTGACACGTGCGCCCGACCGAGGGCATCATCCCCAAACCAGGAGCCGGAGGTCCGGCCGTGACGGCGCCCTTCGCCCCGGTCTCATTGGCGCTTGACAAGGACATCTGGACTCACCGGAGGGAGCGATCCCGTGACTTCTGCCTGGGACCTCATCAAGACGAAGCAGTACGAGGCAGCAGTCCGCGAATACGGACGCCTGTATCGAGAGCAGGGGAGCGAAGGTCACCTGCACAACCGAGGACTCGCCTACCTTCTGATGGGAGACTACGTTGCTGCCTCGGGTGATTTCCAGCACAGTATCCAGACGGGTGATCCCCGCCGCCGAGGCACACACGAGCACATCTTCGCAGGCGTGTCCTCATGGTACCTGGACCGCCCTGATGAGGCGGTGTCGATCTGGCGTGCTGGCCTCTCTGCACCATATGCGGACGCTGCCGGGGGAGTGCAGATCCCTGCCCTGTTGCTCTATGCTGGTTGCCGGTTGAGGAGCCCGGCATTGGAGCAAGAGGCCCTGCAACTTCTCAAGAAGCTCTGGCGCGACCATCTGCGTCGTCAGAAGCGGAGGCAGGAACGCTCTGCCCGGACCCACGCCGATTTCGTCCATCCTGGCTTGGTAGCTTGGCCAGGAGCAATCGTCCCGTTCCTGCTTGGTGAAGTCGACCGGACGCAGTTGCAGGCGGCCGTGGACCACGCAGGGAGTGAGGTCCTGAAGCAACGCTGTCAGTGTGCTGCCGACTTCTACGTGGGCCTGCACGCAGCCCGTGGGTGCGACCTCGCGACGTTCCACGACAGGATGAGGCTTTGCACGGCAAGCGACGAGGGAGTGTTGGAGCATGAATTCCACCTTGCCAGATGGGAGGTCGACCGAGGCTTCCCGCAGCCGGCCTTCTCGACAAGGTGAGCCAGCTTGTGCCGGTCAAGTAGGCGTGAGACCGTTGCCCCGCGACCCATACCCGCGTGTTCTGGGGCCAGTGGGACACGCTGTGCGCCGGTCTCGTTTACGCTCGACATGCACAGCTGGTCTCATCGGCCCTTGACCACCGCAACCGGCCTCGCCTAAGCTTGACAAGGACAGGCGTTCTGACCTCGGACGGCGTTTGTCGGGGGACAGCTGTCCATTCCCCGGAAGGGAGGCCGATCATGCCGCCAAGCACCAACGGAGCCTGCTCGCCGGCGGCGCTACTGGCTCTGGTCTCGGCAGCACTGTGGGTGGCCGCAGCGGCTGTCGAAGGCCAGGAGACAACGTCGCCCCAGCCCGGCGACGTCGTCTTCGAGACCGACTTCGATGCGCTTGAGGAGCGCGGGGCGTGGTCGGAGGCCGGGTTCGCAGCGTGGGTCCAGGGCTACCAGGGAACGACCTCGCTGAGGGTGACGGTTCCGGCGGGTGAGGCGGCGGGAGGACACATGAGCCAGATGCCTCTGGACCTTGAGCCATATCGCGGGTGCCGGCTGACATTCGAATGCCTGGCGAAGGCCGACCAGGTGACCGAGCCCCCGCAGCCCTATCTCGGGGTCAAGTTCATGCTGCACTACGAGTCGGAGACCACAGGGCCGCACTGGCAGAACCAGAACGGCGTTTACGGCACCTTCGACTGGCGGAGGCTGAGCTTCAGCTCGCCCATCGCTAGCGACGCCACTGGCGGGCTGCTCGCCCTGGGGCTTCAGGACAGCTCGGGCACCGTCTGGTTCGACGATATCAAGGTGACCGTGATGAGAGGCGCTCCGCCCAGGCGTCCCGCGCCGCAGGACGACCCGGGCCCCGTCTTCAAGGGGCACGACCTGCCGCGCCTACGCGGAGTGATGTCGCCGAACACCTTCCGCGAGGAGGATCTGCGGGTGTTGGGCCAGGAGTGGAATGCGAACGTGATCCGCTGGCAGATCACCCGCAACTGGGGCCGCGTCGGTACTGACCGCGACTTGGCGGATTACGATGCCTGGTTCGAGGGGAAGCTGGCCGATCTCGACCGGGCGCTGGAGGCGTGCCGGAAGTACGGGATCATGGCCGTGGTGGACATGCATACGCCGCCGGGCGGGCGGTACGAGAACCGGGACCTGGCCATCTTCCACGAGCCGCTCTACCAGGACCACTACGTGGCTCTGTGGGAGAAGGTGGCCCGCCGATACAAGGGCAACGCGGCCGTGTGGGGTTACGACCTGGTGAACGAGCCGGTGCAGAACCAGCCCTCTCCGCCAGGGGTGCCCGACTACCTGGGCACACAGGTCCGGGCCGCGAAGGCCATCCGCGCCATTGACCCCCAGGTCCCGATCTTCATCGAGGCCGCCGAGTGGGACTCCGCTGCGGGCTTCCGATACCTGGAGCCAGTGGACGTGCCCAATGTGATCTACGAGGCACACATGTACGTGCCCGGCGAGTTCACGCATCAGGGAGTGCGCAACTCGCCCACGGGCATCTCCTACCCCGGCAAGATCGGCGACACCATGTGGGACAAGGAGCAACTCCGCAAGGTGCTGGCGCCGGTTCGGGAGTTCCAACTGGCCTACAACGTACACATCTACCTGGGAGAGTTCAGCGCGATTCGCTGGGCGCCGGGGGCGGTGGACTACCTGCGGGACTGTATTGAGCTATTCGAGGAGTACGACTGGGACTGGACCTATCACGCCTACCGGGAGTGGGATGGCTGGAGCGTCGAGCACGGCCCAGACCCAGATGACCATCAGCCTACAGAGGAGCCCACCGATCGGAAGCAGCTGTTGCTGAGCTGGTTCGCCCGCAACGAGAAGCCCCCTATGTAGGCGACGACTACCCGCGTGTGGGTCGAGTGGGGACGGCACCGGTGCTTCGGTGCCCACCCGTGCCCGCCGCGGGCCGTGGAGCGCCGCTTGGGTGCCGCATCAGTCGTGCTTCACAAGGGCAACTAGTCGCGCACTCAGCGCCGGGCGCTTCAGGGTGGGACGCTCCCAAGTTATCCCGGGCGGGCCAGGTCGAAGGCACGGGAGGGCAGTGCGGAGTTGGCTTGGCGAAGGCAGAAGCTCCGGCCTGGCAAGACCGCTCGGGGAGGTCACTGCATGGTCGCCCATTGGCTGGGCGTGGTGCTCGGTGTTCTGCTCGCGGCGTCGGCCGGCGGTGGGCCGTAGCCGCCCCCATCCTACATCCTACCCTCTCCCTCCGCCCGCAGGTCAATCTCGGCTCGGATCACCGTATACGTCACCTTTTGCTGGCTCTTCCCGTCGTCTGCCACCAACCAGTAGTGCTGGTCCTTGCCGACAACATGCCACTTGCTGCCAGCCGTCAGGATGAAGCCCTCAGCCGTGCTCTCACCGCTGACCTCCGCCGTCTCCGGGACCTTCAGCAGGCGCCGGCACGCCTCAACGAACTCCTCGCGCGTGCGGAAATCCGCCTTCACGTACAGACTCAGGGACTTGCCCGGCACCATGAGCAACTCGGTCCGCTCCTCCTTGTCATTGACCCAGTCCGCCCATACCTGCAGCTCGGCCCCACGCGGTCCCTGCGCGAAATGCAAGGGAATGTGCGACATTGTGAAGGCAGAGAGTACGGTCCTAAGCGCCCCCAGCATCCGCCCCCGCCTCTCCTCGTCTACCTCAATCTGTGGAGCGTCATCGGGCAAGTCCAACGAGAGCATCTCGTAGCCCTCGTCCTCGGCCTCCTGCAATGCCATCGCGCTGGGTGGCGGAGGCGGCGGCTCGGGCTTGGGCGGATTGGTCATCGGCTGCGTCAGAGGCTCGGGGAGTTCTGGAGCCGGTGGAGGATTCCCGGCCAGGCACTGCTGGATGCGCGCGTCAATCCCCCGCGCGATGTCGTCCACCAAAGACTTCGAGGCATCCTCCACGACCCCGCCGGCATACACGCTGACGGCGAAGGGCCCCCGGGTGAAGATGGTGCGTGCGCCCACCTCCCCTGCGTGCGACCAGGCCTTCTCACCGAGCGCGGCAGGACTGAGAGGGTGCGGGTCGAAGGGCTCCGCAAGCTCGCTCAGCCAAACGTCCCACGCGAAGCTGCCCGCAGCCTGCGGGCCCTCTGCTGCGTGAACCTGGATCGAGACGGTCTTGTGCGCCCGGCCCTCCTCGTCAATCTCTCCGTGCCATCTGTACTGCGCTCCGTGGGGCGACTCCCTCACTATGTACAGGGCGTAGTCCTCCGGTATCTCGCCGCGCTCCGGCCCTCGGCCGGGCACGATGTGCGGGATCATCTCCTCCGCCGACATCTCCTTCGCCTCAGGCGGCGCCTCGAGCTTGGGCGGGTTGGTCATGGGCTGCGTCAGGGGCTCGGGGAGCTTCGGCGGCGGCGGGGGATTGCCCGCCAGGCACTGCTGGATGCGCGCGTCAATCCCCCGCGCGATGTCGTCCACCAAAGACTTCGAGGCATCCTCCACGACCCCGCCGGCATACACGCTGACGGCGAAGGGCCCCCGGGTGAAGACCGCCCGCGCCCCACCCCACCCCGCGCCGGACCACACCGCGTCACCCAAGGGCACGTCCGTCAGCGACCGCGCCTCAAGGATTGCCGCAACGTTGTCCACCCATCTGGTCTTCGCCCACAGCTGCGCGCCCTGCGGCCCGTCCGCTACGTGCACGCGAATCCGGACGTTCTTGCCCGCCCTACCGCCCTCGTCGATGTCGCCATGCCACGCGTATTCGACCTCACTCCTCATCGGCGTGACCTGATACAATGCATGATCCTCCGGGATCTGCCCCCGCTCCGGCCCTCGACCAGGCACGACGTTTGGGATCAGCTTGTCATCCAACACGTTCTCCGATTCACGGGAGGTGGTAGCCGGCGCCCTGCCTAGCATTCGGGCCGCCGCGAGTCCCACCGACGCAAGCAGGACAGCGGCGACCAGTAGCAAGAAGCGCTTCCTTGACATGTGACTCATCTCCTTTCAAAGACCGGGACGGTGCAGGTCGCTCGACTGTCAGCTCGGCAGGTACCCACCGCGCAAGTGTCTTACTCTAGGTTCTGAAGTGCCGATGGCGTTTGCGGGTGCCAAGGGCCTCGGCGCTCGCGGACCACTGCCTCTCCCTGGCCACCGAAATCCGTCGCCGCTCGCCGACCGCGTCCTCCCGTCAGACGCAAGAGCCCACTACTCCGGCGGCCGACTGGGGTAGCCGACGTAGAACGGCATCATGCCGTCCCAGGCTTGCGCCCAGTGCCACTCCCCGGTCTCCCTGCCGCACACCTCCCCAAGGGACCGTCGTCGGCAGCACGAGCAGATTGCCCGGCGTTCCTTTCCTATTGAGCCCCTCTAGGCTCTCAAGTCGAAGTTCACGCTCGCGTTCTGGAACTTGCCCTCGTCCAGGGCAAGGCCAAATCCCGGCGCGTCGGGGACTGAGCAGGCGCCGTCCTTGATCTCATACCCCTCCGCAATGAGCATGTCGCTCGTGAGCGGGTCGTGCTCGGCACGGTAGAAGTTGGGGACGGCGAGGCCCACGTGCACCTGTAGGTAGAGGGCCACCAGTGAACTCCAGTTGTGTGGTGCGACCAGAATCCCCTGGGGCCGCGCCATGGCGGCCTCGTCCATGATGCCCTCGATGCCGAAACCGTTCATGTCGCCCTGTAGCACGTCCAGCGCCTTCGCATCAACGAACGGCCGGTATGCCTCCAGGTCGCTCTGCCCTTCGCCGTCGGCGAGCAGCGTCTTCCAGCCGTTCTCGGCAATGAACTGCTTGAACTCCAGGCACTGCTCCACCTGTTCTGGGAACGGCTCCTCAAAGAAGGCCACCCGCAGGTCGCTGGCCCGTGTCAGGAAGCGCTTGGCGCCCTCGAGGTCATATCCGTTGTTGGCGTCCACCCCCAGCAGAACGTCGTTGCCTGCGTGCTCGCGGATCGTCTCGACCACCTCCACGTCCCGGGCATCGCCCGCCTCCCGGGCCATCCACTTATGCCCCCGGCCGACCTTGATCTTGAACGCGCGGTGCCCGGCTTGCAGGCCCATGTCAATCTCCTCCCTGAACCGGTCTTGCCAGCGTGCTTCGTACTGCGGCAGCAGATCGGAGAAGTAGATGGAGCCGTCGTAGACCGGCACCGACCCTCCTTCCTCGCTGCCCAGCAACTGGTAGACGGGCTTTTGCAGGAGCTTACCAGCCAGATCCCACAGCACCATCGTCCGGGGGCCCAAGGGGCTGACGATACGCCGCGAGGCCAGTTCGAAGCCCTCGAAGGGGTTTTTGCCCAGCAGCGCCGCCAGCGACGCCTCATCCCTCCAACAGCGGCCCAGGCCCTCCACGCCCATATTCGTGTACAGCCTGGCCATGCGGTCCTTGTACCCGGCGCCATGGTCGCCGCGCACGGCGTTCTTGCCGACGTACTTCGACCGGCGCGTGCGCAGATCGAAGCTGACGATCCGCGTGATCCTCAGGTCCGCAGGAAGCGACTCCGCTTGTGCAACGCGGCTCAAGAGAGCCGACGCCGTGGCAGCATGAAGGAACTGACGCCTGTGCATGACTTCCTCCCCCGAGCATGGTCTGCACGCCAGACGCAGGCGGTTCAACCAGATGTCCCCAGTGTAGGGCGCGGCATCGTGGCTTGTCAACGACCCGAGCGAACCGTGGCCGTGCCAGCGGAGCGGCCTTGACCGTCAGGGGCACGACGGCCGGCAACGTGCGCAATTGGCTGGGGTCGGCGATGGCTGCAAGGAAGGGCAGGAACAGCCGATGGGCTGCGCGAAGACCTGGCACGACGGGGGAAACGCAGCCTGCCTCCGGCAAGAAAGGGAGTCCCCATGAGACAGATTGCCGCCGCGGTTGCGCTCGTGGTCATGGCTGCGCCGGCCGCCCTCGGCGCTCCAGCCGACGCGAAGCGCCGCGACAAGCGAATCCCCGCAGTGCGACGGGAGATGCGCGCCGTCGCCGACCCCGGCCTCTGGCCAGAAGCCCGCCACACCTGGACGATGGCTTTCGTGCTGCTGACATACCCCGAGACGGACACGACCACGGGCGCCTTCAGCGCCAAGATGCGCAAGGTCGAGCAAATGCGGCGGCGGGTCGGGCGCGAGTTTCGCAAGGCCACGGAGGGCCTGGGGGCCATGTCGCCCTCCGCCGAGGTATTCGTGCTTCAGCCGGAACGACCCATCCCCTGCATCCGCGTCAGACACGGCGACGGGCTGTACGAGTTCGCTCAGCGCGTAGCCCGCATGCTGTACGAGCGCACGGATGATGTATGGGACTTCATCGCCATCTACGAGGACTACCCGGAGGAGCACGTCAACAGCCGCCACCTGTTCGCCCGGAGCCAGGACGTACGCACGGGCATGCACTACTTCGATGCCACTGACAGATACGGCAGCGACGGTCGGCTGATGAGCGTGGGACTGATCAAGGACGTCAACGAGATGCCCGCCACGTATGACTACGTCGAGAGCGGGATGCAACTCCTGCTGCATGAGACCGTCGGGCACCATTTCGGAGTGTACCGCGAGGAGTTGAGCCCCGAGCGCGTCCACTTCGAGGCGGGCATTGAGGGGCCCACCTTTACCGTGCTCTACGGCCGGCCCTGGGTGCGCGTTGACGACACGCACTTCACCACCGCCGAGGTGCGCGACTCTGAGACGGGCCACTTCCTGGTGACCTACCATCCGTGGATCATGTACCTGATGGGCCTCAAGACCCGCGCCGAGGTGCCCAGCCGCATCATGAAGGTGAACCCCGACACGCGGCCCAGCCATCGCTACGACCTGGTGACCACGACCGGCAGCTTCGAGTGGATCAGCTTCGAGGACCTGTTCCCCATGCGGTTTGTCACCGAGATGAGGCCGCGGCGGAACAAGGTCCCCTGGAACAGACTGCTGGAGCTGGTCCGACCGCGGCCCGTCCCCAAGTACGAGCGCCTGCCCCGCTAGGCGAGAGCGACTGACGCGTGGGGCGAGGCCAGATGCGGCCACTGGCTCGCGGGGAGTGTCTGCTCCTTGGCGCGAGACCTGGCAAGAGGGGAGGAACAGAAGAGTGGCGGTTGCGGTTTCGCGCCGCAAGGGTGACAGTCCTGCTGTGCCTGTCGGAGGCCGATGGGGCCTTGGCCAGGACTGAGAGCGTAAGGGCAGGAGGGCATGCCGGCACGGGCCGCGCCAGAGGCAGGAACCGGGCGAGAGGATAGGGAACAGCGTTCTCAGTCAGGATACGGCGCATCTCACCACAAGGAGAGGTTCTATGCCCTCCCCCCGCGCGCATGGAGCCGTGTTCGTCGCGCTAGCGCTGGCGGCGGTGCTAGGCCTGGTCTCGCTGCTCGGCGTGTTGCAGGGGTGCAGCAGCACCGTGGGGCCGACCCTGCCCTCGCCCCAGGGGCAGTGTACCTCCGCGCTCATCAACCCGCCCGACAACTCCGGAGGCAACATCGTGGAGGGCACGGGCGGCCAGCCGGACTTCACTCCCAACGACCCAACGCTGCCCGACCCGGTGTTCCCCAGTCCCGTCACGTTGCCGCCCTTGGGCGACATCCCACTCCTCGCCGGGGTCTATCAGCCCGGCACCAACCAAACGCTCCCCGGCGGCGTGTACGGCCACAACGACATCGTCATTGACGGCGTCACCTTGCAGTACACTGGGAACACGACGTTGACTGCTTCAGGCGGCCTGACCGTCCGGAACGGTGGCGAGATCCGCTGCTCGGGAGACCTGGAGGTACGGGTGCGCCGGGACGTCCGCATGGATGACGGGCAGATCAGGACAGACGCCCTGGGCGTTGGGGACAGCGCCGACCTGACGCTGAAGTGTGGCGGCGGCATGGACCTGGCGAACAGCAGCAACATACACGCCTTCGGCGTGGACGCGTCGCGGGGCGGCGCCCTCCTGGTGGCGGCTCGCGGCGGGAACATCGAAGCCGACAACTTCTGCCGGATTCAGTCGGAAGTCTTCGCCTCATCCGGCCCGAATCGAAACTGCACGGTCCTCGCCCGGGGGAGCGTCGTCCTGACCGGCACGCCTCAGGGCCCGTGCCTAATCTCCGCTGGGGGCTCCGCCGACTCCACCGGCGGCAACGTCCTGGTTGGAACCGTTAACGGGGATGTGTCCCTGGACTTCTCTGCCATCGCCACGGCGGGAGGGGTCACCGGCCGCGGGATCGAGGTCCGCAGCGGCGGGGGCGTTGTCCTCACCAATCTCTCAGCCATTACTCAGGGGGGCTTTGCTGGGGGTGTGCCGGGAGAGCCGGGCGTGAGCGTATATGCCCTGGACGGCCCCATTACGGTAAGCGGGGAGGGCATCTGGTCCGCGGCGGGCCCACCGGCCAGGGATGTGCTCCTGCTCGCCAACGGACTGGTCACGCTGCAGGGCTCGGCGCAAGTCTACACGAGCGGCTCGCCGGACACGGGCAGCTCGGGCGACATCACCATCATCGGCTACCGATGCGCGGACTGGCTGGCCCCGGCGGTTGAATTCGTAGGCAGTCAGGTCGAGATCTACACCGGGCCGGGCTACGACGACGTCGGCGACATCAACATCTGGGGCTTCGCATCTGCACCGGCGACCTCCGACGCGATCCGTTGGGGAACCGCCTCCATCCGCACGGGGACATCCAGCATGCCGGTGGCGGGAGACGTCATCCTGCGCGCTCGGTGCTGTGGCGCTTAGGGCCGCCGAACGGGGCAACTGCAAGGAGGCACTAAGGTACATGAGGATGATGGCAGGCGTCGCGGCGTCAGTCCTGTTGAGCGCGTGCGTCATGGCAGCTCCCGGGGACGGGCCCAACCTCGCCGCACCCGACTCGCTCGACGCCGGCAGGTGGTCCTTGGAGGCGGACTTGCGCCTCTTCGAGGGAGACAACACGAGCTCGAGTTTCCAGGTCACCTACGGAACGAGCGACCATTCGGAGGTCGCCATCGGCTTCGTCACCTTCGACAACGTGGGCCCGGACCTGATCGCAGGCTCTCTGCGCCGCTCGGAGCTGGACATGCTGGCCTTCAGCTACCGTCTCGTGGACGGGGATGTGGACCAGCGCGGCTGCGGATTCGCCGGCCAACTCGACCTGGAGGTGCCGCTCACCTGGCGAGGCACGAACCTGGATGCCAACCGAACGGCAGAGGCCGAACACAGCATCGCCACCTTCAGCTTCCCCTTCGGCGGCAGGCCTTGCGACAGGCTCGTGCTGCGCGCGCAGCCCAAGCTCGTGCTCTTCGAGGACTACATACCGAACAGCCTGGGCGGCCAGACTGAGGGCTTCGGCACTGTCCTGGCGGTGACCGCGGGTGGCGTTCTGGAGCTGAGTGAACGCTGGGAACTGTTCGCCGACCTGACTGACGTGTGGGCCGGAGACAACGCCATCTGCCGCCGCACGGGGCGGCCTACCGACCGCACCGTGTGGACTGCGGGCGCGCGCGTGGAATGGGCCCAGGGCGACCGATGGCTGGAGGCCTACCTGACCAATGGGTCGGGCCTGACAACCGCGACCTCGGTGCTGGCCGCGCCCGACGACGAGGCTCTGTCGCTCCGAGGCGGCATCTCATTCTAGGCAACGGCGGCAGCGCCGACCGCGTCGTC
>JBHIEF010000139.1:0-11493 GCA_046760465.1 Armatimonadota bacterium | reverse complement strand
GTTGTGCAGGATGTTGGCCGTCTCGTTCATCTCCACCATGAAGGTGCTCTGGCCGCTGGCCAGATCGTCGAAGGCGCCCACGCGCGTGAAGATGCGGTCCACCAGGCCGATCCTGGCCGCCTTGGCGGGAACGAAGCTGCCGATCTGGGCCAGCAGGGCGATCAGCGCCACCTGCCGCAGATAGGTGGACTTGCCGGCCATGTTGGGGCCGGTGACGATCAGCATCATGGTGTCCGAGCAGTTGAGCAGGCAGTCGTTGGGCACGAACTGGCGGTCCACCAGGGCGTGCTCGACGACCGGATGACGCCCCGCCGCGATGCGAATCTCGTCGGAGTCGTCCACCGTCGGCTTGCTGTAGGCGTTCTCGACCGCCACGCGCGAGAAGCCCAGCAGCACGTCCAACTGCGCCAGCGCCCGCGCGGTTTGCAGCACGCGCGGCGCATGCTGGGCCACCTGTGCGCGTATCTCGGAGAAGAGCCGCTGCTCCAGCTCGGCGATCTTCTCCTCCGCGCCCAGGACCTTGGCCTCCTGCTCCTTCAGATCGGGCGTGATGAAGCGCTCGGCGTTGGTGAGAGTCTGCTTGCGGATGTAGTGCTCCGGAACCAGGTGCAGGTTGGGCTTGGACACCTCGAGGTAGTAGCCGAAGACCTGGTTGAAGCCCACCCGCAGGCTCTTGATGCCCGTGGCCCGGCGCTCACTGGCCTCCAGGCGGGCGATCCACTCCTTGCCCGCGCCGCTGGCCCGGCGCAGTTCGTCGAGCTCGGCGTTGTACCCGTCCCTGATGATGCCGCCCTCGGTAATCTGGACCGGCGGGTCCTCCACGATGGTGCGGTCAACCAGGTCGGCCACGTCGTCGAGCGTGTCGAGCTGCTCCCGCAGCTCCTGAAGCAGCGCGGCGTCGGCCGGCGCGAGCGCCTCCGCGATGGCGGGCAGGCGCAGGATGGAGTCGTGCAGCGAGCGCAGGTCGCGCGGGCCGGCGGTGCCGGCGGCGGTGCGGCTGATCAGGCGCTCCAGGTCGTAGACGCCCCTCAGCTCATCACCCAGGGCCTGGCTGAGGGCCTGGTCGCTGACGAAGGCCTCCACGGCGTCGTGGCGGCGTTCGATCTGCCGTCGGTCCAGCAGCGGGTGCAGCAGCCACCGCCGGCACAGGCGCGCGCCCATGGGCGTTACCGTGCGGTCCAGTAGCGCCAGCACGGTGCCCTCCGGGCTGCCCGTGGCCACCGAGCGCTCCAGCTCCAGGTTGCGCCGCGTGGCCGCGTCCAGGACCATGTAATCGGTCGTGTGGTAGACGGACAGGCCGGTGAGGTGGGGAAGGGCGGCCAAATGGTTGGCCCGGAGGTAGTCCAGGGCGTGCGCGGCCGCCTCGATGGCGGCGGGCATGTCCTCCAGGCCATAGCCGCGCAGGGAGCTGACCCGGAAGTGCTCGGTCAGGCGCTGAGCGGGCGTCTGCGGCGAGGCGGCATCGGTGCCCAGTCGGGTCACGTGCGTGCCGGCGCCGGTGGCGATGCGCTCGCGCAGGGCCTCGTCCTCGTGGAGCTCCTCGGGCAGCAGGCACTCGGCCGGCTGCACGCGCGCCAGCTCGTCCAGCAGGGCCTCGACCGCCGTGTCGCCGTCTGCGCCGATCTCGGTGGCGCGAAACTCCCCCGTGGAGACGTCCACAACCGCCAGGCCAAACGTGCCCCCGTGCCGGGCCAGTGCCGCCAGGTAGTTGTTGGCCCGACCCTCCAGGATGTCGTCCTCCAGGGCCGTGCCGGGGGTGATGACCCGGGTGACCTCGCGCTTGACCAGGCCCTTGGCCCGCTTGGGGTCCTCGACTTGCTCGCAGATGGCGGCGCGATACCCCTTCTTGATGAGCCGAGCCAGGTAGCGCTGAACGGCATGGTATGGCACGCCGCACATGGGCACGCGGTTGCCCTTGCCGGCCTCCCGGCTGGTGAGCGTCAGCTCCAGCTCGCGCGCCGCGACCTCGGCGTCCTCGAAGAACAGCTCGTAGAAGTCCCCCATGCGGAACAGCAGCAGCACGTCGGGATACTGCCGCTTGACCGAGCGATACTGCCGGAACATGGGGGTGAGCTTTGCCATCGGTGGCACCAATGGGCTCGATTATAGCGCCCTTGGTCCGGACGCGCAACGGCGGCATCCAGAATCCACGCGTGGGTCGGGCATTCCTGCCCGACGCCGCCCCGTCATTCCGAGGAGCGGAGCGACGAGGAATCTCGGCGGGGGCCTGCACTGCCGCAGGCGAGATTCCTCGCTGCGCTCGGAATGACAGGGCGGGGCCAGGTGGGGCTCTTCATGCACCCTCTAAGTCCGCACAACCTGTCTTAGAGAGGCGAGTCCACTTGCCCCTCGCCCGCAAACACGCCGATGTGCTATACTCAATGGCAACCTAGATCGGCCCTACGCACTGCGCTGGTCGCAGCGGGGCTCAGGAGGCGAAGCTCTATGTCGCGTCTCAGCTTGACTGTCTGCGGACTGCTCCTGCTCGTCTTCTTGGGTGTGGGCGTGCCCTGGTTAGGCACGGCCCTGGCGCAGCCACCACCCAGAGCGCCGCTGCTGCTCGAAGAACTGGACCCCAAGGTGGCCCAGGAGGCGCTGAAGCTCCAGAAGGAGCGCGAGAAGAAGTGGTGGGAAGGCACGCAGATGGTGGTGGATCAGGAGGACGTCTACATCCTGAAGGGGCCTTACCTGTTCCGCCTCAAGCGGCAACTGGAGGTGGTCAGCGTGGTGGACCTGCGTGAGCACGTCGCTCAGGAAGATGCGTTGCCCATCGAGATCAGGCGGCCACCCATGTAGCGCCCCACGGGCGCAGGCCCGGGCGCAGCACGGCTTCGCCAGCAGGATGACCCCACGCTCGACGCCGCCCTCGGGGAGTAGGCACTCGCTCGAGGTCGCGCGGTTGTGCTATACTCAGCACCAATCCCGATTGGCCCTATGCGCTGCGCGTTCGGCAGCGCAAGTCAGGAGGCGATGAAGTATGCACCGTGTGACCTTGACCATCTGTGGGTTGGCACTGCTCTGCCTGGTGGCGCTGGCCTGCGCCTGGCTGGGGTCCGCCGTGGCGCAGCAGCCGGCCAAGGCGCCGGTGGTCGAGGCAGTACCGGACAAGGCCGCCGCGGCGGCCGAAGCCAAGGCCTTACGCGCAGAGAAGCTCAAGGCCGCCGAGGACCGCGAGGCGTTCCGTCTGCTGAAAGCCAGCAACCAGTGGCAGGGAGGGCAGATGGTGGTCGAGGGGCAGGACATCTACATCCTGCTGGGGCCCTACCTGTATCGCTTCGACCGCGAGCTGGAGCTGGTCAAGAAGCTGGACCTGCGCAAGGTCTACACTGAGGAGGAACTGGCGCTGATGGAGGCCAAGAAGGCGCAGGCCGCGCGCAAGGTGAGGCCGGTCAAGCCCGAGGTGGTCGCGCCCCAGTAGTGAGCCGGCGGGCTTGGAGTCGTGCCTACCGGAAGCCCTCCGCCGCCTCGATGCGCTCGCGCGTGGGCGGGTGGTCGTACAGCCAGAAGACGATGAAGCGGGGCGGGTGGGGGTGGCTCAGGTTGGCGGCGGCCATCTTCTGGAGCGAGGAGATGGCCGCTTCGGCGTCCTGCGTGGCGTTCAGGCCGAAGAGGTCGGCCTGGCGCTCGATCTGGCGCGAGACGGCGCAGGTTGCGGGGGTCAGCAGGAAGACCGCCAGGAGGAAGAGCAGGCCCAGCAGCGGCAGGCTGGCGACCTCGTCCAGCGAGGTGCAGCCCAGGCGCGGGAAGCGGCGGACCAACGGCGGCGCGGCCAGGGCGACGAACAGCAGTGACAGCCCCATGACGACCACGGCCGTGGCGCTCCCCTTCCACACGTCCCCCTTGACGTAGTGGCCGATCTCGTGGGCCAGGACGCTTTCGATCTCCTCGGGCGTCATCCCCTCCAGGAGCGTATCCCAGAGCACGATGCGGCTCGTGCCCAGCAGCCCAGTGACGTAGGCATTGAGCTTGCGCGTCTGTCGGCTCTTGTCCACCTGGTAGACGTCCTCGGCCGGCACGCCGTGTTCGTGGGCCAGGGCCAGGATGCGCTCCCGCAAAGCCTCGTCGCGCAGTGGCTCGTACCGGTTGAAGAGAGGGTCAACGGCCACAGGCATGACCACCATGAGCAGCACCACCAGCGGCGCGGCCGCCAGCGTGCCCCACAGCGGCCACCACCTGGTGCGGCGCATGAGCCAGTAGCCGAAGGCGATCACGGGGGTGGCGACGATCAGCATCACGATCAGGCCCTTGACCGCGTCTGCAAGCCATCCCAGCAGAGGCTGATCGGAGAGGCCGAAGTGGTGCTCCACTAGGTATCCCGACACGAAGGCCAGCGGCGAGCACAGCACGGCAGCGACGAGCGTAAGCAGAGCGATGCCGGCCCACCGTGCCGCCCACGGGCGGCGGCCGCGCCTGGCCAGTGCCTCACGGACGCGCGAGCACAGCCGTGCTGCCCAGCCCGTGAACGCCAGCAGACCGAGGACCGCGAAGGTCCAGGCGTGGTCCAGGAAGTAGAGCGCGTAGCGCGTGTTGGCGTAGCGGATGGCCTTGGCTTCGTCGTAGGCGGGGCCTTGGGCAAGGGCGGGCCAGGCCGTCAGCAGGAGGAGGGCGAGGGCCGGTGCGCAGACGAGAGGCGAACGGGCTGCGGTGGTGTTGCCCTGCCGGGCGTGGGAGAGGTGTACGGAGGGCGTTGGCGCCCGCTCACTCGCCACTCAGCGCCAGCTCCCCTTTGAGGCCCCAGGCGAATCCCTCTACGACGCGTATGGGGACCAGCTGCCCCTGCAACTGCGGGCTGTGGGGGAACACGACCAGCTTGTTCGTGCGCGTGCGGCCCTGGAGCTGCCCCTCGTGTCCGGGTCGCTCGCCCTCCACCAGCACCTCCACGGTCTGGCCGACCAACTCGGAGTTGCCCTCGCGCGCGATGTCGTTCTGCAGCTCAATGAGCCGCTCCAGGCGACGCTGCTTGACCTGCTCGGGCACCTGGTCGGGCATTTGACTGGCCGCCGTGGCCGGGCGATTGTTGTACTTGAACATGAAGGCCTGGTCGAAGCGCACTTCCTCGAAGAGCTCCAGCGTGCGCTCGAAGGCCTCGTCGGTCTCGCCCGGAAAGCCGACCATGACATCGGTGCTGATGCTGACCTCGGGGATGCGCTCCCGGCTCTCCCGCACCAGCTCGCGGTACTGGGCCGAGGTGTAGCTGCGGTTCATCCGGCGCAGCACCTGGTCGTCGCCGGACTGCACCGGCAGGTGGAGGTGCTCGCAGACGGCGGGCAGCTCGGCCATGGCCTCCATCAGGCGGGAGGAGCAGTCCTTGGGGTGGGAGGTGGTGAAGCGGATGCGCTCCAGGGAGTCCACGTCGTTGGCGAAGGCCAGCAGGTCGGCGAAGTCCACCTGGCGCTTGAGGTCGAGGCCGTAGCTGTTGACGTTCTGGCCCAGGAGAGTGACCTCCCGAAAGCCCCGCTCGGCCAGCTCGGCCAGCTCGCGCAGTATCAGCTCGGGCTCGCGGCTCCTCTCGGGGCCGCGCGCGAAGGGCACCACGCAGTAGGCGCAGAAGTTGCTGCATCCGTAGATGGCCGTGACCCAGGCGCGCAGGCCGTCGGCACGCTGCTTGGGGAGGTTCTCGGGGATGCGGCGACCCGGGTCGAGATGCAGCGCCGGCAGCCCGGCTTCCGCCTCGGCAATGGCCTGGGGCAGGGAGGCGTACTCGCGCGGGCCCACCATCAGGTCCACGTAGGGGGCGCGCTTCAGGATCTCGTCGGCGATGAGCTGCGGCATGCAGCCGCACACGCCGATGAGCATGTCCGGCCGCTGCTGCTTGAGCAGGCGGAGCTGCCCCAGGCGGCTGAAAACCTTGCGGTGCGGCTTCTCCCGCACGGAGCAGGTGTTGAGCAGGACCAACTCGGCCTGGTCCGGGCTGGGCGCGGCCTCCCAGCCCATGGCCGCCAGCGTGCCGGCGATGGTCTCGCTGTCGTGCACGTTCATCTGGCAGCCGAAGGTCTCGATGTAGTAGCGCATCGGCACCAAGCCGATATGCTACCACGGCGGCCGCGTGCACGCAAGCAGGGAAATCGCAGGTCGCGGAGCAGCTCACACGGGGAGCGCTCGGCTCGCCCGACGCGTTAGTCGCCCTCGCCGGCGAGCGAGGCCAGGCTGCGCTGGAGGCGGCCGTAGGCCTCCTGGGCGACTGCTTGGACCTCCGGCGCTGTGAAGAACTGGCCCATGGCGAGGGGGTTGAGGGCCTGGACGGCCGTGCCGGCCTCGGCCTCGTAGACGATCACGTTGCAGGGCAGCAGCAGGCCTACCTGGTCCTCGGCCGAGAGAGCGCGGTGGGCCAGGGGCGGGTTGCAGGCGCCCAGGATGACGTAGCGCTTGAAGTCGGCGTCCAGCTTCTGCTTCAGCGTCTCCCTGACGTCTATCTCGGTGAGGATGCCGAAGCCCTCCTGCTTGAGGGCCTCGCGCACGCGCGCCACCGCCTGTGCGTAGGGCAGATCGAGCGAGGCATTCAGGCTGAGTTCCGTCGCATCGGCTGACATGGGGTCACCTTTCGTCCGGGTAGGTTATGCCCAGGATGGTCTCCACGGGATTGACGATGCTGTTGCGCACCATGCACTGCTCGGCAGCCCGGTAAACGGCCTTGCGACGCGGCTCGGGCAGATTCTCGGGCATGTCCACCTTGATGGCCACGGCGCTGATGCGCTTGGGCTTATCCAGCAGGGCCCACTCCACGCTGATCTTCATGCCCTGGTAGGGCAGGCCGACCCGCTCGCAGTAGTCGGCAATGTAGACCCCCGAGCAGGTCGCCAGTGAGGCGCAGAACAGCTCCGGCGGGGTGGGGCCCTGGTTGGTGCCGCCGCTGTCGGCGGGCAAGTCCACCGTGAACGTTTGGTCCCTGGCCTGGACCTCGAACTTGAGGCCGCCCAGGTGCTTGACCTCCATCTTCATGGCGCCGTTCCTTTCCCCTCAGCGGTCCTCGGCCCCAGTCGAGCCGGGCAGATCGGGCGTCTGCGGGGAGTGGTCCGGGTCCTGGCGCGGCTCCACCGCGCAGTGGCCGGACAGTCAGGTGGGGATTCCCAGGCGCGGCAGGATCACAAGCTGAAGCAGTATCCAGGCTGCTACTATCGCCAAGGGCAGCATCCATGCAGTTAGGCCTTGCATCTCAGTATCCCTCGCTCCACGTCGTGATTGCCTCGAAGACGCTGTCGCCGACGGCCCTCATCTTCCCGGGCGAGAGGGCCCCGGGCAGGTCGGTGGGCTTGTGCAGGTTCGGATCGCGGCTCCACTCCACCCACGCGGTGGGGATGCCGGCGTCCTCGAAGGGCATGTGCTCATCCCAGCGGCGCACCGAGGTGTAGACCGGCTTGTGGCCCAGCCGCCGCGCGCTGAGGGCAAGCTGCTCGGCCGCGGCCGGCGAGGTGCCCTCGATGTAGCGGACCAGGTACCTGCGGCCCACGCCGATCTTGTCCAGCACCAGGACGGCCGCGATCCTGTTCCTCTGCTCGTCGCTGAGGCCCTCCAGGTAGGCCGCCGAGCTGAAGCTGTGCGCCTCGCTTCCCGGCAGGGCTTCCTCGGCGCCCAGACCCAGGAACCGCACGCTCAGCGGCGGCTGCGTGCCACGTAGCAGGCGCGCCAGCTCGATGATGGCGCCCACGCCGCTGGCATCGTCGTTGGCTCCAGGGGAGCCCTTGAAGGTGTCCAGGTGAGCCGCCAGGACGACCTCCCGGGGCGAGACCCCCTGCTTCAGGGCGCTGACATTGTGCGCCCGGCGACCGTCGGGCAGCTCAACCGAAGTGGTCTCCGGCTCGTACCCCAGCGCCCGCAGTTGGCCCGCCATGTATGCCGCTGCCCGCCGCGCCTGGTCGCTCCCGGCCTCGCGCGGGCCGAGGGCCTCGGCCAGGTAGTCCACGTGAGCCGCGACCCTGTCCACGTCGAACGGCGCGGACCGGGCGGGTCGGGAGATCCTGGCCACCGCCATTGGCAGGGCAACGACTAGGACGCCGATGGCCATCCAGGCCGCCAGCTCTCCGTACCTCTGTCGTGACATAGTCGGCGTCCCCTCATTCCTCCGCGCCCTGCCGCGCCGCCTGACGCGCCAGCCGCCGGTCTCCGTCTATCTGCCGCAGCAGCACCTGGGCGATAATGTCGCAGGCCTCCCCGATGAGGGGATCGGCGAGCGAGTAGAAGGCCCTCGGGCCATCCTGACGCGCCACCACCAGGTGGGCACGCCTCAGGGCGGCCAGGTGCTGCGAGACGGTGGCCTGGGCCAGGCCGGTCAGGGCCTGAAGCTGGCCGACGGCCTTCTCGCCCTCGCGGAGCAGGTGGAGGATCTCCAGCCGCTTCGGGTGGGCCAGGGCCCTGCAGATCTCGGCGTGCCTTTCGTAGAGGTCGTCGGTAGCGCTCATTGTACCGCTATATTCGCATACCCGAATAAACCTGGGAAATGGCGAGGTAGACCACACCATGCCAAAGCTGCTCTGCGAAGTAGGGCCCCTATGCAGCACGAGACGCAGCGAGGGACCTCTCCCTCGCCACCCCAGGGCCGTTGGCAGTTCCGAGATTCCCCGTCGCTTTGCCCCTCGGAATGACAGAGGCGTGGGTCGCGGAGGATGCGTCCGCTATGCGAAGCAAGGCGGGGGGAAGCGGCTTGCGGAACACGCTGCGGGGCGCGCGAGGGTATTTGCGCGGAGGTCGTTGACTTGCAGCAGGAAAAGGAGTAAAAGGTCCGCTGGTGTCAGCGAGTTGGTGTCGCCCGCGGGGGGACCGTCGGCGACGCAGTGCCGGCCGGGTACGCCGCGGCGCTGACGGTGCATCAATGGCATTGTGCACCCCCCGTGCGCGAACGTCGCCCACCGATCATGGCACGAGACAAGCCGCCCCCAGAGCAGCCGGAAGAGCTACCCCCCGACGTCGAGAGCAGCGTGCGTCGCCTGCTCGACGGCGACGACGAGATCGTCTACAGCATCGCCTCGGACATCGGCCAGGACGGGCGGTACGGCCAGCAGTGGCTGGTGGTCACCAAGCGGCGCCTGCTGCTGATGACCCCGGACGGCGACGGACGACCCCGCCACGACATCCCCATCAAAGAGATTGACGCGGCGCGCATAGACAACCTGGTGGGCAACGGCATGTTCGAGGTGGTCACCAACGGCAGGGTCCACCAGGTGGTGCGCTACTCGAACACGCTGGCCACGGACTTCGCCAAGCTGGCGCGGGCCATCGAGCGACAGGTGAAGGAAGAGAAGCCGATAGACCCGGAGGCACTGCGCAGCCGGGAGGACGAGAAGCGCTGCGACAAGTGCGGGCGAGTGCTGCCGGTGTGGACCGATGTCTGCATCGCCTGCATGAAGAAGCACCGCACCATCCTGCGCATTCTCAGGTACGCCCTGCCCTACAAGTGGCACGTGCTTTCGGCCATGCTGTTGACCCTGGTGGGCTCGGCCACCGCCGTGGTGGGGCCGTATCTGATCAAGCCCTTCACTAACGAGGTCCTGTTTGCCGGGGGGACGCCAACACGTCCGGGCACGCTCACCATTGACGAGCGCCTGGGGATTCTAAGCTGGCTGGTGGGAGTGTGGATTCTGCTGGAGGTGGTGGCGCGGGCGGCCACGGTGGTGCGGGGGCTGGTGGTGGCCTGGATGGGCGGCCGGGTGCTGCGCGACATGCGGGCGCAGTTGTTCGCCCAGCTCCAGCGGCTCACGCTGAAGTACTTCGACCAGAAGAAGTCCGGAGCGCTGATTAGCCGGGCCACGCACGACGTCGAGCGCGTCTACATGCTCATCGTGGACCTGTCGCAGGAACTGGCCCACGAGCTGTCCATGCTCATCGGCATCGCCGTGGTGCTGAGCTGGTTGAGCTGGAAGCTGGCCCTGCTGGTCCTGCTGCCCGCGCCGCTGGTGGTGCTGTCCACGCTGTGGTTCTCCCGCGTCATCCATCGCATCTTCCACCGACTGTGGCGCCGCTGGTCCTGGCTGACCTCGCGCATCAACGACACGCTGTCGGGCATGCGGGTGGTCAAGGCCTTCGCCCAGGAGGAGCGGGAGATCGGCAGCTTCGGTCGGCGCAACGAGGAGCTGTTCCAGCACGGCTACCGGGCCGAGAAGATCTGGGCCATCTTCATGCCCATGATGGCCTCGCTGATGTTCATGGCCTACATCATCGCCCGCTACGCCGGCGGGCGCTGGGTGGTGCTGCCGCCGGAGGGCGACCTGGACGCCGGGGAGCTGATGGCCTTCCTGGGCTATATCTGGATGTTCTACGCGCCCATCCAGTTCCTGACCCGCATCAGCCACTGGGCCCAGCGGGCCATCACCTCGGCCGAGCGCGTCTTCGAGGTCATGGACAGCGAGCCGGAGCGCTACGACGCCCCGGACGCTGTGTCGCTGCCCGAGCTGAAGGGGGCGGTGGAGTTCCGCGACGTCACCTTCGGCTACGTCAACCACGAGCCGGTGCTGCATAACATTGACCTGAAGGTGGAGCCCGGGGAGATGATCGGCCTGGTGGGCCACAGCGGGGCCGGCAAGAGCACCATGATCAACCTGGTGTGCCGGTTCTACCAGGTGGACGAGGGCACGGTCGAGATTGACGGTGTGGACATCAACAAGCTCAAGCTCAAGGACCTGCGCAGCCAGATCGGCGTGGTCCCGCAGGAGTCCTTCCTGTTCTCGGGGACCATCGCCGAGAACATCGCCTACGGGGACGCGGAGGCCTCGCCCGAGAGGATCATGGCGGCCGCCAAAGCGGCCAACGCGCACGATTTCATCATGGCCATGCCGGACGGCTACGACACCGAGGTCGGCGAGCGCGGCGCGCGCGTCTCCGCCGGGGAGCGCCAGCGCATCGCCATCGCCCGCGCCATCCTGCACGACCCCAAGATCCTGATCCTGGACGAGGCCACCGCCAGCGTGGACACCAACACCGAGAAGCAGATTCAGGAGGCGCTGGAGCGCCTGGTGAAGGGGCGCACTACCTTCGCCATCGCCCACCGGCTGAGCACGCTGCGCAACGCCGACCGGCTGTTCGTTCTGGAGAAGGGCAAGCGGGTGGAGCTGGGCACGCACGAGGAGCTGCTGGAGAAGAAGGGCGTGTACGCCAAGCTGGTGGAGATGCAGTCGGAGATCAGCAAGATAACGGCAGTGGGGGGCTAGAGAATGGCCGAGGCCGCGCCCGAGCCGCAACACCAACTGCCGCTGACCAAGCCGCTGGTGGCCGGGGAGGACCCGGAGAGCACCGACGTACGCCGGCTGGACCCCGGGCGCGTGCGCCTATGGCGCAGCGAGAGCGGACACCTGCGCATGGAGCTCAAGGAGGAGCGCACCATTCTGCACGTCAAGGTGGCCTGCGCCTTCCCGCTCAGCAACCCCGAGCGGTACATCGGCTTCCGCGACGTCCTGGACGTGGACGTGGGCATGATCGTCAACCCGCGAGAGCTCGACCCGGACTCCCTGACGCTGGTCAAGGAGGAGCTGAAGAAGCGCTACTTCGTCCCGGTCATCACCCACA
>JBHIEF010000138.1:0-11545 GCA_046760465.1 Armatimonadota bacterium | reverse complement strand
AGCTCAGGGTGACACCTTGGGGTTTTGGGGATAGGCTCTAAGAGGGCGTTGAGTCCACCGAGATTACGTCCGAGTCCCCCGCCTCCGCCAGGGCCTTGGCGAAGCGGATGATCTCGTCGCTAGTTATGGGCGGCAGGCGCTCGAACTTCGCCCGCTCCTCCTGCGTGACTTCGCTCGCCGATTCCCTCAGTTCCGATTGGTCCCAGCGCTTGTAGTCCACCACTCGCTCGCCCAGGCGCTGGCAACGCGAACAGCGGTAGCGTATGTAGGCGTACAGCGGCTGCCAGTGCGCCATCATTATGCCGTGCTTGAGAACCTCGCGGGCCGAGATGCGCTGTCCACAGCTACAGCGGATACCTGTCTTTGGCGACATCACGCTTCTCCGTGGCGGCACGTGATCCAAGTCTGCGACCCACCGACCCAGCGTCCTCGACCACCATTATAGCACAACTCGCTGCTCTGGCAAAGGGCCTGCCTGCAGCGAGCGTCTATCGTCTTCCCGCGCGGCCTGGCGGAGGGGGAGGGATTCGAACCCCCGGTCGCCGCAAGGCGACAGCGGTTTTCAAGACCGCCTCCTTCAGCCACTCGGACACCCCTCCGCCTGTGCTCATTATAGGGCCGCAGGGCGCCCGCGTCAACGAGGGCGCTTTGGCGAGGCCCATCCGAGGCGCTCGCCGCAGGACATGCCGTTGGCCGTGGCGTTGGTTTGTGATACAATCACCTGAGACCGACCAGTATGTGAGCGGTCACCGAGGAGGGTCGTTCGGGTGCTGAAGAGAGGACTCCTGGCGCTGTGTCTCGCGGCCAGCGGGCCCGCCGCGGGCGGCCAGACCATCACCTGGGCCCCGAGCCTGGCCGCGGCAAAGCAGCAGGCCAAAGAGAGCGGCCGGCCGACCGTAGTCCACGAGTCGTTCGACAATTGCAGCGCCTGCACGCGCTACCAGAATGCAGTGTACGCCAGCCCCGCCGTCCAGGCCTTGGCGCCGCGGTTCGTCTGGCTCCGACTCAAGCCGCCTGGACCCGGTGGAGCCCCGCCGGAGCTGCCCGGTGGCGACCGTGTGGACCATCCCCTGGTGCGTTTCGTGAGCCCCGACTGGAAGACCGAGATCCACCACACCACCGCGCCCTTCCCCAAGCCGCAGGCCTTCGCGGCCATGCTGGAGAGCGTGCTGTACGTCGTGGAGGCGGAAGCCGCGGTCGCGCGCGACCGAAACAGCGTCGAGGCCTGGTACGCCCTGGGCGCCGGATATCTCGCCTTCGAGCCACCCAGCTACGAGAGGGCGCTGAAGCCCCTCCAGCAGGTGGTGAAGCTGGACCCGACGGACGCGGCCGGCCATCTGGAGCAGGCCAGCCTCGATCTGGCCATTGCCACGCTCCAGACGGGCGGCGAGAAGCAGGCCGTGCGAATGCTGGGCGACTTCGTGCAGACCTACCCCGAGAGCACGCGCCTGGCCGAGGCGCTCTACTACCAGGCGGCGGGGCTGGCCGCCACGGGGGATGTGGCGGGGGCTCAGAAGGTCCTGGGCGTGATCCAGGACACCGAGCCCCCGGGGTCCCGCTGGTCCGATCTGGCTGAGGAGATGACCACGCGGCTCCAGATCACCGTTTGGCGCAAGCGGCTCCCGCTGGCCGCCGAGGCTCCCGATCTCCCCCCGCCCACCTACACGGAGGAGGAGGTCGAGCTGCTGTTCCAACTGGGGCACGGCTGCACCAAGGTGCGCTACCACAACTGGGCCCTACAGTACCTCAGGCAATACCTCACCTACGACCCGGGCAACGTGCTCGGCCACCACGACGACGCCTACCTCGACGTGGCCATCTCCCTGGTGCCAGGCGCTCCCCAGATGGCCATCCTCAGGCTCCAGGAATACGCTCGACAGCATCCGACCACCCCGCGCATGGACGAGCTCGTGCTGGCTCTGGGGCTGGCCTACTTCGCTCTGGGGGACGCCAACTTGGCCAAAGGCCACTGTCGTCAGGTAGTGGACCGTTTCCCCGACACGCGCTCCGCGCGGACAGCTAAGCAGTTGCTCGGCGAGATTGAGACCATGGCCGCTAGGGGCCCGGGCGAGGCGACCGGTCTGCCCGACTGGCTGCGAGGCGAAGGGCCAATGCTGCCGCCATAGCCACCGGAAGCAGCGGCCACAGGCTGCCCTGCATGACGTAGGCCACTCCCGCGCCCTCGATGAGCAGCATCGAGGCATAGGTGGAGGGGTTGCGGCGGCCCATGCACAGGGCGCCGAGGTTGGCGGCCAGGAAGGCGAGGGCCACGAGCGACAGGCACAGCAGACGGCCATGCCCTAAGGACGCGGCAACGCCCCCTCCAGCCCACCTGGGCGCCAGGGGCATCTCGAACACCTGGCCCGGGCCCAGACCGGCCTTAACTGCCAGCGCGCTCAGGAAGACCAGGGCCGGCGGCAGCAGCGAGGTGAAGGCGGCAGCCCCCTGTACGCTCGTACCCTCGGCCCGCGCCAAGGGGTCGGCCGCCCTGGGCGCCAGGAACACCAAGAAGGCACCGAGGAACGGCGCCCAGAGCATCAAGATAACCAGGAATGACTGAAGGTGTGCCATTGGCCGTGCAGCCACCCGCAGGATTGTAGCCACTGCGAGGGCCGACGGTCAAGCGCGGTTGGCCTTTTCTGGGCAGGACGCTTTACAGGCCCCACCGGGCTTGATATAATTCAGGCGCTTTCGGGCGGTTAGTTCAGGGGGAGAACGCCTGCTTGACACGCAGGAGGTCGCAGGTTCAAGTCCTGCACCGCCCACCATCCATCTGCGCTCACTTCGGCCGCCGCGTCCGGCAGCTTCGGGGCGCGGCGGATCCACTTGTGGGAAGCGCCCGCACGGTCCGCCCAGCAGCGGGGGCCGTGCCCGAGCGCGCCGTGCGACGGGAGTGACAGTGGTCATGGGTCAGATCGAGATACGCCTCCCGGACGGTTCGGTCCGATCGTACGAGAGTGGCGTCACGCCCGCCCAGATCGCCGCCGACCTCGGCCCCCGGTTGGCCGGCGACGCCGTGGCGGCTGCCGTCAACGGGGACGTGGTGGACCTGACGCGGCCCCTCACCGGCGACGCCGAGCTACGCATACTGACCTTCGACACCACCGAGGGCCGGGAGGTCTACCGTCACTCGGCCTCCCACGTGATGGCCGATGCCGTGCTCCAGCTCTTCCCCGGCACCAAGCTGGCCATCGGCCCGGCCATCGAGGAGGGCTTCTACTACGACTTCGACATGCCGGGGACGCTCTCTCCTGAGGACCTGGGCCACATCGAGGCCCGCATGAGGGAGATCATCGCCGCCGACCTGCCCTTCCAGCGCCAGGAGGTCAGCCGCGAGCAGGCCCGCCAGCTCTTCGCCGAGCGGGACAATCACTACAAGCTGGAGCTCCTCGAGGAGATGGACGAGGAGACTGTAACGCTGTATCGGCACGGCGACTTCGTGGACCTCTGCCTGGGGCCTCACCTGCCCAGCACGGGCAAGCTCGGCGCCGTGAAGCTGCTGAGCGTGGCAGGTGCCTACTGGCGCGGCGATGAGGGGCGCCAGATGCTCCAGCGCGTCTACGGCACGGCCTACCCCAGCCAGAAGCAGGTTGACGAGCACCTCAAGCGGCTGGAGGAGGCGCAGCAGCGGGACCATCGCCGTCTGGGTCGCGAGCTCGACCTGTTCAGCATCGCCGACGAGGTAGGACCGGGCCTGGTCTTGTGGCACCCCAAGGGCGCCATCATCCGCGAGCAGATCGAGGACTTCTGGCGAGAGGTGCACCGCGAGCGCGGCTACCAGCTAGTCTACACGCCGCACATCGGCAAGATTGACCTGTGGCACACCAGCGGCCACACCGACTGGTTCAGCGACGAGATGTACTCGCCCATGGATGCCGAGGGGCAGCAGTATATGATCAAGCCCATGAACTGCCCCTTTCACGTGCTCATCTACAAGAGCCAGGTCCACAGCTACCGAGACCTGCCCCTTCGCCTGGGGGAGATGGGCACCGTCTATCGCTACCAGCGCTCCGGCACGCTGCACGGCTTGCTGCGGGTGAGGGGCTTCACGCAGGACGATGCCCACGTCTTCTGCCGCCCGGATCAGCTCGAGGAGGAGCTCGTGGGCGTCATTGACCTGGCCCAGTTCATGATGGAGACCTTCGGCTACGACGAGTACCGCATCTGGCTGAGCGTGCGCGACCCTCAGCAGAAGGAGAAGTACATTGGCGACGACGCCAGTTGGGAGCAGGCTGAGGCGGCGCTCATCCACGCCCTGGAGGCGAAGGGCTTGGGCTTCCAGCGCGCCGAGGGCGAGGCCAAGTTCTACGGCCCGGCCATAGACATCCTGCTCAAGGACGCCATCGGCCGCCTGTGGCAGGGGCCCACCATTCAGGTGGACTTCAACGAGCCCGAGCGCTTCGACGTCACCTTCGTGAATGCCGCGGGCCAGCCCGAGCGCGTCGTGATGGTGCACCGGGCCGTCCTGGGTGCACTGGAGCGCTTCATCGCCGGGCTCATCGAGCACGTGGCGGGCGCCTTCCCGCTGTGGCTGGCGCCAGTGCAGGTCACCGTCCTGCCCATCACCGACCGGCAGCAGGAGTACGCTCACGAGGTTGCCCGGCGGCTGGAGGCCGCGGGGCTGCGCGTTGAGTTGGACGAGCGCAGCGAGACACTCAACTACCGCATCCGTGATGCCCAGCTCCAGAGAGTGCCCTACATGCTGGTGCTGGGCGACCGCGAGCAACAGGCCGGCAACGTGGCCTTGCGACTGCGCTCGGGCGAGGACAAGGGCGCCACCGACCTCGACGAGTTCATCGCACAGGCCCAGCGCGAGGTGGCCTCCCGGGCTGCGGCCCCGCCGCCGTCCGCCCAGTAGCGTGGCCCTGGCCCGGTGGCCGCAGCGTATTGACACCACCAGGTCCCTATGTTAGACTCGACGCGACGTCACTAGAGCAACTGAGTGGGAGGATTTGCTTGCGTAGGGGTAGATCACCCCGTAGAGACTTCCGTCGAACGGAACGGCGTCCACGCATCAACCAGGAGATTCGCGCTCGGGAGGTGCGCGTCGTCACTGCCGAGGGCGAAACGTTGGGGATTTTGCCGCTGGCCGAGGCGCGGCGGGAGGCCCAGGAGCGCGGGCAAGACCTGATCGAGATCGCCGCGCAGGCCACTCCGCCCGTCTGCAAGATAATGGACTACGGCAAGTTCCGTTATCAGCAGACCAAGCGGCAGAAGGAGACGCAGAAGAAGTCCAAGCACACCGAGATGAAGGCCATCCGCATCCGGCCCAACACCGGTGAGCATGACGTCCAGACCAAGGTCAATCGCGCCCGGAAGTTCCTGGGGCAGGGCAACAAGGTCAAGTTCGACATGATCTTCCGGGGCGCCGAGATGCGCCACATAGACATCGGCCATGCCCTGCTCAAGCGTGTGGCCGAGGACCTGGGCGAGTTGGCCGAGGTAGAGCGGGGGCCGAGAATGGAGGGCCGGCGCATGCACATGATACTGGCGCCGGCCAAGACGGCTGCCAAGGCCGAGGCGCAGACGTAGGAAGGAACCGTGGGATGGGACGTATGAAGACCAAGCAGTCTGCCGCCAAGCGCTGCCGCATCACGCGCCGCGGCAAGGTCATGATCAAGCACGCGCGCACCAAGCACCTGCTGTCGGGCAAGACCCGCAGGCGCAAGCGCCGCCTGTCGCGGCCCGGGAAGCTCACGGGCGCTGACGCCAGGAACATGCGACGCCTGATCGCCCACAAGTGATGGCATATGGCACGCACTAAACGAGGCTACGTGCGCCGCCGGCGCCACAACAAGGTCCTGAAGGCCGCCAAAGGCTACTACGGCGGCAAGCATCGCCTGTACAAGACGGCCCACGAGGCCGTCATGCGGGCGCGCATGAGCGCCTACCGCGACCGCCGGCGTCGCAAGCGCGACTTCCGCCGGCTGTGGATAGCCCGCATCAACGCCGCCACCCGCGCCGACGGGCTCACCTACAGCCGCTTCATGGAGGGCGTCAAGAAGGCGGGCATCGTCCTGGACCGCAAGATCCTGGCTGACCTGGCAGTTAACGACGCCAAGGCCTTTGCCAAGATCGTCGAGCAGGCGAAGGCGGCTCTGGCCTGACCGCCTGGTGCTGACGAGTCTTCGCAACCCACAGGTGCGGCTGTGCCGAGCCCTCGCGCAGCGCAAGATCAGAGACCGCGAGGGCAAGTTCGTTCTTGAGGGCGTGCGCCTGCTCGAAGAGGCGCTGGCGGCCGGAGTCGAGCTGGAGCGGGCCTTCTGCTGCCCGGCCCTCGCCCGGACAGAGAGGGCGCGGCGTCTGGCCCGGAGGCTGGCGGACGCAGCGGACCTGGTGGAGGTCTCGGAAGAGGTCTTTCGGACCCTGAGCGATACCACCAGCCCGCAGGGCCTGCTGGCCATCGCCCGGCGGCCCGACGTCAGGCTGGCCGACCTGAAGCTGGGTCAGAGAGTGCTGCTGCTGGCCGTGGAGGACGTGCGCGACCCGGGGAACCTCGGCACCATCATACGTTCTGCCGACGCGGCTCGCGCCACGGCAGTAGTCTTGTGTGGTAGCTGCGTGGACCCCACCAACCCGAAGGTGGTGCGGTCCACGATGGGGTCGCTCTTCCATGTGCCCGTGGTGGTAGAGCCCGACGTGGGCAACTTGGCGCAGTGGGCCACGCGGAACGGGATCGAGCTGCTCGCGGCGAGCATGCAGGGGGTGCGGTTCTGCCATGAAACAGGCCTCCCCCAACGACTGGGCTTCTTGGTGGGGGGCGAGGCGCACGGCCTGTCGAGGAAGGCCCGCGAAGCCGCCGCTGGGACTGTCAGCATCCCGATGCCTGGCCACGCCGAGTCGCTGAACGTGGCCGTGGCGGCCGGTATCTTGCTCTACGAGGCCGTGCGGCAGCAGTCGCAGAGACAACCGACGCAAGCCAAAGGTGATGACGGAGGAAAGTAGGTCGGCCGAGGGCCACGCCAGAGAGCGGGCGCCTGGGGCTGGAAGCGCCCGGTGGATCCAGCCAGCCGAAGTTCCCTCCCGAACCGCGGGGTGAACGACTCGCCCGACTCCTTCTTGTAAGAGCGGCGTCTCGCCGCGACTAGGCTCCAGGCAGCGAGTCCTGTAGTCCCAGCCGGCCCCCACCGTTAACGGGGAGGCGGACGGACCGGTAGGCCCGTCCGCAGGTCATAGGGTGGTCAAGCGAGGCCTCCGGCCTTCGCCCCTAGGGGCGGCCGGGGGCCTCTGTGTTGCCGCTGCAAGCAGGTAAGGAGTGGCCCCACATGCAGGAAGAAGCGCAGACACTCAGACGCGAGGCCGAGGCCGCCATCCACGCCGCTCAGGACGCCCAACAGCTCGAACGGGCGCGCATCGAGTACCTGGGCCGCAAGGGCAAGCTTGCCGCGCTCAAGAGGGGGCTGGGCGCGCTGCCCCCGGAGCAGCGGCCTGAGGCGGGCCGTCTGCTCAATGCCATCTCCCGCGAACTCGAGGGGATCTTCGCGGCCAAGCAGCGCGAGCTGGCCAGGAAGGCGGAAGCAAGGAAGCTGGAGGCAGAGCGCCTAGACGTCACCATGCCGGGTCGGGCGCCGCGCATTGGCCACCAGCACCCCCTGATCGCCACCCTCAACGAAATGGTGGACATCTTCCTGCGCATGGGCTTCGCCGTGGCCGAGGGCCCCGAGATCGAGGACTACTACCACGGCTTCGAGGCCCTCAACTACCCTGAGCACCACCCGGCCATTGACGAGCAGATGACCTTCTACGTGCGCGAGGGCGTGCTGCTGCGCAGCCAGACCTCCACCGTGCAGATACGCGTCATGGAGCAGCAGGACCCGCCCGTGCGCATCATCATCCCCGGCCGCTGCTACCGACGAGACACCGTAGACGCCACCCACAACCACACCTTCTACCAACTGGAAGGGCTGCTGGTGGACGAGGGGGTCACCTTTGCCGACCTCAAGGGCGCGCTGGACGCCTTCGCGCGCGCCATGTTCGGCCAGGACATGCGCATGCGCTTCCGGCCCGATTTCTTCCCCTTCACCGAGCCCAGCGCCGAGTTCTCGCTCACCTGCATCATCTGCCGCGGCCAGGGCTGTCGCGTCTGTTCGGAGACCGGGTGGCTCGAGATCGGCGGCTCCGGCATGGTGGACCCCAACGTTCTGGCCAACGTCGGCTACGATCCAGAGGAGGTCACCGGCTGGGCCTTCGGCTTCGGCGTTGACCGACTGACCATGCTGCGCCACGGCATCAACGACATTCGCCACCTGTTCCAGAATGACATGCGCTTCCTAACGGGCTGTTGAGGCTGCTGCACGGGCATTACCAGGGGGCAAACCATGAACGTTCCCTACGATTGGCTGCTGGAGTACCTGGAAACTGACCTGCCTCCCGAGAAGCTGGCCGAGGTGCTGACCATGGCCGGGCTGGAGGTCGAGGCGGTCGAGCAGGTCGAGGGCCGCCCCGTGCTGGTCACCAAGGTGACCGCCAACCGCGGCGACCTGCTCTCCATGCTGGGCGTGGCCCGCGAGGCCGCGGCTAACCTGCGGGTCGCCTACCGACGCCCCGACGTGGAGCTCCAGGAAGGCGGCACGCCAATCGCCGAGCTGATCGAGGTCCGCATTGACGCCCCCGACCTCTGCCCTCGCTACTCCGCCCGGCTCATCCGGGGGCTGAAGGTCGGCCCCTCGCCCGATTGGCTGGCCCAGAAGCTCCGCCTGGCCGGCCTCCGGCCCATCAACAACGTCGTGGATGCCACCAACTACGTGATGTGGGAGTACGGCCAGCCGCTGCATGCCTTCGACTACGACCTGCTGCACGGGCGACAGATCATCGTGCGCACGGCCGAGGCGGGGGAGACCATCGTCACCATAGACGAGGAGCGCCGGCAACTGGACACGCGCGACCTGGTCATCGCCGATGCCGACCGGCCGGTGGCTCTCGCCGGCGTGATGGGCGGCTACGACACGGAGGTCCACGAACGAACCGAGAGCGTGCTGCTCGAGTCGGCCCACTTCAACCCCGCCAGCATCCGCCTGACCGCCCAGCGGCACGGGATGATGAGTGAATCGTCGTACCGCTTCGAGCGTATCGTTGACCCGGCCGGCACCATCCCCGCCGTGGACCGCGTGGCCCAGATCATCGTCGAGACGGGTGGCGGCGAGGTGGCCCAGGGCATCGTGGACCAGTACCTCAAGCCCCGCGAGCCCATGACCATCTCCCTGCGGCCCGCACGAGCGAACCAGGTGCTGGGCGTCGAGCTTTCGCCCGAAGAGATGCGGGATGTGCTGCGCCGCCTGGAGTTCGAGGTGGCGGACACCGCCCCCTCGATCGGGCTCGCGGAAGGCCCGCTCGAGGTCACCGTCCCCACCTTCCGCCCTGACGTCGAGCGCGAGATAGACTTGGTCGAGGAAGTCGCCCGCATTCACGGGTACGACAACATCCCGCTCACACTGCACCCCGCCCGACAACTGGATCGGGGCCGTACGCCGCGACAGCAGCTGGAGCTGTTGGCCCGCGACGTGCTGCTCCAGTGTGGGCTGAGCGAAGCCGTCAACTATGCCATGGTACATCCGCGGGACTTCGATCGGCTCGGCCTGCGTCCGGACGATCCGCTGCGCCAGGCCATTCGCCTGGCCAATCCGGTGACGGAAGACCACCAGATCATGCGCACCACGACCATGCCCAGTCTGCTCCAGGACGTGGCGCTTAACGCCGCGCGCCGCGTGCTCGACGTGGCCCTGTTCGAGATTGACCGCGTGTTCCTGCCTGTGCAGGGCCAGGAGCTCCCCGCCGAGCCCCGCCGCATCGGGGCCGTGGCCAGCGGGCGCATCACCACCAGCGGCTGGAACCTGGCCGACGACGCCACCACCGTTGACTTCTTCTGGCTCAAGGGAGTCCTCGAGCAGCTCCTTGATGCCCTGGGCGTGCCCGATGCGGCCTTCAGACCGGCGCAGCATCCGACCTTCCATCCCGGCCGCTGCGCCGAGGTGACGGCCCGGGACGAGCCCCTCGGGATCATCGGCGAAGTGGCCCGGTCCGTGCAGGAGGCGTATGAGATCCCCCATCGGACCTACCTCTTCGAGGTAGACCTAGATGCTCTGGCCGCGCTGGCCCAGCCCTTGCGCCGCTACGGCGCGCTGCCGATCTTCCCCCCCGCCAAGCGCGACCTGGCGGTCGTTGTGCGCGACGACGAGGAGCACAGTTGCCAGGCGCTCCTGGAGCAGATCCGGCGAGGCGGCGGCGAGCTCCTGCGACGGGTGCAGCCCTTCGACGTCTACCGGGACCCAGAGCGCCTCGGAGCGGGGATGAAGAGCATGGCCTTCAGCCTGGAGTTCCGTGCCGAGGATCGCACGCTCACCGACGAGGAAGTGGACCAGCTCATGCAGGATATCGAGGCACGGCTGGCGGAGACGCTCCACGCGACGATCCGCACACAGTAGGGCGCCTTGCCATAGACTGCTTCGGGGCGGGGATGCTCCCCGCCCCTATCTGTTCGCATTACTTGGCCACGCGCGATTGCACCACCTCCGGTGGCGCTTCCTCCTCCCCCGGTCAGCAGCCGCTGCTAAGCAGCGGCAGCAAGACGGCGACCACAATCAGCAGACAATACCATACACGCACTTGCTGTCACCTCGTGTGCTAGCCTACCACATCTGGCACGGATACGCCAGGTGCTCTGCTCAAGCCCTCGGATGCGCCTTGTCGTAGACCTCCCGCAGCCTCTCCCGAGCCACGTGCGTGTAGATCTGCGTGGTGGCGATGTTGGCGTGCCCGAGCATCTCTTGAATGGCCCTCAGATTGGCCCCTCCTGCCAGCAGATGGGTGGCGAAGGAGTGCCTGAGCATGTGCGGCGTAACCGGCTTGCCCAGGCCCGCCTTGGCCGCGTGACGCCGCAGCATCCGCCAGAAGCCCGTCCGGCTAAAGGGCCGCCCCCTGTTGGTCAGGAACAGCGCGTTCTCGTCCGCGTACTTGCCCGCATAAGCCGGCCGCGCCTCCTCCAGGTAGCGCTGTACGGCCCGCACCGACCTGTCGGCCAGAGGCACCATGCGCTCCTTGCCGCCCTTGCCCAGGCAGCGCACCACGCCCTCCTGCACGTTCACGTCGCCCAGTTGGAGGCTGAGCAGCTCACTCAGACGCAGCCCCGCCGCGTACATGGTCAGGATCATGGCCTGGTCGCGCAGCCCGGCCGGCTTGTCGGTATCAGGCGCTTCGATGAGCCGCTCCACCTCCTGCACGCTCAGCGCGGGAGGCAGCCGACGGGAGGACTTGGGCAAGTCAATGTCCTCGGTGATGTCCGTTTCCAGGCTGCGCTCGCGCACGAGGAACTTGTGCAGGCTGCGAATGGAGGTCACCTTCCGCGACACCGTGCTCCGGGCCAGCAGTCGCTTGCGGCAGTCGTCCAGGTAGACCAACAGGTCGTCGCGCGTCGCCTTGGCGAACTCGTCGCACCCGCGGCTCAGCAGGAACCCCATCCACTGTCGCAGGTCGCGCTGGTAGGCTCTGACGGTGTTATCCGCCAGCCCCTTCTCCACCACGATGAAGTCAATGAAGGCGTCGAGGTCGC
>JBHIEF010000137.1:0-11680 GCA_046760465.1 Armatimonadota bacterium | reverse complement strand
CTTCACTCTGGGCCAGGCGGACCAACTGCGCAGCGCCATGACCGGCGATCGCTCTTCCGACAGGATGCTGTCCCTGCGCGAGGACTTCATCAAGGGCTGCCTGCAAAACGGGGTGAAGCTGGAAACGGCCGAGAAGGTCTGGGAGGAGGTGAGCGCCTTCGCCAGCTTCGGCTTCTGCAAGGCGCACGCCTGCTGCTTCGCCAAGATCGCCTACCAGACGGCTTACCTGAAGGCCCACTACCCCGCCGAGCTCCTGGCGGGGGTGCTGTCCGCCCAGCCCATGGGCTTCTATCCGGCGCGGGTGATCCTGGAGGAGGCCAAGCGCTGCGGCATCGAGATTCTGCCCCCCGACATCAACCACAGCGAGGCGCGTTACACGGTCGAAGAGGGCAAGATCCGCGTGGGCCTGGCTCACCTAAAGTGCATGAGCGAAAGGGCACTGCGCTCCATCCTGACCGCGCGCCAGGACGGGCCCTTCCGCTCCCTGCGGGATTTCTGCGAGCGCACCCGCGTGCCCAGGCCCATCATCGAGAACCTCATCCTCGCCGGCGCCTTCGCTGGCCTGGACGGCAGCCAGAAGCGTCTGCTCTGGGAGCTGGCCGCCCTCCCGCCCATTCGGGCGACCCTGAGGGGCCGCCCTCAGGGTGGCCCTGAAGGGCCGCAGAGCATCGCCAAGGGGTCGCTGTCCGGCAAGGCAGAGCCGGAGCTGGACTTCGACCTCATAGAGCACCTGCGCGACGAGCTGCCGGACTTTGGCGACATCTCCCCGGCCGAGCGCACCAAGTACGACCTGGACCTGCTCGGCGTGAGCACCGACCGCCATCCGATGACCTTCCTGCGCGAGCGCCTCCGGCGCCACCGCGTGCTGCCGACCAATCGTCTGCGCCGGTTCAAGGACGGCGACAAGGTGCGCGTGGCCGGCATCGTGGTGGCCCGCAACCGGCCCGGCACGCGCAGCGGACAGACGGTGGTGTTCGTCACCCTGGAGGACGAGGTGGGAGTGGCCGAGGTGGTCATCTTCCCGCGGGTCTACGACAAGTATGGCTACACCATCTACTCCTACCCCGGCCTGCTGGTGGAGGGCAAGCTCTCCCGCCAGGGCAAGCTGGACGTGGCCGTCATCGCCGAGCACATCACCGGCCTGGGGGCGATGCCAGGGCCCAGAGCAAAGACGAAGACGGCCAGCGCGACCTCTCCTGGCACCACGACGTCCGCTTCGGAGAGGGCTGGTCCCGGCAGGAGGTGGTGCTCTAGATCCCCCCTCCCCTCTGCACGCTCCACAACCGCTGTTTCGGCAGCAAGCTGCCGAAACACGTAAGAACACCCACTGCTCTCGCGTCTGATTGCCAAGCTAGACGCGTAGGAGCCAGCTCCCGCTGGCGACTAGCGGTGGAGCGGCCCGTGTGGCCGCGCTGTGGGTAGTCGCACACTTCAGTGTGCGGGGGTGGTCGGAGGTGGGTTGTGTGCCGTGGCAACGGCCGCGCGCCGAAGCCCGCGTCGCTTGACATTCTCCTGGCCTGCGGCTATCCTCCGGCAAGTCCCGCCAGCCATCGCGGAGACAGCTCATGAAGCTGGCTCATCTCCTCGCAGCCGTGATCGTGCTCGTGGTCGCCGGCGCCCTGGTAATCGCGCGCCCGCGGCCCCAGACCGCCCCCACGGGTGTCTCCGCCTCTCGAGTCCGGCCGCCCTCGGAAGCGCGCCAGGATGAGCCCTCAGGCGCGCCCACTGAGCCGTCAGACGCCCGCGACACCCCGGCCGAGGGACACGAAGATCCCGGCCCCGAGGCCAATGCGCCGCAGGACGCTGCTCCGGGGACGGGGGCTGTGGAGAACGACACCGAGGACGAGGGCGACCCCCTCGACGACGACTACGTCGAGATGGCCGCCTACATCATGCTGATGGCCCGCGGCCTGCCGGAAACGCCCCAGGCCAAGCGCTACCTGGACGAGAGGGTCGAGCTGTACCTGGAGACCAAGGGAGTAACGCGCCAGCAGCTGGACGACTACACCGCCGGCCTCAGCCCCGAGCAGCGCAAGCGCTTCAAGGCGGAGGTCCGGCACCGGCTGTTCGAGATGGAGAAGATCGAGGTCGAGCCGACCGGCCTGGGCCGACCCGTCGCGCCCGACGAGGACCCACTAGAGGGCGCCGGTCAGTAGCCCCGCCACCAGAAGCACCAGCCCCACCGCTGCGACGATGCCTCCCAGCACCAGGTTGGCCGTGTATACCCAGCAGGTCTGCTTGCCGTCCTCCTCGGGCCAGAGGTACCACAGCTCCAGGTACGGCCTGGGCCCGCGCCGGTACCAGCCCTGCACGCGTACTTGCTGCCCCACGAACTTCTCGGCCCGCAGCAGCCCGAACAGGAAGGTCAGCAGGTTGAGGGGCTGCCGGTAGTCCAGCACGATGAAGCCGGTGCCGTCGTGCAGCACCAGGTCCTCGCTCCAGAACAGCCCCGGAATGCCCCGGCCGATGATCTTGCCCTCCAGCGTGCAGGGCACCGACCGCACTCTGGACACCTTGACCTCGCCCACCAGCTCGCGCACGTTGCTGGTCGGGAACTCGCCGGTGGGATGAGTCGCGCCCACCTTGAGCAGCATCCCCAGCCCCAGCAGGAACAGGATGGCCCCCACGCCGCCCGCCGCGCTCAGCAGCGTGCCGCTGCCGAGGGTCGAGAGCGTGATGGCGATGACCGCCCCGGCCGCCGCTCCGGCGAGCGGGTACAGCGACACCACCAGATCGGCCAGGAACTCGTCCCAGTAGCTCTCGGGAGGGCTGGTGGGGAAGTCATACGCCGGCGTCTGGGCCAGCGCCTCGGCGGCGCGATCCAACGCCTGGATACGCTTGGCCGGCAGCGGGTGGGACGAGTAGAATTCGTAGATGGCGCCCCACGGGTTCCACACATCCCACTTCATCGCGTCCACCATGGCCTCGGTGGTGCCGGCCACGGCCCCCTGGGCGCCCGAGGCCAGCGCCAGCGCGCCGGCGGTCCGGGCGTCGAAGATGCCCAGCGACCGCACGGCATCGGCATACACGAAGGTCGGCCGACGCTCCTCCTCCTTGGCCTCCTTGCCCTTGGGCGCGGCGGCCAGCCCGTAGGCGATCTTGACCAGAGCGGTGGCCAGCGCGTTCGGCTTGTGCGTCTGTTCGGCGGAGAAGTTGTCGGCGTAGTACTCGCGCACCCGGCTCAACAGCCGCACGATGAAGTCGCTCAGAATCCAGGCGACGAAGGCTCCCACTCCCACGGCCACGATGGCGCCTCCACTGCGGTCCCGGCGCCCCCGGCCGTAGAGGGTCGCGCGGTAGATGAAGTAGAGCACCAGCGGCACCGTTGCCGCCAGCGTCATCACCACGAAGTCCCAGTGGGCAATGTGGCCCAGCTCGTGAGCCATGACCGCCTGGCGCTCCTCTTCGTCCAGCATCTCCAGCAGGCCCGAGGTCACAACCACGCGTGCATTGCCGGGGTAATGACCGAAGGTGAAGGCGTTCGGATTGCCGTCCCGGATGATGCCGAAACGGGGCTCGGGGATGTCCGCCTGCGCGCAGCAGTGGCGCATGAAGGCGGCCAGATGGGGATCGGCCTGCTCGGCCGGCATCCACTCGATCCGATAAATCCATTGAATTATCTGCGGCCCGATGGCATACTGTAGCAGAATCAGGGCCAGGGCGAAGAGGACGGCGGCGCGCAGGTCGAGGTCCAGGGCGTAGATGGCGGCCACGCCCACCGCAAAGAGCAGGGCGAACAGCAGCGTCAGGACCAACATCGAGCGGAAGAACAGGTGGAAGCCCATAGTCGGCAGCCTCCTGCCAGGCCAGTTGTCCGGCGCGCCCTCCCCGGGAGCGGCCGCGCCACTGCATTATAACACAGCCTAGAGTTCGCGCGAGGGACCGGCGTGCCCGAAGCGATGCACCAACATGCCCAGCCGGCCGAGCCCGCCACCCGCGTCTCCCCCCTCCCCAGGGGCATCGGGCGCATCTCCGGCATGGCCACCCCGGGGGACGTGTTCCTGTCCAACGGGCGCGTACGCAGCGGCAGCCATCTGGGCCTGGCCTTCTCCATGCTCATACTGGCCCTCATCTACTTCCTGGCCACCATCATCCTGTACGTGTTGCTCTGGGGCATTGACCCCCATGTGGACGCTCCGCTGTTGGCCATCTTCTGCGTGGCCACTCTGCCCCAGGAGGTGCCCCTGGAGCCCGTATGGCGAGTGGGCTTCGAGAGCATGCGCTTCCTCATCTTCCTGAGCGTGCTACGCCTGTCGCCGCTGACGGGCTACCATGCCGCCGAGCACATGACCGTCCACGCGCTGGAGCGCGGCTACCCCCTGACCGAGGAGAACGTCAGCCGCATGCCCCGCGTACACGGCCGCTGCGGCACCGGCCTGCTGGCCGGGATCATCCCGGCGCTCATCCTGCTGCCCCTCACCAGCTACGTGTGGGGCTGGCCGCTGGTGGGCGCCGCGTTGGCCTTGGGTTGGCTGATGCGGCATCCCATGGGCGCCCTGCTCCAGTTCGTCTTCACCAGCAGACCACCCACCCGCAAGCAGTTACGCGCCGGCATCGAGCGGGGCCGCGAGCTGGTGCGCAAGAGCCAGCAGGACCCCCTCCGCCGCGTGAGCCGGCTCGAGTCGCTCTACAACCGGGGCGTGATCGAGATCGTCGGCGTGCTCGTCGTCCTGGTGCTGCTGCAATGGCGCTTCTTTCCCTGGCTGGCCGAGCGCTACTTCATCTGGCTAGACTTCTGACCGGCCCGCCGGCACCCGGCGCTTCTCCGCTTCCTGCGAGACCATGATAGAAGACCGCGTCAGGTCGCTGCTGCAACAGGCGCTGGACCGCTGCGTCGCCGACGGCGTGCTGCCGCGGGAGGCCGCCGGTGATATCGCCCTGGACAGGCCGCCGCGGGCCGAGCTGGGCGACCTCTCCTCTAACCTGGCCCTGACCACCGCGCCGCGCGCTGACATGTCTCCTCGCGAGTTGGCGCAGGCGCTTCTGGACCGCCTGGAGGCACCCGCCGACCTGGTCCGCGAAGTCAGCGTGGCCGGGCCCGGCTTCCTCAACTTCTTCCTCCACCCCACCTGGCTGTGGCAGTCCCTGGCCGAGATGCTCCGCCGACCCGATCAGTACGGTCGCAGCGACCTCGGTCGCGGCAAGCGCGTCAACGTTGAGTTCGTCAGCGCCAACCCCGTGGGCCCGCTGCACATTGGCAACGCGCGCGGCGGGCCGTTGGGGGACGCGCTGGCTAGTCTGCTGGAATGGACCGGCCACCGAGTCACCCGCGAGTACCTGGTCAACGACGGCCCGGACAACACTCAGCTCCTGCTGTTCGGCAAGTCGGTGAAGCTGCGCTACCTGGAGGCCCTGGGCCGGCAGGTCGAGTTCCCGCAGGACTGGTACGGGGCCGACTACGTCAAGCGCTACGCCCAGCTCATCGTGGAGCGGCACGGCGAGGCCTACGCCGACGACGAACGGCCCGACCTCTTCTACGCCGACCTGGTGCTGGAGGACGTAGTCGAGGACCTGCGCCGCGACTGCGCCGCTGTGGGCATCGAGTTCGACGTCTGGTTCCACGAGCGCTCGCTGCTGGAATCTGCCGAGGTGGATCGGGTCTACGCGCGCCTGCACGAGCTGGCGGCCACCTACGAAAAGGACGACGCCCTCTGGCTGAAGACCACCGACCACGGCGACGACGAGGACCGAGTGGTCCGCCGCCGCACCGGCGCCACCACCTACCTGATCACCGACGCCGCCTACCACGCCAGCAAGTTCGAGCGGGGGCACGAGCTGCTCATTGACGTCTGGGGCCCCGACCACCACGGTCACGTGCTGCCCACCAAGGCGGCCGTCGCCTGCCTGGGCTACCCCGAGGAAGACTTCGAGATCATCATGCACCAGACCGTGCGCTTGATGCGCGGCGGCGAAGTGGTGAAGATGTCCAAGCGCCGGGGCGAGGTGGTTACACTACGGGAGCTGGTGGAGGAAGTCGGCCCCGACGTCACCCGCTTCTTCTTCCTCATGCGCAGCAGCGACGCCCACCTGGACTTCGACCTGGACCTGGCTGTGGAGCGCTCCGAGAAGAACCCCGTCTACTACGTGCAATACGCCCACGCGCGCATGTGCAGCATCTTCCGCGAGGCCCAGGAGCGCGGCGTCGAACTGGAGCCGGCCACGGCGCCCCTGGAGCGCCTGGAGCACGAGGACGAGCTGGCGCTGCTGCGCAGGCTGGCCGACTTCCCCGGCGAGGTGGCCTCCGCCGCCCGCTCCCGCGCCCCCCATCGCCTCACCGGCTACGTGCGCGAGCTGGCGGCCGACTTCCACCAGTTCTACACGAGCTGCCGCGTGCTGGGCGACGATGCCGACCTGACTCAGGCCCGCCTGGCCCTGCTGCGCGGCACGCAGATAGTCCTGCGCAACGCCCTCAGCATCCTCGGCATCAGCGCACCGGAGAGGATGTAGGGACGGGCTTTAGGCCCGTCGGCGACGCCAGCGGAAGCTGTGCCATCACTTGTCATCCTGAGCGTCCGCCCCGCCCCCGGGCGGGCCGGAGCGAAGGATCTCGCGAAGGCCCACGGCGAGGTTCCTCAGGGCGACTTGCCATCGCAGACGCCAAGCCGCGCCTTCAGAATGACACATGGCTTCGGCGGCGCCGCGGTGACACGGCGCAAACTCCCGCCCTACGAGGGCGGCGCCACCAACCACCGTCCCTCCCACCTCGTAAAGCCCGCCTCCCTGGCAATGGCCAGGCCCTCCTCCAGGCCGTAACCGAGTTGATCCGTGTCGTGCCCGTCCGAGCCCAAGGCGATGCGCTGCCCGCCCATCTCCCGATACCACCGGACGATCACCGGCGAGGGGTAGGTTTCGCGCGGATCCTGGCGCAGGCCGCTGGTGTTGACCTCCAGCACCGTCCCCGTCTGGATCAGCGCTTGCAGCGCCTCCCGAATGTCCTCCTCGAAGTCGGCCGGATCGTAGCCGCCATACACCTCGTGCCCGTGGCGCTTGCAGTAGTCCAGGTGGGCCATCACGCCGAAAAGCCCCGTCTGCGTGGCCTCAGTCACCGCCCGGAAGTACCGCCCGTACGCCTCGCGCTGAGGCTGGCTCAGGAACTCGTCGCTGTCCAGATACGCGTGGTCCACGTAGTGCACCGCTCCCAGCACCAGATCGAAGTCGTGTTCGGTCAGGAACTGCGCCACCCCGTCGTGGTAGTCGGGCTGGTAGTCAATCTCAATGCCCATCAGCACCTCGAGCCGGTCGCCAAACTCCCTGCGCGCTCCCTCGATCTCGCGCCGATGCCACCCGTAGTCGTAGTGGCCGTACTGAGGGTCGGTTGGCTCCAGGTCCAGGTGCTCGGTGAAGGCGATGCGCTCGATGCCCAGCTGCGCCGCGCGCGCACACATCTCCCCCACCGTTGAGCTCGCGTCCCCGGAGCAGAGCGAATGCGCGTGCAGGTCAGAGATGGATGTCATCCCTGCGATGGGTCCGTCTCGTCTGCGACGGAGTCTCATTCGGCCGCCGCCGACGGGGCGACCCGCGCCAGCCACTCCACGTACGCCTGCCCCCGCTCGCCGTCCGCCACTGTGGCGATGGTGAGGCTGCCGGGAACGCCCAGCAGGCGGTAGGCGCGGCCGCTGAGCTGGTAAGCGGCCTCAGCCCTCTCTGCCGACAGGGCCTCGTTCATGTGGTCGCGGGCATTGGCGATCAGCAGCGGGCGAGGGGCTATCGCCCCGGCCACGTCCTCCAGCTCATACTCCGCGATGACGCCCGGGATGAAGCTGTCCACGCGGTGCCGGTAGATCTCGTTCGCCACGCACGACCAGTAGCTGGCCAGGGCGCCGTTCACGATCACTGCCGCGAACCGCTCGTCGAGCGCCGCTGCGTGGAGAGCCACGATCCCGGCCGAGCCCCCGCCGATCAGGGCCAGCTGACGCCCGTCGGCCATGCGGTCGAGCAGCAGGTCGGCGCTGCGCATCACGTCCCTCATGCGCCAACCCACCGGCGTCTCGCCGCACAGGAAGGCGTTGTAGGTGTAGTTGGGCACGGCGCCCAGGCCGAAGGCCGCCCAGCCCCCGGCGCGATCCCGGCCAGTGGGCTCGGGTGAGGTCTCGCCGTAGCCGCGCGCGTCTATCGCCAGGACCACGTGCCCCGCCCGCGCGAGCCGCTCCAGCACGCCACCCTCGCCGGCGTCGGCGTCCTTGCCCGCCGCGTTGACGTGCAGAATCGCCGCGCCGCGGGGCTCCTGCGGCCGGAACAGCAGCGCCGGGATGGTGATGCCAGCTTCGGTCTCGTACTCCAGCCGCTCGACGCTGACCTCGCCGCGCTCTGTCACTTCGCCGTGCGCGACGACGAGCTGGTGAGCCACGGGCTCGTAGCCCGTCATCCGCACCAGCTTCTCGCGCACCTCGGCCTGCCAGGCCTCCACGTCGGCGGCGCTGTCGAGCGTGGGTGCAGGCCGACGCACGGACTCGGCGTAGCTTCGGTTGAGCGTGAAAACGGTCTCGCCGCCCAGCGAGGTGGACACCTGCCCCGTGTCGGTACAGAGCAGGTCCTTCTCGTCCTCGACCTCGATGGCCGGCTCCTCGTCGCTCTCCCCCGTCTGGAACCACTTGTTGACCCACGCATACGTGGCCTCACGCTGGACCTTGTCGTAGCCGTGCCCGCCCGGCGCCACGCTCAGGGCCACGCGCTGCGGCACGCCCAGGATGGTGTAGATGCGCCGACACTCCTCGAAGGTCTCGCGCGCGCCGGCGACCGGGAAGAAGTCCTTCTCCGCAGCGTTGATAAGCAGGTAGCGCGGGGCGATGGCCGCCGAGATGTCGTGGTGGTCAATGCCCAGCTTAAGGGCCGGCAGCGGGTTCTGCTCGGGGTCGGCGATCATCTCGGTCAGCGTCCGCTCGCGCAAGGTGGTCACGAAGCACACCGGCGAGCTGAGCTTGATGCGCGGCTCCAGCGGAACCGTCCAGGAGGTGTTGGTGCCCCCGCCCGAGCAGCCGGTCATGCCGATCCTCTGCTGGTCCACCTCCTTGCGCGAGCACAGGTAGTCAACGGCGCGGATGCTGTCCCAGATCATGTGCCGCGCCAGCCCGCTGCCCGCCAGCCAGCATTGATGCCCCACGTGCGCGTGCTCGGTCGTGCCTCCGCCCAGCCGCGACTTGCCGGCCTTCGCGTCCCAGTACTGCTTGCGCTCGGCCTGCCCGATAGTGTCGTAGCAGAGCGCTACGTTCCCCTTCTTGGCCAGCCCGATGCACACCGTCTGGTACTTCTCGTACGCCTTGGCGTTCTCGGCGTGGCCGCAGGCCACCAGCACTGCTGGCATCGGGAGCTGCCTGCCCTTGGGGATGTAGATCAGCGCGGGCACGTAGAACCGCGGCTGCGACTCGAAGATGAGCTTCTCGACGTAGTAGTCATCGTGATCAATGCGGCCGACCACGCGTGGGTTGAGCGGCGTCTTCTCCTTGGGCAGGCCACCGATGCCGCGCTCGAAGCTCTCTAGGATGTACTGCTGCCGCTGGCGCCACTGGGCGCGCGTCTTTACCGCTGCCCGCTCCTCCGCCGCCCTCTCGAAGTGCCTCTCGCAGACGCGGATGGAGTACTCGATCATCATGCGCGAGCCGTCGTCGGCCTGCGCGTCCGATGGGTCGGTCGTTGCCACGATGGTCGCGGCCCCCAGTAGCGTCAGCAGTCTCAGCACACCTTTCACCCCCGCGCCACCTCGCGCACCTGGGGCCACACGCGCTCGTACGCGGCGAAGTACTCCTGGTAGGCCGCGTGGCGCTCGGGGTCGGGCTCAAACAGGGAGCGCTCCTTTACCAGCACATCAACCGCTTGCTCGATGGAGTCGTAGGCGCCGGTGGCCACGCCTCCCAGGATGGCCCCCGCCTGGCAGCCGCTCTCGGTGACGTTGAGCGTGACCACCTGCTTGCCGGCGATGTCGGCCTTGAGCTGTAGCCAGTAATCGCTCTTGCTGCCCCCGCCCGTGGCCCGCAGCTTGTCTATGCTGACGCCCGCCTCGTCCAGGCGCTGGACGTTTACGTGCAGCTCGCAGCAGATGCCCTCCAGAATGGCCTTGACGAACTTCTTGCGGTCCGTGCCGGTGTCCAGGCCCACGATCACGCCCTTGGCCCGCGCGTCCAGGTACGGCGTCCCCGAGCCCGCGAAGTAGGGCACCACGAACACGCCGGTGGGCCCCTCGGGCAGATCGGACAGGATCACGTCGTAGACGTCCTTGCCCTCCTTCTCGGCTTGCAGCCTCTCCTCGGCCGCGAAGTTGTCCCGGTACCAGCGCAGCACGCTGCCCGACGAGTAGGTGAAGGCGATGGAGGCGTACATGCCCGGAACCGTGTGCGGGTAGCAGCAGAAGTTGTTCTCCAGCATGGCCTGACCCAGCACGGGCTTGTCGAAGGCCACCGTGATGCACTCCACCGTGCCCATCCCGTCCACGGCCAGGCCCTCCTTGATGACCCCCGCGCCCAGGGCGTTCATGGGCTGATCGTGCCCGCCGGCCACGGCCAGAGTCCCCTGCGGCAGGCCCAGCTCCTCGCAGGCCTTGGCCGGAATCTCCCCCAACGTCGTCCCGCTCTCGACCGGCTTGGCGAACAGGTCGGGCGAGACGTCCGCCGCCCGGCACATCTCGTCCGACCATTCCTTCTTGACCACGTCGAAGGCCATCGTCCGCCCGGCCAGAGTGTAGTCAATGGCCGGCTCCAGCCCCAGCTTGTACATGATCAGATCCGGCCACAGCAGGCACTTCCAGGTCTTTCCGTACACCTCCGGCATCTCGTCGCGCAGCCACATGATCTTGTTGAGCGTGAAGCTGGGGTGCAGAGGCATGCCGGTGATCTCGAACACGCGCATCGCGCCCAGCGTCTCGGCCCAGCTCTCGGCCTGTCTCAGGCAGCGGTTGTCTGGCGAGGTGATGGAGTTGTGCAGATACTCCCCGTCGGCGCCGACGGGCGTGAAGGTCTCGCCCAGGGCCGAGATGCTGATCGCCTGGACGGGGTCGCCCCCGGCTCCGGCCGCAGCCTCGGCCACCACCGCCTTGAAGGCCTCCCAGACCTTGGGCGGCTCCAGCTCAATCCACCCCGGCTGTGGATAGACCTCCGGGTACTCGCGGTAGCTCTCGCTGAGCTGCTTGCCCTCCAGGTCGAACACGACGGCCTTGGTGCCGGTGCTGCCCACGTCAATGCCCATCAAGCTCATTGCCTAACCTCCACGTATCGAGCCTGCATGCTCTGCCTCGCGGCGCCGTATGCTTCTACCCGCGGGCGGGATTCCCTTTCGCGTGCTTGACAGCCGCATGGGGCTCGTGTAGAATGCGCGGGACGATGAGCCTGAGAGAGACATAATCCGGGCCGGGGACAGCACGTGCCCCTGCGGACACCAGAAGCGGGTCCGCTCGGGGCAGGAGCCCTGGCTCACGCCACCTGGAAGCGGGTGGCGTTTCCGTTAGCGGTAACGGGGAGCGACCCACCATGAAGGCGGCCATCTTCGGGGCGGCCGGATACGGCGGAGTCGAGCTGGTGCGCATCCTGCTGCGTCACCCGCAGGTCGAGCCGGCCTATCTGGCCGACCCGGCCTGCGAGAGGCTCAGCAACGCCTATCCGCACGTCATCGGCTTGCCCGACCTCGAGATGCAGCCGCCCGAGGTAGAGCCCGCGCTGGAGGTCGCCGACTTCTTCTTCTTCTGCCTCCAGCC
>JBHIEF010000136.1:0-11828 GCA_046760465.1 Armatimonadota bacterium | reverse complement strand
GCAAACCAAAAACACCCGCGGGAGCCCTTGACGCCCGTCTTACAGAGGCAGGCTCAGGGCACGCCCCGTCCCTACGAACGGCCGGCGCTAGATCCTTCGGCGCTTCGCGCCTCAGGATGACAGGGAAGAGAGCCGGTTCTGGAGTGCAAAGTCACCGGACTTTGCACGTGGCACTCCACAAACGGCATGAACGGCATTGCGAAGTCAGGAGACTTTCGCACTCCACAAACGGCATGGACGGGGGTGCGAAGTCAGGGGACTTCGCACTCCAGAAACGGCATGAACGGCATTGCGAAGTCAGGAGACTTCGCACTCCATAAACGGCGTGGACGGCATGGAGGACTGACTTGGGTAGCGTTCTGATCGTCGGTTCGATTGCGCTTGATTCGGTCAGCACGCCCTTTGGGCGGGTGGAGGAGGCGCTGGGCGGGGCGGCGGTGTTCGCGGGGTGCGCGGCCAGCCTGCTGGCGGAGGTGCGGCTGGTGGGCGTGGTGGGGGACGACTTCCCGCAGGAGCACCTCGACTTACTGGCCCAGCGCGGCGTGGACCTGCGGGGCGTGCAGCGAGTGGCGGGCGGCAAGACCTTCCGCTGGCGGGGGAGCTACGAGTACGACATGGCTCGGGCGAATACGCTGGCCACGGAGCTCAACGTGTTCGCGGACTTCCGGCCGGAGATTCCCGCCGAGTACCGAGACAGCGACATCGTGTTCCTGGCCAACATTGACCCCGAGCTACAGCTCTCGGTGCTGGAGCAGGTGGAGAGGCCGCGGCTCAGCATGTGCGACACCATGAACTTCTGGATCGAGGGGAAGCGGGACGAACTGCTGGAGGTCCTGTCGCGCGTGGACCTGGGCCTGATGAACGATGCCGAGGTGCGGGAGCTGACCGGGCAGCCAGCACTGGCCAACGCCGGTCGGGCGGCGTTGGAGCTGGGGCCGAGGTACGTGGTCATCAAGAAGGGCGAGCACGGGGCCATGCTGCTGAGCGAAGGGCGCTACTTCGCCGCGCCTTCGTATCCGCTGGCCACGGTGCGGGACCCGACGGGCGCGGGGGACAGCTTCGCCGGGGGGCTGGCGGGGTTTCTGGCCCACACGGGGGACGTGGGCGAGGCCAACCTGCGGCGGGCGCTGGTTGTGGGGACGATCATGGCCTCGTACTGCTGCGAGGACTTCAGCCTGGAGGGCCTGCGCAGGGCAACCCGGGAGGACGTGCGGCGGCGGTACGGCGAACTACGCGACATTACGGCATTCGGTGAGTTGGAGTAGCAGCACGCAGGCATGTCATTGTGGGCCCTGCGGCTGGTCCAGGCACGAGGCGCAGGATGAGAATCTCGTGACAGCCTGGTGCCAGACCTTTCGCGCCGACCGGCGGACGCCGCCGGTCGGGCTCAGAGCGACAGGGAGAGTGTGATGGCGGACGTCATCTGCCTGGGCGAGGCGCTGATTGACTTCGTATCCCTGGAGTCGGGCGTGGACCTGATACAGGCGCCGGGGTTTATGAAGGCGCCCGGCGGCGCACCGGCTAACGTGGCCTGCGGCGTGGCCAAGCTGGGAGTGTCGTCGGCTTTCATCGGCAAGGTGGGTGACGACCCGTTCGGGCGCTTCCTGGAGCGGACCTTCGCCGGCGCCGGCGTGGACACGTCGCGCATGGTCTTCGCCGAGGAGGCGCGCACGGGCCTGGCCTTCGTCAGCCTGACATCCGAGGGCGACCGCGACTTCGCCTTCTGGCGCAACCCCAGCGCCGACATGCTGCTGAACCCGCATGAGATAGACGAGGCCTTCATTGCGGCAGGGAAGGTGTTCCACTTCGGCTCCATCACGCGGATCGTGGAGCCGTCCAGGAGTGCCACGCTGAGGGCCATCGAGGTGGCGCGCCAGAATGGGCTGCTCATCTCCTACGATCCGAACCTGAGGGAATCGCTCTGGGACAGCCTGGAGCACGCCAAGCAGGAGATGATCGCAGGGCTAGAGAACTGTGACCTGCTGAAGGTGAGCGAGGAGGAGTTGGCCCTTATCACGGGCGAGCGGGACATCCCGCCGGCCGCGGCCCAACTGGTGGAGCAGGGCATCGCGCTCGTGTCGGTCACGCGCGGCCCCCAGGGATGTTACTACGCGAACGCGAACGGCGCGGGGTGGGTGGAGGGCCACGAGGTGTCGGTGGCAGACACGACCGGGTGCGGCGACGGGTTCGTGGCCGGGATGATAGTGAAGGCGCTGGCGTCCGCGAGCCCGCCCGGGGAGCTCAACGAGGACGAGCTGCGCGATACGTTCGTCTACGCCAATGCCGTGGGCGCGCTGACGGCCACCCAGAAGGGGGCCATCCCGGCGCTGCCCACGCCGGAGAGAGTAGAGCAGTTCCTGGCCGACACCAGCCAGGCAGACGCCCCCCCACGCCACGTAAGCACTTCTCAGAGCAACTCAGGAGGAAACCGAACATGCCTCTCGTGACCAGCGGCGAACTGATGCAGGACGCGATGGCGCGGAAGTACGCGGTGGGCGGGTTCAACGCGGTGAACATGGAGAGCGCTCAGGCCATCTTTGCCGCGGCCGAGGAGATGCGCTCGCCCCTGCTGCTGCAAGTCACCCAGACGACTCTGGGCTACACCGAGCCGGAGGAGCTGGTGGCCTGCATCAAGGTGCTGATTGACCGCTCCACCGTTCCCGTGGCCCTACATCTGGATCACGGGCGCAGCTTCGCGGTCTGCATGCGCTTTCTGCGCCTGGGCTTCAGCTCGATCATGATTGACGGCTCGCTGGACGACACCGGCAAGGGGCCGCGGACCTACGAAGAGAACATCGAAGTGACCTGCAAGGTGCGGGAGGCGGCCCACGCGCTGGGCGTGAGCGTGGAGGCGGAGATCGGGCGCCTGGGCGAGATCGGGACCGGGGCGGAGGCCTTGACCGACCCCGACGAGGCGGCGGAGTTCGTGGACGCTACCGGCGTGGACCTGCTGGCGGTGGGGATCGGCACGACCCACGGTCTCTACAAGCCGGGCGGGGAGCCGACCATCGAGACCGACCGCGTGAAGGCCATCGCCGAGAAGGTGGACGTGCCGTTGGTGATGCATGGCGGCACGGGCGTGCCCGACCGCATCGTGCGCGAGGGCATCGAGAACGGCATCCGCAAGATCAACATTGACACGGAGATCCGGCGGTCCTTCTTCGACGCGGTGGCCGGGATGGTGGACCAGACCCGCCAGGAGCACGCGGAGGCCGAGGCGGCCGGGAAGGCCAAGAAGTACGACATCCGCAAGATCCTGGCCCCCGCCCGCGAGGAGGCGCAGAAGAACCTGGCCGCCAAGATGGAGTTGTTCGGCTCCGCGGGGAAGGCCTAGCCCAACCCAAGCTCCATGCCATGACGACCGGCGGGGGGCAGCGGCAGTGGCTGTCCCCCGTTTCCCCTCGCTTCTCTGCCAATGGCGGAGGCCAACGGCGCAAGCAGCAGAGGCAGAGGTGCGCGCGCATGAACGGGCCGGGGCGTGATGTGGCTGCGTTGGTGGCGCTGCTGGCTATGGCCCTCTGCGTGCCGACGGGCAGCCCACCGCCAGCCAACGCGCAGGAGCGGGAGCCGGTGACTGCTCAGGCGGATGCGTTCCCCAAGGCCGACGGGTACCACGGCATCTGGTACTGCAATCAGCCCTCAGGCGACGAGTACGCATACAAGTACAGTGGCGGGCTGGGGACGTACTGCGCCAAGCACATTCCGCTGGCCTACTACGCGAGGGAGGCCAACAAGACGTTCTTCGTCTACGGCGGCACGGCCAAAGGAGAGCAGCGCCTGCTGGAGATGGTCTCGTACTACGACCACGAGACCCACACCGTGCCCCGGCCGACCATCCTGCTGGACAAGGGCACCAGCGACGCCCACGACAACCCGACGCTGGCGCTGGATGCCGACGGACACGTGTGGGTGTTCGCCAGCTCGCACGGTCGAGCGCGGCCGTCGTACATCTACAAGAGCCGAGAGCCGTATTCGGTCGAGTCATTCGAACTAGTGCGCGAGACCAACTTCTCCTATCCGCAGTGTCACTACCTGGCGGGGCGAGGGTTCCTCTTCTGTCACACGCTATACAGCGGCGGGCGGCGGCTCTACTGGACGACCAGCCGCGACGGCGTGGACTGGGCGGAGCCGCAGGAGCTGGCCGGAATTGCTCAGGGGCATTACCAGGTGAGCTGGTGGCACGAGGGCAAGGTAGGCACGGCCTTCAACTACCATCCGGCGGTGGGCGGGCTCAACTGGCGGACCAACCTCTACTACGTGGAGAGCGACGATTTCGGCCAGACGTGGCGGAACGTGCGCGGGGAACAGGTGCAGCCGCCGCTGCGTGAGGCGCAGAACCCGGCGCTGGTGCACGATTACGAGGCCGAGGGCCTGCTGGTGTACCTGAAGGACCTCAACTTCGACGCGCGGGGCCATCCGATCGTCCTGTACGTGACCAGTCGGGGCTACGAGTCGGGGCCGAAGAACGACCCGCGCACGTGGACCACGGCGCACTGGACCGGGGAGCAGTGGGAGATTAGCGGGTCCATCACCTCCGACAACAACTACGACACGGGCTGCCTACACGTGGAGACGGAGGGGGCGTGGCGCCTCATCGGCCCCACCGAGCCGGGTCCGCAGCGCTACAACCCGGGCGGGGAGGTGGCCGTGTGGCTGAGCCGGGATGAGGGCAAGACCTGGGAGAAGCAGCGGCAGCTCACCGCCAACAGCCGGTACAACCACACATACGTGCGGCGGCCGGTCAACGCTCACCCCGGATTCTATGCCTTCTGGGCCGACGGGCACGGTCGAGAGCCCTCGGAGTCCCGGCTGTACTTCACGGACAGGTTGGGCGCACGCGTGTGGCGTCTGCCCAGCGTGATGACAGATTCGTTACAGGCGCCCGAGCCGGTGGAATAGCCGCTGAGGGGCCGTCCGGGCCGTCTGCGGGGCCGCGGGGGCGTGGGGTCGTGCAGAGGCGGGAGGGTTCTGCGCGCAGGGCAGGAATTGTTGCCCAGGAGGCGAAATGGGAGTATAATGGGGCGAAGGCCTCGGCGATCACGGCGCCCCGAAGGACAGGAGGTGAGAGCATGCGCCAACAGGTCAGCCCGGCGGTAGTAGTGATCGTGATCGTGCTGGTGATCGTAATCCTGGCGGCGATCTGGTATTTCGTCTACGGCCGGACTCCGCCAGAGGTCGAGGAGGAGAGCGGATACGAGGATTTCTACGGAGGGGAAGAGGAGGCCGACGAGGCGGCCGATGAGGCGACCGAGGAAGAAGAGGGCTACGAGGAGGAGTGGGAATAGCGAGACTGGTGGTGAAGCGCGGTGCCGAGTGGAAGATCCGTGGACTGGGGCCGCGGGTGTGAACGGACGTCGAATCGAGACCATCGGGTCCGGGGGGACAGGGCCCGATGGCTGCAAAGGAGTGATCTGGCATGCGGCAACACGGATTCACCCTGATTGAGCTGCTGGTGGTGATCGCCATCATCGCCATCCTGGCGGCGATCCTGTTCCCAGTGTTCGCCAGGGCGCAGGAGAAGGCGCGCCAGGCGAGCTGCCTGAGCAACATGAAGCAGATAAGCCTGGCGATCATGATGTACGTAACGGACAACGACTCCAGGTACCCGTACAGCGAGACCCCGGAGAGGCAGCCAGGCCCGTATACGCCCCTGTACTCGTATCGCTGCGCGGTGTACGCGTACGCTCGGAACTGGGAGTTGTGGATGTGTCCGAGCTACCCGGCTACTGGTGGGTCGGCCTGGGCGGGGCAATGTCCGGACATTCGCCCCGGCGGCGGCTGGTACAACACGAGCATCTCCATCAACCGCATCCACGAGTACGACGAGCAGACGCCGAATCCGGAACCGCCCCCGGGGAAGCCGGAGGCCAGGATACGCAGGCCCGCGGAGACGATCCTGCTTTGCGATGACGATCCCTCCGGGCCGCTGTTCTGGCGCCCGCTTCGTGCCGCGGGCAGGTCGGACGATCCCATCAGCACGAACCAGGGCCTGTGGCTCAACATCGAGCATCCCCGGAACCCGGTGGGCCGGCACCTCGGGGGGATGAACTACGCCTTCTGCGACGGGCACGCCAAGTTCCACAAGCCTGAGCAGACCATGTGCCGGCCCGGAGATCACGCTCTCGGCCCGCAGGGCGACAACTGCATGTGGAGCATACAGTAGGCCTGTGGGGTGACGGCGGGGGAAGAGAGAGCGGGGGGAGGAAGCTGTAGCCGTGCTGGCGCTCGCCTCGGGGCGCCGCTCGGGGCGCCGCGAGATTCAGGGCGAATTCGAAGGCACAAGGGGGTAATGGCCGTGACTAGCAAGAGAGGCTTTACCTTGATTGAGTTGCTGGTGGTGATCGCCATCATTGCCATTCTGGCGGCGATCCTGTTTCCGGTGTTCGCGAAGGCGCGCGAGAAGGCGCGGCAGGCGAGCTGCTTGAGCAACATGAAGCAGCTGGGCCTGGCCATGCGCATGTACCTGACGGACACGGGAGGCCGCTACCCGCGGTATACGTTCAACCCACCGGGCAACCGCCGCTGCGATGCGTGGTCGTGGCGCTGCTGCACGTATCCGTACATCAGGAACGTCCAACTGTTCCAGTGCACCAGCCGTCAGGCTTCGAGCAGCCTGGCCTTCAACGGGACCTGCCCCGACAGGCGCCCCAACTGCGGCTGGCAGCAGAGCACGCTCTCCTACAACAACGAGCATAGCAACGGCGGCTGGACAGGGCCGGAGCCGCCCGGCACGGCTTCACAGCGCCAGGGGTTTGAGCGGCAGATCCGCTCGCCGGCCGAGACGATCCTGCTGGCGGAAGACAATCCCTCGGGCCCGAATACCTGGTATCCGCTGCGGGGCTTCGGCAGCAGAAACACGCCGAGGAGTCGCTGGGCGGACCTCCACTGCAACCCCGACGGCTGGCGGAATCCGCTGGCCCGACACACAGGCGGCGCCAACTACGCCTTCTGCGACGGGCACGCGAAGTGGCTCAGGCCCGAGGCGACGATGTGCCTCGAGAGTAACCCGGCGCGGGGCGGGCGCTCGGACCATTGGCGGGGGCCGGACGGCGACAACTGCATGTGGACTGTCGGGTAGGTTTGCAGGACGCACGCAAACGACTCGCGCTCTCCGCGGGGCGCAACTGCCCCGCGGAGTATGCGTGATTGAGGAGGCGCTAAGTGTGCCGGTGGCCGCAGTTAGCGGCGGCCGGCCTGGTCGGGTAGTAGGCAGGTAGCAGTTACTGGGCCCCGGAGGTGCTGTAGATGCGACAACAGGTCAGCCCGGCGGTAGTAGTGATCGTGATTATCGTGCTCATCGCGGTCCTGGCGGGGATATGGTACTTCGTGTACGGTCGTCCGCCGGCCGCCACGGACGAGGGCGAGACCGAGGAGGAATACGACGCGCGGATCAGTGGGGCGGCGGGCGAGTCGGCGGACATAGGTGGAGAAGAGGGGGGCACGACCGAGGAGGAATAGTGGGGCTGGCGCGGGAAAGTAGCTGAGACGGGCGCGCCGGCAGGTGGCGTCTGGCGGAGTGCTGGGGCGCGGAGGTCGTACGATCCCACAGGCGGTGATGCAATGCCTACAAAGGAGAGAGCTGGTATGCCAAGAAGCGGAAGTGGATTCACGTTGATTGAGTTGTTGGTGGTAATCGCGATCATCGCTATCCTGGCAGCGATCCTGTTCCCCGTGTTCGCCAAGGCCCAGGAGAAGGCGCGCGCGGCGAGCTGCCTGAGCAACATGAAGCAGATAACGCTGGCCATCCTCATGTACGTGTCGGACCACGACTCGCGCTTCCCGGAGGGGCGCTACCCACCCACGCCCACGGGGGGAGGCGGGGGCCCGGCCCTCTACTCCTACCGCTGTGCCGTGATGCCGTATGCGAGAAACCACGAGCTGTGGTTCTGCCCCAGCCGGATGGACTTCGGCAACAAGTGGCAGGGCAACTGCCCGGACCCGAGCGGCACACCTCGTCGGAGCAGCATCTCCATCAACCGCATCCACGAGTATGACGAGACTGCGGAGAATCCGGAGCCGCCGATGGGGAAGTCGGAGGGACGCATCTACGCGGCGGCCGACACCATCCTGCTGTGTGACGACAACCCCTCGGGGCCGCTGTTCTGGGTGCCGCTGCGTGCGGCCGGCAGAAGTGACACGGAGATCAGCGCCAACCAGAACCTGTGGCTGAATCCCAACGCCATTGCCAATCCCACCGTGCGCCATCTGGGCGGCATGAACTACGCCTTCTGCGACGGGCACGGCAAGTGGCTGCGACCGGAACAGACCATGTGCGGGCCCGGCGACCACGTGCGCGGCCCGAACGGCGATAACTGCATGTGGAGCATACAGTAGGCCACTGAGGCCACGGCAGCAGGATGTACGGTTGGCGGGCGTTGCCTCGGGCGAGCGCTGGGGGCGCGCCTAACTCAAGCCCAAGCCGCACACAAGGAGGTAATGGCCGTGAGAGGTGAGAGAGGCTTTACCTTGATTGAATTGCTGGTCGTGATCGCCATCATAGCCATTCTGGCGGCGATCTTGTTCCCGGTGTTTGCCAAGGCGCGCGAGAAGGCGCGCGCGGCGAGCTGTCTGAGCAACATGAAGCAGATAGCCATGGCGGCGATGATGTACCTGACGGACAACAACAGCCAGTTCCCGAACCGCTACCACAACCCGCCGGGACCCAACAACCAGTGGTCGTGGAAATGCGGCTTCAATCCGTACGTAAGGAACCCCGATCTGTGGAACTGCCCGTCGCTGCCGCCGCCGGGTGCGCGCCTGTGGGACGGCCGCTGTCCGGACAGGCGCCCGCAGGGCGGCTGGTATCGCAGCACCATTGACTACAACCAGATCCACCAGCTCGGCGGAACGGGCGGGCCGGAGCCGCCCCTGGGCAGGGAGCAGACGATGATCCGGGCGCCGGCGGAGACGATCCTCCTGGCCGACGACAACAACAACGACCCCGGCACCAGGGCGCCAGTTGGGGGATACCGCGGCAACCAGCCGCTGGGGCAGAACGCCGGCCGCCAGGCCGCGATACTGAACGACAGCGTGACCAACCCGTGGGCGCGGCACCTGGGCCGCGGGAACTACGCCTTCTGCGATGGGCACGCCAAGTCCCTGGCGCCGGCGCAGGTCATGTGCATGCCCGGCGACCACGCCATCGGCCCGAATGGCGACAACTGCCTGTGGAGCATACAGTAGGCCTCCAGGACGCAAGCACATAGCCCACGCTCTCCGCGGGGGGACGTTCCCCCGCGGAGTATGCGTGTCCCCGATCGGGATAGCGCGCGCCGGCACCCGCGCCGATGGGGCCGGCCCTTCCCGGTGATCAGCAGTCAGCACGTAGTCGCACACGGAGGTGTTGGATATGGGTCGCCTGCGCACGATGGTGCTCGTGATAGTCGTGGTGGGGACGATTCTGGTCGGCTGGCAGGGGGCGGGACGAGCGCCCTCACAGCCGGCGGCGGTGGCGTCGTTCGACGAGGAGGCAACTGCCTTCCGCATTCGCTTCGGCCTGAAGGACGAGGAGAACACGCGCTGGGACGGGCAACTGAGCCTGAGCCAGGGCGAGGTTCTGAGGGTGGAGGGCTGGCGTTTCGCGGGCTCAGGCCAGGGCCGGGACGAGGTGGTGGGCACGAACGGCTGGAAGGCTCGAACGCGACCCGCTCCGCGCCGGGGCAGTCGCCCCGCCGGGACGAAGCCCCGGGACAACGGGGTGATCGTGACCCTGAAGGCGCCCGAGAGCGCCACGGCGCAGGTCACCACCCAGCCGGGCGACTTCTCCTTCAAGCTGGCGGACGTGCCGTACGGGACGGCCCAGCGCTTTCTGGACGGAGCGGTTGAGGTCGCGCGCGTTGCGCCGGCTTTCCCGGCGGCCGCGGAGGGCACCCACGAGGACTTCCCGGCAGCGGCAGTGGCGGAAGATGGGACCATCTGGCTGGCGTACATAGCCTACACCGACTCGCTGGAGGGCGAGGCCAAGCAGGCCGCGGTCAAGAAGATGCCCGATGACATTAGTTGGTGCGCCACGCCTGGCGGGGGCGATCAGCTCTTCCTGCGGCGCTGCACAAACGGCCGGTGGGCCCAGCCCATCGCGGTCACCAAGAAGGGGCTGAGCATCTACCGGCCGGCGGTGGCCGTGGGTGGGGACGGGCGCGTGTGGGTCATCTGGACGGAGAAGGCCGACGGCAACTGGGACCTGTTTGCGCGGCCGCTGCGCCAGAATCGGCTGGGCAGGCGGACGCGCTTGAGCAGGAGCCCTGGGCCAGACTGGGCGCCGGCGGCGGCGACGATGCCCAGCGGTGAGGTGGTCGTGGTCTGGCAGGGGGCGCGGGAGGACAACTTCGACATTCTGATGCGGGTCCAGACCGGGGACGGCTGGTCGAAGGAGATCGAGGTGGCGGCCACGCCGGCCAACGAGTGGGACCCGGCGGTGGCCATCGGGCCGCAAGGGCAGATCGCCGTCGCCTGGGACACGTATCAGAAGGGCGACTACGATGTGCACGTGAAGCTGCTCGACGCGGGGGGGACGACCCACGTGGCCGAACGTCGCGTCGCCGCCAGCCTGGCCTTCGAGGCCCGAGCCTCCTTGGCCTGGGACCCGGAGGGCCGGCTGTGGATCGCGTGGGAGCAGGGCGGCGCGCGGTGGGGCAAGGACTGGGGGGCGCTGGTCAAGGACGAGGGCATCCCCCTATACCAGTCGCGCACCATCGGCGTGCGCTGCCTTGCGGAGGGGAAGCTGCAGACGACGATGACGGCATTCGACGCCAACTTCGCGAGGCCGATGAAGAACATGAACAGCTTCCCGCGGCTGGCTGTGGACGGTCGCGGTCGGCTGTGGCTGCTGTTCCGGCACCGGGAGCCCGGCTCGCGCCAGGGGCCGGGCACGGCGTGGCTGGAGTATGCCACGACCTACGACGGCGACGCGTGGAGTCCGCCCATCCTGCTGCCGGATACGGACGGCCTGCTGGACGGGCGGCCGCCGCTGCTGACCTCGGCGACCGGCAACCTGCTGGTGCTGAGCAATACGGACGGCCGACAGCACCGTGGGGCCAACCGGGGCGTCAACAACGACATCTACGTCGCGGTGCTCTCGATGCCTGAGGCGCCGGCGGCGCCGCAGCTCCAGGATGCGGGCGAAGTGACGGCAGAGCCGGAGCCGAGCACGGAGGAGGCCGACGTGGCTCGCATACGTGGCTACCGGCTGGAGCTGGCGGGCAAGACCTATCAGCCGCTGCGCGGCGAGTTTCACCGGCATACTGAGATATCGGGGGACGGCGGCGGCGACGGGCCCATGCTGGACACGTGGCGCTATGCCCTGGACGCGGCGCAGATGGACTGGATCGGCAATGGCGACCACGACAACGGCGGCGGCCGCGAGTACACCTGGTGGCTGATCCAGAAGCAGACAGACATGTTCCTGATCGGCGACAGCTTCATGCCCATGTACACGTACGAGCGCAGCGTGCGCTACCCGGAGGGGCACCGCAACGTCATGTTCGCTCGGCGCGGCATACGCACGCTGCCGCGTCTGGGGAAGCTCGACCCAGAGAAGGGCATTCCGGGCGACACGAAGATGCTCTACAAGTACCTACGCGCGTTCGACGGCATCTGTGCGGTGCACACGAGCGCCACTGACATGGGCACGGACTGGCGCGACAACGACCCTCGGGCGGAGCCCATCGTGGAGATCTACCAGGGCTGTCGGCAGAACTACGAGATGCCGGGCGCGCCGCGCAGCAACAAGGAGGGCGACTCGCTGGGCGGCTTCCGCGAGAAGGGATACGTATCCAACGCGCTGGCCAAGGGGTACCGGCTGGGCTTCCAGAGCAGCTCGGACCACATCT
>JBHIEF010000135.1:0-11901 GCA_046760465.1 Armatimonadota bacterium | reverse complement strand
GGCGCTGCTGGCCAACACCATCACCCCTGCACGCGCCGCCAGTCCCTCGGCAAGAGCCTGGTTGGTTGTCGCTGCGTCTCCGAGCGCCCCGGCTGCGTGGCACGTGTCCAGCATCACCAGCACTTGCTTGGCGCGCAGTACCCTGACCAGGTACTGGAACTCCTGCCACGCAAAGGCCGTCTGCCGCAAGTTCGCTAGGTCCGCTTCGTGCGTTGCCAGGTAGTAGTTGTAGTCCTCGTCGCGGACACCGTGAGCCGAGGTGAACACGACCACGGTGTCCCTCAAGGTCACCGCGTTCATCAGGTCCCACAGCGCGGCCTTCAAGCCCTGGGCTGTGGCTTGGTCGTTCACCAGCGCGGTGGAGTGCACCTCACCGTAGAGACGCCCCGCTTGGCCCTCAACTGCGGTGGCCACGGCGCGTGCATCCTGGGTGGCAAAGCGCAGATTGTAGGCCGGCTTGGCGTATGTGCCCACGCCGACTGCCAGCACGTAGAGGTCGCCCTTCTCTGCTTCGGTCATCCTCTGAAGCACCGCTACGTCGGCCGGCTGGCTGCGCAGGCCTTCCTCGTCCAGTGCCACCACTTTGAGCCGCACTTGGCGCTCGCCAGGGGGCAGCGGCACCTGCCCCTCAAACTCCTTCGCCACCTTGTGGCCCGCCGGCATGTCCTTGGCTTCCAGCACTACGCCCTTGGCCTCCAGGGCGATTCCCCGCTCAGTCTCCACCGACACGCGTCGCCCGTTAACGTACACCTCCACGCCGGTCAGGTCTTGCGCTCCGGTCGCCACCAGCTTGACCGTGACCTCTCCGGCCGGCGCCTCCGCCCCCTGCCGGGGCGCTAGAATGCTGACCGCCGGCGGGATCTGCTGTTGCGTCAGCACGCGCACACCCGTCAGCCGCTCGCCCCTGAGGGCCTTGGCCACCAGATCGGGGCGGTGGTACGCTTTCTCATAGGCGTCCACCGCGTAGAGCTGACCCCCCAGCCGCCAGGTGATCAGGCGCGAGACGTCCGTGGTCCCGTCGTAGTAGCCTTCGGGCGTCACCGCCAGCCAGCCGGTGGGGCTCACGTCCATGCCCGTGATGCCCCCTACCAGCCGAGCCAGAGGCCGTCCCTCGGGCACATTCCAGAGCCTGATCGTCGTGTCCCAACCGGCAGACGCCATGCGCGTGCCGTCCGGGCTGAAGTCAATGGCTTCGATCACGTGGCCGTGCCCCGCCAGCGTCCGCAGCAATCGGCCCCTGGCTGGCTCCCACAGCTTGATGGTCTTGTCCAGTCCGCCGGAGGCCAGCATCTCCCCGTCCGGGCTGAAGGCCACCGTGTAGACCCTGTGCGAGTGCCCCTCCAAAGTGCGCAGCAGCCGGCCCGAAGCGGCGTCCCAGATCTTGACCATGCGGTCCCAGCCCGCGGAGGCCAGGCGTGTGCCATCCGGACTATAGGCCACGGCCTCGACCCCGTCCGTGTGCCCATCCAGCAGGCGTAGTGACTCGCCCGTCTCCGCGTCCCAAACGATGATGGCTCCGCCCTCATCGCCCGAGGCGAGCTGCCGACCATCTGGGCTGAACGCCACGCACTTGGCCCACTCCAGATGCCCCACCAGCGTCCGCAGTAACTGGCCCGACTCGGCGTCCCACAGCTTGACCGCCTTGTCTTGGCTTGCCGAGGCGATGCGCCGCCCGTCCGCGCTGTACGCCATCCAGTACACAGTGTCCGTGTGCCCCTCGAGGCTCCGCAGCAACCGGCCGGATTCCGCGTCCCATATACCCACGGTTCCGTCATGGCTACCGGAGGCCAGCCGCGTTCCGTCTGGGCCGAAGCCGACCGAAGACACAAAGCTGGTGTGCCCCTTCAGCACATGCAGCAACTGCCCTGTGTGCGCGTCCCACAGGCGAACGGTGCTGTCGTTCCCGCCTGAGGCGATGCGCCTGCCGTCCGGGCCAAAGGCGACGCAGAACAGCGTCGGGGCGTGCCCCTCCAGCGTGTGTTGAACCTCCCCCGTCCCCGCGTCCCACAGCTTGACAGTCTGGTCGCTTCCGCCCGAGGCCAGTTGCTTACCGTCGGGGCTGAAGGCAACCGAGCACACAGCACTGGCATGCCCTTCCGCAGTCCGGAGCAGCTCCCCCGTTTCTGGGTCCCACAGCCTGATGGTACTGTCTGAGTTCCCCGAGGCCACCCTCCTCCCGTCGGGGCTGACGGCCACCGAGTAGACTGGGCTCGCGCGCCCCTCCATCGTGCGCAGGAGTGCGCCCGCTTCAGGGTCCCACAGCCTGACGCTACGGTCCCAGCTTCCGGAGGCCAGCCTCGTGCCGCCCGGGCCGAAGGCAACTGAGTTGACCGAGCCCGAATGTCCGGTGAGCGTGGCCAACAGCTGCCCGGATGCCGCGTCCCATAGCCTGATGCTCTTGTCTGCGCCCCCAGATGCTACCCACCTGCCATCGGGCCTGAAGGCCACGGCGCGGACGGGACCGGAATGTCCCTCCAGGGCCCGCAGCACCTGGCCGGACTGCGCCTCCCACAGCTTGATCGTGCCGTCCCAGCTTCCCGAGGCCAAGCGCGCCCCGTCCGGGCTGATATCCACCGAGCGGACCGCGCCCATGTGCCCTTCGAGCGTCCGCAGCGGTTGCCCAGTCCGCGAGTCCCACAGCTTGACCGTGTTGTCTCGGCTGGACGAGGCAATCCATCGGCCGTCCGGGCTGAAAGCGACCGAGTAGATCAGACCGGTGTGCCCCTCGAGCGTCCGCAGCAGCCGGCCGCTGGCTGCATCCCATAGCCTGACGGTGGTGTCGTAGCTTGCAGAGGCCAGTTGCCTGCCGTCCGGGCTGAAAGCGACCGAGTGGATCGGAGCGGTATGTCCCTCCAACGTGCGCAGCGACCGCCCTGTTTCCACCTCCCACAACCTGACCGTCTTGTCCCAGCTTCCCGAGACCAGCAAGTCGCCGTCCGGGCTGAAGGCGACGGAGTAGACGGAACCGGAGTGCCCCGCCAGCGTCCTCAGCAGCCGGCCCGTGTCCGCCTCCCACAGCTTGACGGTATCGTCCAGACTTCCCGAGGCCAGCCGTTCCCCGTTAGGCCCAAATGCTACGCAGGCCACCGGCGACGCGTGCCCCTCCAGCGTGCCCAGCAGGCGGCCCGTCTGTGCCTCCCACAGCCTGACCGTCTTGTCATGGCCTCCCGAGGCCAGGCGCGTCCCATCAGGGCTGAAGGCCACGGAGTTGAGCGAAGCGACATGCCCTTCCAGAGTCCGCAGCAGTTGGCCGGTCTCCGTGTCCCACAGCTGGACGCTCCTGCCTCGGCCTACAGACGCCAGCCGCCCGCCGTCCGGGCTGAAGACGAGGGCGTTAACCTGGCCCGCCGGCCCGGCCAGCGTCAGCACCAACTCGCCGGTGTCTACGTCCCACAACCTGACAGTGCGGTCGTCGCTCCCCGAAGCCAGCCGCCGACTGTCCAGGCTGAAGGCGACGGAGCGGACTGCATCCAAATGCCCCTCCAGCGTGCGCACTGGCTTGCCTGTCTCCACCTCCCACACCTTGACCGTATCGTCCTGCCCGCCGGAGGCCAGCCGCCGACCGTCTGGACTGAAGGCGACGCACTCCACCCAGTCTGAGTGGCCCTCAAGTGTCCGCAGCAACTGGCCCGATTCTGTGTCCCAGAGCTTGACGGTCAGGTCGCCGCTTGCTGAGGCCAGCTTCCTGCCGTCGGGGCTGAACGCCACCCCCGACACCCGACTGGAATGCCCCAGTTGCAGGAATAGTTCGGGCCGCGCCTGGGCCTGGCAGAAGCTCGCCGTCGGCGCAACCCACAAGATGACGCATAGGGCCAGAACGACTCGGTTCTTGGTCATTCGCGCGGGGACCTTCACGGTGTGGCACCCCCAGTGACTCTATCCTCCGCCAGCGGCAGGTTCCTCCGCCGACCACTACAGTCCTGCTCGCTACCACCTCACGCTCAACTCGGCGGGGTGACTTCCCTTGCAGCGCTAGTCGGCGCAGCAAGAACGTCTCGGCGCCCCCAGGACGGTAAACCTGACCATCCAGCAGGGCGTATCAAGAGTGTAGGAGGCCGGCGGCCGGTCCGCGGAAACCTCGGAGTGGGAACGCCACCCGTGGAACCCGAACCGCCCCCGATCCGTCCTAGTGGATGCCCGGGACCGGCACAGTGTGCCGGAAGGCGAGTGTCGCCTTCTGGGGGATCGCATTGCCAGGTCAGCAAGGGGGGGGCACATCCTGACCACCACGAGCTTGTCGTACCAGCGAACGGGCTCCACTGACACGAGACGGCGCGTCACCGCCCTCAATCGGGCTGGCTGGCGCCGCCTCAGACTCACCGCCGCAGCCTGTGCGGTGCTGGCGGTGTGCGCCATCTGGCGGCTCGCCGCGGGCCAGGCCTTCGGGCAGGCGGAGCAGCGGCCGGAGCTCTTTCCCCAATTCGGGCACGCCCATGCAATCCGCTGCGTCGCCTTCCGGCCGGACGGCAGACAGCTCGCCTCGGCGGAGAACGGCGCAACAATCAAGCTGTGGGACGCAGGAACGGGCCAACTGCTGCGCTCACTGGACGGCCATTCGCAGGCGGTTGCCTCCGTTGCCTTCAGCCCTGATAGCACGCGACTGGCCTCTGGAAGCTCGGATGCCACCGTCAGGCTGTGGGACGCGGACACCGGCAAGTCGGTGCGAACGATGGAGGGCCACGACGCGGAGGTGACCGCCGTCGCCTTCGCGCCGGATGGCAGCCAACTGGCCTCTGCAAGCCGGGACGGGACCGTCAAGCTGTGGGACGCCGAGACCGGCCGCCTGCTGCGCGCTCTGGAAGGGCGCTCGGCCGGGACGACCTCCGTGGCCTTCAGCCCCGACGGCCGGCGCCTGGCCGCAGGAGACCGCGATGAGACCATCAAGGTGTGGGATCGGCGCTCGGGCCAGTTGACCCAGACCCTCCGAGGTCCTTCCGCCGGTGTCACCACCATCGCATTCCGCCCCGACGGCGCCCGGCTAGCAGCGGGCGACTCGTCGGGAGCCGTCCACCTGTGGGACGCGCAGGCGGGCCAGCGCCTGCTGGAGATGCGCCTGCACGCCGAGGGTGTCGAGTCCGTGGACTTCAGCCCCGAAGGCACCGTGTTGGCCTCTGGGAGTCGAGACGGGACGGCCGTCCTGTGGGACATCGAAACAGGGTCCTTGCTGCACACGATGCGCCACGCCGGCTGGGTGCGCTCTGTGGCGTTCAGTCCGGATGGCAAGCGTGTAGCCTCGGGATGCGAGGACAGAGCCGTGCGGATATGGGACGCGGCCACGGCGCGGTTGCTGTCGATGCTGGAAGGCCAGCCCTGCGCGCTCTACTGCGTCGCTCCCAGCCCCGACAGCCGACTGCTGGCTGCGGGGGGCCATGACCGTGTGGTCAAGCTGTGGGACGCGCAGAGCGGGCGCTTGCTGCGGCTACTCGAGGGCCATAGCGACCTGGTCTCCTCCGTCTGCTTCAGCCCAGATGGGCGGCGACTGGCCTCCTCGAGCCACGACGGCACCATCGCCGTGTGGGATCCCCAGTCCGGGGAGCTGCTTGCCACGTTGCGCGGGCACCGCGCCGGCCTCTTCTGGGTCACCTTCAGCCGCGACGGCAAGTCCCTGGCCTCCACCAGTTGGGACCGCACAGTGAGGCTGTGGGACGCGGAGACGGGCGCCCTGCTGCACACGCTGACTGGACATGACGCAGGAGTCAAGTGTGTGGCCTTCAGCCCAGACGATGAGCTGCTGGCCTCGGGCGACGAGGACGGCACTATCGCCCTGTGGACCACAAACACCGGCACCATGGTCCAGCAGCTGGCGCACCGCGGCAACGTAGAGACGGTTGCTTTCAGCCCAGATGGTCGGCGCTTGGCGTCGGCGAGCTGGGACAACACCGTCGCGCTGTGGGACGTGCAGTCCGGGAGGCGGCTGCGGACGCTGGCGGAACATGGGGACCGCGTGTATACGGTGTGCTTCAGCCCCGACGGCAAGCTGATGGCCTCGGGGAGCAGGGACAAGACGATCAAGCTGTGGGATTCCGAGTCGGGCGAGTTGCTGCGCACGCTCTCAGGGCACGCGGATTTGATCGAGGCGGCGCATTTCAGCGGAGACGGCGGGCTGTTGGTCTCGGGTGGCTTGGACGGAACGGTGAGGGTCTGGCGCGTCGCCGACGGACGCCTCCTGGCCACGCTCACGGCCATCGCGGGGGGGTGTGGACCCCATCGCTGCGCTGGTCGGCGTAGGCCGTGACGACACGCGGCCCGGGGCATGGCCCCCGCAGGCCCCCGAGTGGCTGGCGGCGACGCCCGAAGGGTACTACGACTGCAGCAACCGAGTGACTCGGCTCATCACCTGGCGCGTGGGTGACGAACTCCTCCCCGTCCATGCGTATGAGGACACGTACCATCGCCCGGACCTGGTAGCAAGAGCCCTCAGGGGCGAGACCGTGGCACCCGAGTAGGCCTCAGACCGCCCGGGGTAGTGGCGTGGCGCCTCGCTGTTCCCCACCGACGCACTACCGCCTACGGCCTCGTGCCGCGGATAATCTCGCGGATGAGGCCCTGATGACCGATGGTGTCGGGGGCTGTGCCCAGCTCATCGGTGAGGGTGCTCCAGAAGGGCGTATCCTGCTCCCCGTGGCATCCCAGACACGAACCCACCCGACTCGCTCGCTGGATCTGGTCGCGCGTCAGCGGCCGGGCGTTGTTGTGGGAGGTATCCTGGAGCACGTTACCCGCTTCGTCCACGATCCTCTCCCACTCGAAGTCTATGGGGAGGCCGTTAGCCCGTGGGTCGTATAGCCCTGTGCCCAGGCCCAGGGCCTTGCGCGTGGCGTGGCAGTCCTCGCAGGTGCGGGCCTCCTTGCGGATGGTGTGAGGGTGGGCCGGCTGGTGGGCGATGCCGGCTATGCCCGCGGCCGTGGTGAACACCTTCTGGTGATCCACGGTCTGGCCCCTGGCGTCTATGTGTGTGAAGAGGACCTGACAGCCGGGCAAGTAGGGGGAGACCTTGCCCCGCGAGTTGTTGCCTAACACCGGTGTCTCCCAGCGCAGGTAGCTGCGGCTCTCCTGCCAACGGCCGCGCGTCTCCTCGCCCAGCAGCCAGTCGTATTGCGACTCGCGTTCGTCCACCTTGAGGTGGCAGCCGTAGCACTGGCTGGTCCACTTGGCGTGGCAGGCGTAGCATTCCAGCTTCTCCATGTGCCCCGTTATCTGCATGGCCAGCGGCAGCCGCGCCCGCTCGCGCAGGCCCGCCAATTGCGGGACGGTGTGCTCTCGGCCATCGTACTTCGAGGTCAGGATCACCTCGCTGCCGCGGCGCCGCAGATTGCTGACGCGGTTGCCCCGCGCAGTTGTCAATGTGCTGCGCTGTTCGGGCTCCCCGTGGCAGCTCCGACAGCGGATCTCTACGTATTGCTCCTTCTTGCTGTAGAGGTTCCCGTCTCCGTGTAGATCCTGAGAGGTATGGCAGTCAATGCACATCATGCCCCTCTCGTAGTGCACGTCCGGCAACAGGTGGTTGTAGAACTTGCCATGCAGCTTGGGCTGCTGCTCTCCCGTGGCCGTCAACGGGGTGCCGTAGGGGTCCTGTTCCATCAGGCCCATGAAGCTGGTGCCGATGCGTGCGCCCCGGTTGTGGCAGATCTGACATTGCTGAGCCGGGATGCGAGAGGTCATCTCGTGCCGCAGGGGGTGGCCGGGCTCGTCTTTGGGAATGCTGGGATCGCCGCTGCGGCTGAGGCCATCCTCCGCATAGAGCACGTGGCAGGCCGCACAGCCCGTGCTACGGTAGTCGCCCCGTCGCTGAGTGCCCTTGTCCCAGAGGTGGCAGCGAGTGCACTCCTTGCGCAGGTAGTCGTCCACCGGCTGGCCCGACTCCTGCCAAGTCGGTAGCTGCTCCAGCTTAGCCAGCGCGCCGTTCTTCTTGGGCACCTTGCCGTCCGGGTCTTTGACGGCGCGGACCCCATACAGGGAGTCCTTCGTGTCCTGGGCTGCCCACTGATACCGCGCGCCGCTGATGATGCCGGCGAAGGTGGCCATGATGGAGGTCGGCGCGCTTCGCACATGCTGGGCGTGGCACACCCCGCAGGCCTCGCCAGCCACGCGCAGGTCGGCCGGATTGAGCAGCATCCCCTGGTGAGCCTCTTCCTTTGCCTTCGCCGCGGCGTCGCCACGGTGGCAGCTGGTGCAGGAGAGCAGGTTGTGGGCGTGCTCAGGGTCGGCCGCGATCTGCTCTATGCCCTGGTGACAGGCCAGGCACTGCTCATCCTGTGCCCATAGGGAGGAGATGCACGCCACCGTCGCCAGGACGGCCGCCGACAGAAGAAGCCATGGTGAGCGAGACATCGGCCAGTGACCACCTCCGCTTGGACTGACTGGGCGCCTCCTGGAGCGGGAAGCCCGAGCGGTCCGCCGACGTGGGCCCGAATGGCGCCGGACGAAGCCTATCCGGTGGGACGGGCCCTGGTCTGTGGTCGCGGCCGCGCGGCGGGAGTCGGCGTGCCGTCTGCCTCCAAAGGCAACGCCCAGATGGCGTTTCGCTTGAGGGACACGCGCAATCTCCTGCCCGGGCGAATGCTGCGTTCGTGGTATCCACAGGTCGGCAGGTCAATCTCGAGGGGCGCCGGTAACCCCTCGACCTCGAGGAAGACCAGGTGGCTCCCACCCTTGTCCAACGCACTGGCGACCGTGCCCGTGAAGAGGTTGTCGCGCACTTGCTCGCCGAGGGGGCGGTCCTCGCGGATGACCGCGACCTCCTCCGGGCGAATGCCCACCCACACTGCGTCCCCGCGGCGCAGCCCTCGATGGTTGGGCGCGCGCAGTACCACCCGTCCGCAGCGGACCTCGAGGACGTCGCCGTTGGCCGCCTGCACCTCACCACTGAGGATGTTCTGGTTGAGCAGAAGCTGCGCCACCCCCAGCGTGCCGGGCCGGTAGTAGAGCTCCTCGCGCGTGCCGAGCTGCTCGATGCGTCCGTCCAGGAGCACGGCCAGTCGGTCGCCTAGCAGGAAGGCCTCCTCCCGGCTGTGCGTCACGTGCAGGACGGTGAGCCCGAAGCGCCGGTTGACCCCTTTGAGCGCCATTTGGAGCTGCCGCCGCAGGTAGCCGTCGAGGGCCGAGAAGGGCTCGTCCAGGAACAGTATGCAGGGATCGGCCAGCAGCGCTCGCGCCAGTGCCACACGCTGCTGCTCGCCGATGCTCAGGGAGTCGGGCGAGGGGCGCTCCAGAAGAGGGGCGATGTCCAGCACCTGGCACAATTCCTCCAGTCGGGCGCTGCACCACTCTGGAGCCAGCTTCCGAGCGCGAGCCCCGAACAGCAGGTTATCGCGCACGCTCAGATGGGGGAATAGGGCCAGGTCCTGCGGCAGGTAGGCCACGCCACGCTCCTCGGGAGGCAAGCCGGTAACGTCCCGCGCGGCGATGTGTATGGAGCCCATGCTGGGCGGATGCAGCCCCAGGATTGTCTCCAGCAGCAGCGACTTCCCCGCCCCGGAGGGGCCCAGGAGCGCGAAGTACTCCCCCTCGCTCACCTCGAAGCTCACGCCGCGCAGGTGAAAGGAGCCCGCCTCGGCGCAGAGGTCACGGACGCAGATCATGTGCTAGGTCCCTCGTCCCCAATGCACGCACGCCGATAAGCACGGCGAGCGAGACGCACACGAGCAGCAGCGTCAACAGCGCCGCCCGCTCCAGGTCCACGGCGGCCAGGCTCAGGTGAATGGCAATGGGAATTGTCACCGTACGCCCGGTGAGGGCGCCCGCCACCGTTACCGTGGCGCCGAACTCGCCGGCGGCGCGCGCCCAGGTGAGGATGAAGGCGGCCAGCAGGCCCCTACGAGCTAACGGGAGCACCACACGGAAGAAGGCCTGGGGCTTTGTGCAGCCCAGCGAGCGCGCCACCTGTTCGTGCCGGGGGTTGATGCCCTCGAAGGTGGCCTTCATCAGCCGGACGGCCAGGGCCGAGACCACGGTGAACTGGGCCAGCACGATGCCCGGGAAGGCAAAGCTGACGGGCCCGACCCACTCCTCTAGGCGCTGCCCCGGTCCCGTATTGAGGGCCATCAGGATGGCTGTGCCCAAAGCGATGGGGGAGAGCATGACCGGAACGTCTATCAGGGCATCCAGCAAGTGCTTGCCGCGAAACTGACGACGAGCCAGGACGTAGGCAGCGGGCACCGCGATGAGGAGCCCCAAAACTGAGGCAGCCGTCGCACTCAACAACGTCAACCATACCGCACCCAAAACCGCCGGGGAGGCCAGAGAATGCCACGCCGAGGTGGGGCTCAGGTGTGCCGCCTGGGAGGCGATGAGCAAGACCACATAGCAGGAGAGCAGCCCCACCGCCGCACCGGTGGCCCACGAGAAGCTGCGGTCTGCCCAGCGCGCCCTACTCACCGTCACCAACCCTCGCTCAACTCGTAGCCGCCGCCCAGCCGCGCCCCTGGAGCCAGGCTGAGAGCCTCCTGCCGACCGGCTAGATAGCCCGCCTCGGCGAACATGCGGTCCACCTGGGACGAGGCGAGGAAGTCCACGAAGCGCTGCGCCAGCTCGGGCCGTCGGCTGGCCGTCGTTACTGCTGCCGCCAGGTACCCCAGTCGCGGGATCTCGTGGGGTTCCGGCATGATGGCCTCCACTCGGTCGGACGACCATCGCGCGAGAACGCGCCAGCCGAGCGAGGCATCCACGGCGTGCAGGGCCACTAGGTTGGCCGTGTGCTCACAGCTGGGCGCATAGGTGACGATGTTGGGCTTCACTGCCTCCGCCAAGCCGTTGTGCTCCAGCAGCTCGACGGCGTACAGACCCACACACACGCTGTGTGGGTCCGCGATGGCCACCCGCAGGCCGGGTCGGCTCAGGTCGGCGAGGCGTCGAATGCCGTGGGGATTGCCTTTGGCGACAATCACCGCGGGCACCAGATAGGCAACTGTACGCGTCGTGCCCGCCTCAACGAGGCCCAGCGCCCGTGCCTTCTCCAGGTAGTCGCCGGACCCCGGGAAATAGACGTCGCCGCGTCCGCTGAGGCGCAGTTGCGCCAGAACGCGCCCGGAACCACCGAAGTGAGTGCGCACGGGCACGCCGGTCTCTTGCTCGAAGAGGGCAGCTACTCGCTCAGTGACCGGCCGCGAGGCCGATCCGGCGAAGACGATCAGCCCCTCCTCGCCCCCTCGGGGCCACGCCACTACACCCACCAGCAGGGCGCACACCACGAGGCAGGCCGCGGCCGCCCACGCGATCGCGGACCGGCCTGGCTGAATCCGCGCCTGCGTCATCGCTGCTCCCTCGCGGCGCCGGCGGCGGGAGCGCAGTCCACCAGGCTCCCTCGGACGGCCTCGATGGCATGGGGCAGCGCCGGTACTATGGCTTCTAGATTCTCGCAGGCCGCCTTCGGGCTGCCCGGCACGTTGACGATGAGCGTGCGTCCACAGATGCCCGACCGACCTCGCGATAGGATCCCATGGGGCGTGAGCTTCAAGCTGGCGGCGCGCATGGCTTCGTCCAGCCCCGGCGTGTGCCGCTCGACTACCTCGGCTGTCGCCTCGGGGGTCACGTCCCGGGGGGAGAATCCCGTTCCTCCGGAGGTGACAATCAAGTCCAGGCCGCCGCGCTCGCAGAGCTCCCGCAGCGCCTCGACAATGTCTGGGCGCTCGTCGGGCACGATCGCCGTGGCCGCCACGTGAGCTCCCAGGCGTTCCGAGAGCAACTTGCCCAGCGCCGGCCCGGCCCGGTCCTCGCGCTCTCCCTCGGCCGCCCGGTCGCTCACGGTAAGCACCGCCGCCTGAATCACCTCGCGCGGCACGCGGTCGGTGACGGCGATCTCGTCTCCCGTGCGCACCTCGCCGCCCTCGATCACTCGCATAAAGAGCCCCTCGCTGGGCATGATGCACTCCCCCGCGCGCTCGTAGATGGCGCATGGGTCGT
>JBHIEF010000134.1:0-11980 GCA_046760465.1 Armatimonadota bacterium | reverse complement strand
TGCGTGGCGTTTTAGCCAGTTGGGCATGCGAAGGTCCCGCTCCTCGTGGCCCTTCCCCTTCCTGAGCCTCCAGGAGGCCGAGGAGAAGCACCTACACATATCTGAGGGCGACCAGCCCGCTCTCACCTACAACTTCGGCATGATGCTGCCCGAGGGGGTGCCCGAGGACCGACGGCGGGCGTGCTACATCCACCCCCTTTATGGGCTTGACGGGGAGCAGATCAGCGGCGATTTCGAGCGCGACCACTACCACCACCGCGGGGTCTTCTGGGCCTGGCCGCGCATGGAGGTTGGGGGCAGGGCCTTCTCACTGTGGGACCTGAGAGTCGCGCAGCAGCGCTTCGAGAAGTGGCTGGGCCGCGAGGCCGGGCCCGTCTGCGCCGTCTTCGGGGTGCAGAACGGGTGGTATATGGGGGGGGACCGCATCGCGGGGGAGACGCTGTGGGTCCGAGTCTGGCGGGCGGGCGACCTCGGCCGTGCGATAGACGTGCATCTCACCTTCGCGGCCACCGACCGGCCCATCGAGATACTGGGGCAGACCGGCAAGGGCTACGGCGGCTTCAACCTGCGCTTCGGGCCACGCGAGGACACCGTCCTGACCAGCCCCGAGGGCCGCGAGCGCGATGGCAACCTCAAGCCGCTCCCCTGGGCCGACCTGTCGGCCAGGTTCGAGGGCGCTGACGACGTGTCGGGAGCGGCCGTGTTCGTGGATTCGCGGAACCCAGGCTTCCCCAACGGCTGGACGCTTCGTCACTACGGCTTTCTGGGGGTGGCCTGGCCCGGCCTGGAGCCATACACGCTGGAGCCCGCCAAGCCCCTCACCGTCCGCTACCGCCTCTGGGTGCACCGGGGCGATGCCGAGGCCGGCCGGGTGGCCGAGGCCTACTCCGTTTTCGCCCAGCCGCCCACAGTCACGCTGAGCACGGACGAGCAGGACTGAGTTGCCGCTTAGTCTCCCTCACCCTCCGCCTCGGCTTCCCTCTGCCACTCCTGCGGCACCTCGATCTTCTCCTTCTTCTGAGCCAGCGCGCACAGTTGGTCTGACAGGGCCACCAGGTCCCGCAGGCGTTGCACGTCGTCTGCCGAAGGCTCCGTGGCCGGATTGCCCCGGTGCTCGTCCGGCCCCATTATGTCGCCGTTGTCATCCGACTCCCCGATGCCGAAGAAGTGCCCCAGCTCGTGCCCGACCACGTGGATGAGCGAGGTGGGCTTGTGGTCGTGTCCGCCCACGCCGTGCGGATACACGGCGATGCGTATCACTGCGCGCACCTCCAGGTCTCTCTGACTATGCGGCGAGTGGCGCTGAGTCGTGCCGCACACCAGCTTGACGTCTTCCCCCTCCCGGCTGGCAACGTCGTACTCGAAGCCGATCAACACGTCCGCCGACTCCTCCTCGTCAGTCTCGACGAACTCCACCAGATCCGGCGCCGCCTGGTTCCAGGCGGCGAGGGCCGACCTCGTCGCTTCAGTGGCTCGGCGCCGATAGTCGCGGGGAGCGCCCGACACGTTGACGTAGACCGAGGCCGGTTTGGCGGGCCGAACGCTGCGGAAGTGCGCCTCCGCGAACTCGAAGTCCCCTGCCGCCAGTAGCTGCACTCCGTGGCGCAGGTTGCCGCGGACGTTCGAGTCCAGCCATTCCGGCGGCGGGGGCACCGAGGTGCCCTGGGCTGAAGCCAACGCGGTCGAGAAGAGCAGAATCAGCGGGGCGAGGCGTTTGGCGGCGTGCATGGTGGACTCCTACTGGGGTGAGGCCGGCCGAGCTTCGCCCCGGGCTCTGCTGCGGTGGGCCGTGGGGCCGCTCCATCTGCCAGCTTCGCCGCGCGCGCCCTGGCCCCTCCCCGGGACGGCCTGGTGCCGCCGGCTGTCTGCTTTACGGGCAGGGGTGGGCGTGGTATAGTTGTGCTCCTGAGCGGTCACGTGTGCCGCACAGGGCCAACCCGGCCGAGAGGCGGCTGCCTTAAGTGGACCCGAAGCCGGTCAGGCTTCTACACCTGCTCCTGAGCGCCTGCGCGCTGGCGGCGCTGCTGGCGGGCGGTGGCTGCCCCCCGCCGACCGGCGCCCCCTCGCCCATGGAGCAGTCTCGACTGCACAACGGCCGGGGCGTGGCCCACATGGAGCGCTACGACTATGCCAGCGCTGCCCAGGAGTTCGAGGCCGCCCTCGCCCTGCGCAAGGACTACCTGCCCGCGCTGATCAACCTGGGCCTGGCGCGCTTCTACATGGGGGGCGATTCCCTCCAGCAGGCCGAGGAGGCCCTTAGGGCGGCGTACGAGCAGGCCCCCGATCACCCCACGCTCCTCTATGCTCTCAGCCTGACGCTGTTGCAGCAGGGCTCGGTCGAGTCTGCCGAGGAGGCGGCTGGCCACCTGACGCGGCTGATCGAGATAGACCCCGACTGCGAATACGTGCACTGCCAACTGGGCATGGCCCTGAACCGGCTGGAACGCTCCGAGGAGGCGATGGCCGCCTTCCGGCGAGCCCTGGAGATCAACCCGGACAACGCCACCGCCCACTGGCGGCTGGGCCAACTGCTGCTCGCTACCGGCCAGCGCGAAGAGGGGCTGGAGCACCTCAAGATCCACGAGCGCCTCCAGGAGTCGCCCCAGGCCGCCACGCTCGGCACCAAGTACGGTGAGGTGGGGCCCTACGGACTGGCCATCCCCTCCGGCCCCCCCGTAGAGCTGGCCGCTGCTCTGCCGTTGACACTGAGCTTCGAGGATGTCACCGAGGAGGTTGGCCTGACGCCCGCGCCGACCAGTGAGGCAGGCGCTGCGCCGTGGGCGGGTCCGATGAGCTACGCCAGACTGGCCGGCGGGGCGGCCTTCCTGGACTTCAACGACGACGGTCGCCTGGACATCGCCCTGGTCAGCCCCGCCGCGCGCAAGGTCCTCGTCTATCGGCAGGACGTGTCCGGCAAGTTCGAGCCCCTGGCTGACGAGGCCCTCCCTGAGGTGCAGGGGCGCCCCATGGGCGTGGTCGTCGGCGACTACGACGCGGGGCTGGGCGACACCGAAGAGGCCGACGCAGCTGCTCCCGGGGCCGAGGGCGAGGAGGAAGCACCCGAGCGCTGGCCGGACCTGTTCGTGTACGGCTACCAGTGCAACTCCTTGTGGCGCAACGTGGAGGGTGAGCGCTTCCAGGACGTCACCGACGAAGCTGGCCTGGCGCGCGCAGACTTCTCCCTCGGCGCGGCCTTTGTGGACTACGACCACGAGGGCGATATCGATCTGTACGTAGCAACCGGACAAGACGCGGCCGAGAGCTTCGATGGCGTCCTACCACTGGGACGCGTCCCAACGCCCCACGCTCTCTACCAGAATGCTGGGGGCACGTTCAGCAACGTGGCCGAGCAAGCCGGCTTGGTGACGGACGTCCGGGGGCGAAGCTGGGGGGCTGCCTGCTTCGACGCCGACCGCGACCGCGCCGTTGACCTTCTGCTCATGACCGACTCCGGCCCGCGCCTCCACAGGAACATGTGGGACGGCACCTTCGAGGATGTGACCGCCGACTCGGGCCTCGACGAGGCGGGCCTCGCCGCCGGTGCTCTCGTCGCCGATCTGGACGGCAAGGAGGGCCTCGACATCTTCCTGCCGCCTTGGGATGGGAGCCCCGCGAGGCTGTATCTGGATCAGGGCGCCGGCCAGTACGAGCAGGCGGACCTGCCCGAGATGGCGACCGCGCAGGGGCTGGACTACGGCTGGGGCGGCGCCGCGGCGGACTTCGACAATGACGGCCTGACGGACATCTTCTTCGTAGTCAGCACCGCCCCCGAGGCCGACAGCGGCCTCGGAGCCTGCGTGCTTCTCCGGCAGACCGCGGAGGGCTGGGTGGACGTTACTCAGCAGGTGGGCCTCGATGCGGTGCGGGCCGACTCCCTGCGCGGCGTGGCGGCGGGCGACTACGATCGGGATGGCGACGTGGACCTGCTGCTGGGCTCCTGCCACGGCGCCCCGCGGCTGCTGCGCAACGACTGCCCGCCCGACCGAGGCTGGGTGCAGGTACAGCTCACGGGCCTGCACAGCAACCTGGCCGGCGTGGGCGCGCAGGTCGAGCTGATGGCGCCCGGCATGCAGCAGTACCAGGTGCTACAGAGCGCCACCGGCTACATGGGCTCCTCGGCCGCGCCGCTGCACTTCGGGCTGGGCAGGGCAGAGCAGGCCGACTGGATCCGCGTTGTCTGGCCCAGCGGCATCGTGCAGTCCGAGCTGGACACGCCCGTCCGCCAGGTCGCGACCCTCCAGGAGCTGGATCGCAAGCCCACCTCGTGCCCGATCCTGTACGCTTACGACGGCCGGGACTACGAGTTTGTCACCGACCTGCTGGGCAACGCCATTATCGGCTACCTGCTCGCGCGCGGCCAGTATTGCCCCTGGGACCCCGACGAGTACGTTCGCATCGAGGGCTCACAGCTCGCCCCCAAGGACGGGCGGCTGCTGCTGGAGATCGCCGATCAACTGGAGGAAGTGATCTTCCTCGACCAGGTGAAGCTGCTCTACGTGGACCATCCGCGGAACGTGCAGGTGTTCTCCTCGGACGTCCTCAAGTGCGCGCCTCCCTACCCCGAGTTCGAGCTCTACGCCATCGAGGAGGTGCGCCCACCTGAGCGGGCTGAGGACACTAAGGGCTACGACGTGCGCGGCCTGCTGGCCAAGGCGGACCGCAAGTACCTGGCCGACTTCCGCATGCTCTCGGGCCTCGACGGGTACGCCACCGACCACAGCCTGACGCTGCACCTCGGCGACCTGGCCGGCGCCAAGCGCGTCTGGCTGCTGGTCGAGGGCTTCCTGGAGTACGCGCACTCCAGCTCCAACCTGGCTGCCTCACAGCGCGGGCTGGAATCCACCCCGCCGCTGCTGGAGGTGGGGGACGGGCGCGGCGGCTGGAGAACAGTGAGCGACGACATGGGCATGGTGGCGGGGCTGACCAAGCGCATCGCCATCGAGCTGACGCCCGCCCTGAAGGCCTCGGACCCTCGCGTGCGCATATCCACCAACATGCCCTTCTTCATGGACTCGCTCCAGGTCGGGCTCGCCCGCCAGGCGCCGCCCTTGAGCCCGCGCGAGGCGCCCCTGGCGGCCGTAGACTACCATTGGCTTGGGTACCCAGAGCCCACCTACCCCGGCGGCGTGGAGCCGGTTCGCTACGACTACTCGCGGCGCCGGCCCCATGCGCCGTGGCAGACCCCGCGCGGCATGTACACGCGCCCCGGCGATGTGACCGAGCTCCTGAAGCGCACCGACGATCAGTTCCTTATCATGCGGCACGGCTACTCCGCACGCCTGGAGTTCGACGCGAGCGGCTTGCCCGCGCCGACCGAGGGCATGGCCCGCACGTACTTCCTGTACGCCTACGGTGTTGGCAAGGACATGGACATGAACGGGGCCTTCGCCAATACTATAGCTCCGCTGCCCCACCGAGGCATGTCCGCCTACCAGCCGGGGGCCGAGCTCTCGTACCCCTGGACCGCGCCATTGGCCCGGTCGGCGCTGCGCCACCAGACCCTCGACCAAGCGGGGCCGGCCGGCGCGCCGGCCGTGTGCGAGTGGTCCTGGGGCGACTGACCGCCGGCAGGGAACCACTGCCGGCCAAACGAGCATTGACTACGCATGGGGAGGGCCGCTGCCCCCGTTGTGGCGATCCGCGAAGGGTGGCCTGAGCATGCGCGACAGCCTGGCACGCCTGCGAGCCAGACCTTGTCTTCGCTCCCTGGCCTGGGCGTTCGTCTGTGCTCTGATAGTGGCGGTAGCCGCGTCCGGCTGTGGCCCGAAGAAGCCCGCCCCCGGTCCGCCCGCGCCACCCGCGCCGCGGCGGGCTGCCCCGCCGCCCCCTCCCGACCCCAAGGTGCGCGAGTTCGTGGACGTCACCGACGCCGCCGGCCTGGACTTCGTCCACAGCATCGGCGACGGCGAGCTCAGCAACCTGGTCGAGGCCGTGGGCGGCGGCGCAGGCTGGCTGGACTACGACGGCGACGGCTGCATGGACCTGTACGTCTTGACCGGCAACTACACCAAGGGGCTGAGCGCGGGCGACCCGCCGGGGCCCCCGCAGAGCAACCGCCTGTTCCGCAATCGCGGCGATGGCACGTTCGAGGACGTGACGGATAGGGCCCGGGTCGGCCATCAGGGCTATGGGATGGGCCTGGCCGTGGCCGACTACGACAACGACGGCGATGCCGACATCTACGTTCTGAACCACGGGCCCAACCTGCTCTACCGCAACAACGGCGACGGCACCTTCACCGACGCCACCAAGCGCGCCGGGCTGGGCGGCGGGGAGCGCTGCACCGTCGCCGCCGGCTTCCTCGACTACGACAACGACGGCTTCCTGGACCTCTACGTCGGCAACTACATCGAGTTCGACCCCGAATACGACCATTACTACGCCCCCGACGGCATGCCGGGCCCGCTGGACTACGCCGCCCAGCCCGACCTGCTCTACCACAACCGGGGCGACGGCACCTTCGAGGATGTCACTCAGTCAATGGGCGTCGGCGACTCCCGGAGTCGAGCCATGGGCGTCACCACCGTGGACTTCGACCAGGACGGCTGGGTGGACATCTACGTGGCCAACGACGCCAGCGCCAACTTCCTCTACCGCAATCTGGAGGGGAAGGGCTTCCAGGAGGTGGCACCCGCCTCCGGCACCGCCTACTCCGAGCAGGGCGAATCCACCGCCTCCATGACCGGCGACTTCGGCGACTGCGACGGCGATGGCCTGCTGGACATCGTCATCTCCGATGACGCCTTCGGCTCACTCTACATGAACGTGGACAACTCCCGCTTCGAGGACCGCACCGCCGCCGCCGGGGTGGCCAAGGCCAAGGGGCAGTACATCTCCTGGGGCATCGCCCTGATGGACTACGACCACGACGGCGACCTGGACATCTTCATGGTCAACGGCGACTTCCACCACCTCTACCCCATGGAGGACCTGCTGCTGGAGAACGACGGCTCCGGCCGGTTCAGCGATGTCTCGCCCCAGCGGGGAGCCTGGTTCCAGGAGAAGTGGGTGGGGCGCGGCGGAGCGTTCGGCGACTACGACAACGACGGCGACCTGGACGTCTTCATCATGAACCTGGACGGCCAGTGCGCCTTGCTGCGCAACGACGTCTGTCAGGGCACCAACTGGCTTGGCGTGCACCTGGTCGGCAGCCGCAGCAACCGCGACGCGGTGGGCGCCAGGGTCAAGGTGGTCGCCGGCGATCTGGTGCAGGTCGGCCAGCGGAAGGGCGCCTACGGGTACCTCTGCACGCACGACCCTCGGCTGAACTTCGGGCTGGGAGCGCATGAGAAGGTGGATCGCCTGGAGGTCACCTGGCCCTCCGGCCAGACGCAGGCGCTTGAGAACGTCGAGGCGAAGCAGATTGTGACCATCACCGAGGAGGAGAGTTAGGATCCCGTGACGACTGGCCGCAAGGCACTGCTGGTGGCGGCGATCGTCATCGCCATCGTCGCGCTCGTCCTCCTCGGCCGCCGTCGTGCCCCCACTCCTGGGTCGCTCGTGTTCGTTCAGGTGCCGCCGGGCTCGGCCCGCGGCGGGGCGGGGGAGCCTGACGCCTGGCCCTGGCATCTCCCCTCGGGCGGCCGCCTCGTGCTGCTGGCCCCCGATGGCGACGCGCCTCGCCTCGAGGCCTTGACGAGGCGCTTCGAGGCCGCCTGCGACCCCAGCCTATCCACCGACGGCTGTCGGCTGGTCTTCGCCGGCAAGCAGCGCGCCGACGATCCCTGGCAGATCTGGGAGATGAAAGCCCGCGGAGGCCGAGCCCGACGCGTGGCCGCCTTCCATGGCGACTGTGCCGGGCCCATCTTCGTGCCGGAGAACGGCGAGGGCTCCTCGCCGACCTACGTGCCCGACGGCCGCCTGCTCTTCGCTGGACGCTCCATGCCAGCCGCGTCTGGGCCGGGCTCCGCTGTGCCCACTCAAAGCGTGGCCCCCGCTGCTCCGGGCGCCTGGCAGCTCTACTCCTGCCGACGCGACGGCTCGGACCTGACCCAACTCACCCACGGCACCAGTCCCACCTATGACCCAGCGATGCTGCGCGACGGCCGCGTGGTCTTCGCCACCTGGCATTGGCGACACCTGGGCGGCCCGGCCCCGCCGCTGGGGGCCATCTGGCACCTCCAGCAGGATGGCACGGGTGTGGACGGGCTGTGCCCTGGCCCCGAGGGTTACCTGAAGAGCTCGCCGGTCGAGGTCGAGGATCGCCTCTTCTTCGTGGCCACCGACAGCGCGACTGCGGCCGGCGGCCGTCTGGCCAGCGTAGCCCTCAACCGGCCCTTCACCACCTATGCGGAAGCGGCCCCGGACGCGGACGGCGAGTTCCAGTCGGCCTACCCGCTGGCGCAGGGCCGCCTGGTTGTGTCTTACCGCCCGCCCGACCCCGGCGCCACCTTCGGCCTCTATGAACTCGACTACGTGAAGGGCGAGCTGGGGCGCGTCATCTACGACGATCCGGACTACGACGACATTGACCCGGTTGTCGTGGGCTCCCGCACGCCGCCCCACGGGCACGTGACTGTAATGGTCCCCGGGAAGACGACCGGCGAGCTGTACTGCCTGAACGTCTACGAGTCGCAGTTGCCCAACGTGCGTGAGCTCGCGCCCGATGGCATCAAGCAGGTCCGCGTGTACGAGGCTGCGGGGACGCCTCCCGAGGCGCCGCCCATAGCGCTGGTCAGTCTGGAGCCCGCGCAGTTGGGCCCGCCCGAGGGAGCCGAAGCCACTAGGCTCCTGGGCGAGGCGCCGGTGGAGGCGGATGGGTCCTTCTACGTCGAGGTGCCCGCCGACCGGCCCCTGCGATGGGAGCTGCTGGACGCGGCCGGGGACGTTGTGGCCCGGGCGCCGGTCTCGGTGTGGGTGCGCCCCTTCGAGCACCGCGGCTGCGTCGGCTGTCACGCGCCGCGCCACCGCGCCGCGGACAACTTCATCCCGCAGGCGGTCGCACGCAAGCCAACGCCACTCGGTGTAGAGCGGAAGGCGGAGATCGTGGGATTCCGGGAAGACATCATGCCCATGATCGAGGCCCGCTGCGCGACGGCGGCCTGCCACGGTCCCGGCGGGGAGGGTGAGCCCACCTTCTCGGCCGAGCCGGCCCAGGCTCCCGATGGCACCCCGGTCAATGCAGCCTACGCGGCGCTGGTCTACACTGCCGACCCCCAGACGAAGGCCCCGCGTTGGGTCCATCCCGGCAGCGCCGGCACCAGCCGGCTGCTGACGACCATGTCCGTGCACGCCCGCAGGGATCGGGTGGAGCTCGACGCCGACCAGCTCAAGATGCTGAAGAAGTGGATTGACGGCGGCGCGCACTGGGATGCTGCCGGCGGACACGGGCCGCCTACGGCCGACCAACCGACTGACACCTACCGGGAGGGCGGCCCATGAAATGCGCCTGGCGGGTCCTCCTCGTCGGTGTCGTGGTGCTCGGCCTCGCTGTGGCGGCGACCGTCCACTTGGTGGGCAGCAGGCACGTGGCCAAGTGGACCGGCATGTCGGGCCAGCCCCTGAACTGCATCGCCTGTCACGTGCGCACCAAGGCCCCGCCACGTGCGCATGAGGCCGGCTACAAGACTCCCACGCGCCTGGCCATGTCTGACGACGGGTCGCAGCTCTTCGCCACGGCGCGCGACGCGCATGCGCTCATCGCTGTGGATCTGCTTTCCCGTCCGGCGGGCGGCGCGGCCCCAACGGCCACAGCGACCGATGGCGGGCAGCCCGTGCCTCGCGCCGCGGAGGCGCTGCGCGAAGTGCCCGTCGGCGAAGAGCCCGAGGGCGTGGCTCTCAGCCCGGACGGCCAGACCATCTACGTCAGCAACCGGTGGGAGGACACGGTCTCCATCCTCGACGCGGCCACGCTGGTGGAGACCGAGCGCTTCCCAGTGGGCGACGAGCCCTGCGGATTGGCCACCGACGCCCTCGGCCAGGTGCTATACGTGGCCAACTCGGCCTCCAACGACGTGTCGCTCATCAATCTGGCGGACAACGCAGAGATCAAGCGCCTGGCCGCCGGCCGCAGTCCCTACGCGGTCGCCCTGGGCCCGGACGGAGGGACCATCTGGGTCACGAACCGCATCACCAACCGCGTGCCCTTCCGCGCTCAGCCGGTCACCGAGCTGACCATCATCGACACCATCAGCCAGACCGTGCGCGAGCGGCGCATGCTGCCCAACGCGCACCTGGTGGAGGGCATCACCTTCGCCCCGGAGGGCGACCTGGCCCTGGTTACGCTGGTGCGACCCAAGAACCTCCTCCCCGCCACACAGGTGGATCACGGCTGGATGATGACGACGGGCCTGGGGATCACCGAGGTCGAGCCGGGCGGCCGCGTGGTGCAGGTCCTCCTCGACGACGTGGCGCGCTACTACCCCGAGCCCTACGAGATCGTCATCACGCCCGACGGCCGCTACGGCTTCGTCAGCGCCTCCGGGGCCGACAGCGTTCACGTGATAGACATGCAGCGCCTGCGGGCGCTGCTGGAGGGCGCCACCGACGAGGAGCTGGCCGCCTACGCCAACGACCTCGGCGTCAGCGCTGAGTTCGTCATCAAGCGCCTACCCACTCGCGCCAATCCCAAGGGCTTGGCGGTCACGCCCGACGGACGGTTCGTCTACGTGTCCGAGCGCCTGGCCGACTCGATCGCCGTGATCGCCACCGAGTCCCTGGAGATCGTGGACCGCATTGACCTGGGCGGCCCGGCGGAGGAGACCATCCTGCGCCGCGGCGAGCGCATCTTCAACAGCGGCGCGCAGACGCTCTACGGGCAGCATAGCTGCCGCAGCTGCCACGCCGACGGGCACATGGATGCCCTCACCTACGACTTCGAGCCGGACGGACTGGCCCGGGGCATCGTGGACAACCGCACGCTGCGCGGCATCGAAGGCACCGCCCCCTTCAAGTGGAACGGCGGCAACCGCAGCACGCTGGTGCAGTGTGGGCCGCGCTTCGCCCGCTGGCTCACCCGCATGGAGCCCTTCGCCTTCGACGACCTGGTCGCTCTCACCGCCTTCATGGACTCGCAGCGACTCTCGCCCAACCGCTACCGCGGCCAGGACGGACTGACCGAGGCCCAGCTCCGCGGCAAGCAGCTCTACGAGCGCAGCGTGGACAAGGAGGGCCGGCCCATCCCCCGGCGCAACCGGTGCATCGGCTGCCACCCTGGGCCCTTGGCTACCGACCGGCGCATGGCCGACGTCGGCTCCGGCGCGGCGACCGACAAGGACATGGCCTTCGACGCGCCGTCCTTGAAGAACATCTATGACACCGCGCCGTACCTGCACGATGGTCGCGCGCAGACGCTGGAGGAGATCTGGACGCTGTACAACCCGTACGACACACACGGCGTGACCAACGACATGAGCAAGCAGGAGCTCAACGACCTGATCGAGTATCTCAAGACCCTGTAGCGAAGGGGCTGAGTGCGATGCGGCGCAGCGGATTGACCTATCTACTCCCCGCCGTGCTCTTCAGCATGGCGCTGGCCGTCGTGGCCCTGGTGAGGGCCGGGCCGGGTACGCCCAGATTCCCCCTCTACGAGCGGTGGCAGACCTACGACGTCCACGACGGCCTGCCCTCCGAGAAGTGCTTCGCCGTGCGTATGCAGGGCCCCCGCGTCTGGGTGGGCACGGATAACGGCCTGGCCTGCCTGGAGGGCGGCCGGTGGCGGGTCTACACCACCGAGGACGGCCTGCCGCACCGCGCGTGCCTGTGGATTGACGTCAGCGAGCAGACGGGGGACGTTTGGATCGCGACTATGGGCGGAGGGCTGTGTCGCTACTCGGCCGGGCGCTTCGACACCTTCAATCAGTTCAACAGCGGCCTGCCGAATGACGTGGTGTTCGCGGTCGCCTGCCAGGAGGAGTACGTGTGGGCCGCCACCCCCGCCGGCGTGGGCCGCTACAACACCTACACCGACCAGTGGTCCATCTGGGACATCAACAACGCCCCCATGCACGAGCCCTGGTGCTACCACGTGTCCTGGAGCCCG
>JBHIEF010000133.1:0-12039 GCA_046760465.1 Armatimonadota bacterium | reverse complement strand
GTTGCGACGGCCCACGGCGCAGGCCGTCCTCCTACATCCTCCCTCTAACCCCCCATCAGCTCCCTAATGTGGTCAACCTCACGCCTGAGCACTGCCTGGCGCTCCTCGACCTGGAACTTGCCCAGCGACTCGTCCTCGATGCACAGGTCGCCCTCATAGCCCGCCGCCTGGAGCATCTGCACCACCCGGGCGTGGTCCACGTCGCCGTCGGGGATGGGGGCCACGTACTCCCCGTACTTCCAGCCGATCTCGCGCTGGGTCTGGCGCACCTCCTCGGGGTAGCTGATGTTCTTCAGGTGCGTGTGCTTGGTCATGGGCGCCAGGCGCTCCATGATCTCGTACACGGTGTCCAGCGGGTGCCCCCACCAGTAGAAGTTGCCCGTGTCCAGGGTCATGCCGAAGCGCTCCGAGCCCACCTTCTCCAGCAGCGGGAAGGTGAAGTCGGGGTCGTTGCCCTGGTAGCCGTGGTTCTCCATGCCCAGGGCCACCTGCGAGCCCGCCGTGGCCTCCAACACCGCGGTCACGCCCCGCGCGAAGGTGTCCACGCGCTCCTCCAGCGGCAGCTCGCGCTCGCCGCTCATGATGCTGTCAATGCGCACCGCCGGAACGCCCATGGCCTCGGCGATCCTGACCACGTCCGCCACCCACTTCACCTCCGCCTCCATGTCCTCGGCGTTGAAGTCCTGCGCCACGAACAGCGTGGCCGCGCGGGCGCCGTGGTTCTCCAGCTCCTTGCTGTAGGCCGCGATGGCCGCGGGCGAGTTCAGCACCGGCGCCGGGTCGCCCGGCGTGGGCTGCATGGCCGAGGCGGTCAGGCTACGGTCCACCGCAATCTCCAGCGCCCACAGGTCCAGGCCGCGCATGCCCTCCTTCAGGCTCCCGTAGCCGGCGTGCGTGATGATCGCATCTCGAATCGAGGCGTACATGGCTAGCTCCCCTTGACTCCCAGTGGGGCGGGCATTCTTGCCCGCCATTCCGCGCTCCTCTGTCATCCTGAGCCTGCGGTCCGCGAGCGGACCGCGGCGAAGGATCTCGCGACAGCCCTACAGAGCACGCCCGCCTGCCTTCGCCGGCAGCCGCCCCGCTCCCTCCGCCTACGGCGCAAAGGAGGTGGCCCGGCGGCAGGGGAACCACCTTGCTGGGACGGGCGAACTGCGCGTGCTTAGGGGGAGGCCGCAACCGATGAAGCGCTGTTGGTTCGACGCGCTCGTGATAGCTGCCCTCCTGGTCATTGCCGGCGCGCTGGGCCTGGGGCTGCTGCGGCAGCGGGACGGCAAGCTGCTGATGGCCGAGGGCATACGATTGGAGGAGGCCGACGACTGGGCCCAGGCGTTGATCAGCTACCGCCAGGCCTCCGTGCTGCTGCCCCGGGACCCCGAGCTGCGGGTTAGGCTGGGCGGCGCGTTGGCGATGACCGGCCACTACAGCGAGGCCATGCCGTACCTCCAGCACCCAGACCCGAGGCTGGCTCGAGAGCTACGCGCGGCTGCGTGGCTGAACTTGGCCCTGGCTCACGACAGTCTACAGCCGGGGTCCGCGGCAGCAGTAGAGGCAGTCGAGGCGGCGCGCGAGGCCTGGCCCGACGCTCCGGCGCGCACGTACGCTCGGGGGCGTGCCTGCCTGAAGGCCGGCAACACAGGCGAGGCCCGCAGGTTCCTCTGGCAGGCCGCCCAACTCGGCGTGCCGGAGGCGGAGGAGCTGCTGCGGTCGCTGGAGGAGGCGGGCCAGCCGGCGGAGTGATTGCCGCATGGACATCGACAATGCCATCAGCCACATCGCCTCCGACAACACCTCCGGCGCGGCGGAGTTGGCGCAGCAGGGGGTCGAGGTATTGGCCGCGGCGTGCGAGGAGCCGAGCGCCTCGGTCGAGTCCCTGGCCGAGGTGGGCCTCGGGCTCATCCGCGCCAAGCCGGCCATGGCCTCCTTCGTGAATATGACCAACTACGCCCTCTGGGCCGCCGGGCGGGACGACCTCAGCGCGGCCAAAGCGGCGCTGGAGAGGTTGGGCGAGCGCCTGGAGGCAGCCCCTGCCGCGATCGCCCGGCACGCGCTGGTGCTTCTGCCCGAGCAGGGGGTCGTCCTCACCATCTCCCGCAGCTCCACCGTGCTGGCGTGCTTCGAGGCCGCTTTGCGGGAGGGGCGACACCTGCGCGTCATCTGCCCCGAGTCGCGCCCCATGTGCGAGGGCGTGGCCCTGGCGCGGGCCCTGGCGGGGATGGGGGCCGAGGTCATGCTGATCAGCGACGGCATGGCCACGCCGCAGGCGGAGCGCGCCGACTTGGTGTTGGTGGGGGGCGATGCGCTTACCGAGCAGGGGCTGGTCAACAAGGCCGGCACGTACGGCCTGGCCCTGGCCGCGCGCGAGGCGGGCGTGCCCCTCTACGCGGCCTGCGGTAGGGAGAAGCTGCTGCCGCCCGACTGTGCGCACCTGTTCGGTGAGGACCCACACGATGCCGCCGAGCTCCTGCCCGAGCCCATCGAGGGCGTGGAGGCGCTCAACCTGTACTTCGACCTGACGCCCCTGGACCTGCTCACGGGCGTCATCACCGAGGAGGGCGTGCTGACGCCCCGGCGCGGGCTCGAACGCCTGCGGGAACTGAGCGCCCACCCCATGCTGTGCGCACGAGAATAGCCATGCCCCGCGCCGAGATCATCATCATCGGCAACGAGATCCTGGCCGGCGACGTCCGGGACGCGAACGGCCACTACCTGTGCCGGCAGATCACCGGCCTGGGCGGGGAGGTCACCCGCGCGGCCACCGTCGGCGACCGGGTCGAGGACATCGGCCGCGAGGTGAGGTCGGCCCTGGAGCGCGGGCCGGACCTGCTGCTGACCGCGGGCGGGATGGGCCCCACCGCCGACGACAGGACTCTGGAGGCCGTGGCCGCGGCCACGGACCGTCCGCTGGAAGAGAATGCCGACGCGCTGGACATGGTGCGCAGGAAGTACCAGGCCCTCGCCGCCGAGGGCTCCGTCCAGAGCGCCGACCTGACCGACAGCCGCCGCAAGATGGCCCAGCTTCCGCGCGGCGGCGAGCCCCTGCCCAACCCGGTCGGCGCCGCGCCGGGCGTGCTGCTGCGGGCGGGCGCCACCACCATCGTCTGCCTGCCCGGCGTTCCGGCGGAGCTGGAGGGCATCTTCGAGGGCGCGCTGGAGCCGGTTCTCAGGCAGGTGTTCGGGGACGGCGCCATTGCGGAGGAGACGCTGATCGTGGACACGGGGGACGAGTCGTTGCTGGCGCCTGTCCTGGAGCAGGTCCAGCGCGACTGCCCCGAGGTCTACGTCAAGTCCCGCCCCCACGGCTTCGGCCCCAGGGTCAAGATCCGCGTCGTCCTCTCCGCGCGGGGGACGAGCCGAGCCAAAGCGCAGAAGCGCCTTCAGCACGGCCGCGCCGCCCTCGTCGCCGCCCTAGATCGCGCCGGCCTCTCCCTGGCCACCCCTCAGTGAGACCACAGAGCAAGCGCGGGAGGCAGCTCCAGCCCTGGCCTGAGCCTGCCCGCCGTGAGCTTGTCGAACGGTCGAAGGCTGCCGACGCCGTTGCCGTCCACCATACATCCCACATCCTAGATCGCACATCGTGCGTGCGAGGCAGCGCCTGCCCCGCCTAGCCTCCCTCCGCCCCCTCCAGCCAATCCCACACCACATTGGCCATGGCCCGCACGCCCACGGCGATGGAGGCCTCGTCAGGGTTGTAGGTGGGCGAGTGCAGGGGCGAGGTGGGCGGCGTGCCGGGCTTGTGGACGCCCACGTAGAAGTAGCAGCCCGGCACTTCTTGCGCGAAGTAGGCGTAATCCTCCCCACCCATGCTGCGCTCCACCTCGTGGACGTTGTCCGGCCCGAACACCCGCCTCAGCGTCGCCATCACCTGACCGGTCAGCTCCGGGTCGTTGTAGGTGACCGGGCCGTAGGCTGCGTACTCGGCCATCTCGTAGCTGGCGCCGGCCGCGGCGGTGACGCCCTGCAAGGTCTGCTCGATCTTCTGGCGGATGGCCGCCCGCACGGTTTCGTCGTGCGTCCGCACGGTGCCCACCAGCTCCACCTCGTCGGGGATGATGTTCCAGCGCGTGCCCCCCTGCACGATGCACACCGAGACCACCGACGGCTGGCGCGTGTCGAGCTGCCGGCTGTGGATGGTCTGAAGGGCCAGAATGGCCTGGGCGGCAGTCACGATGGGGTCCGTACCCAGCCACGGATAGGCGGCGTGGGTTTGCTGGCCAATGATGCGAATGCGGAAGCGGTCCACGCTGGCGAAGATCCCCCCGGGCATAGTGCCCAGGCTGCCCACGTCCAGGTCCGGGTAGCCGTGCAGGGCGAAGATGGCGCCGGGCTTGGGGTCCTCCAGAACGCCCTCCCCGACCATGACCTTGGCCCCGCCCTCCTCGCCGGGCGGCGCGCCCTCCTCGCAAGGCTGGAAGATGAGCTTGACGCTGCCGGGCAACTCCTCGCGCATCCCCTGGAGCACTTGCGCCACGCCCAGCAGCATGGCGATGTTCAGGTCGTGCCCGCAGGCGTGCATGACGCCCACTTCCTGGTCTTTGTACGTGGCCCGCACTGTGGAGGCGAAGGGCAGTCCGGTCTCCTCCGTCACGGGCAGGGCGTCCATATCCGCCCGGATGGCCGCCACCGGTGCCGCCTTGGCCCCCCGGATGAGCGCCACCACCCCATGCCCCGCCACGCCGGTCCGAATGTCCTCCGCGGGTACGCCGATGGCCTTCAGCCGCTCCACCACCAGCTTGGCGGTCTCCTGCTCGCGGTTGGACAGCTCGGGATGCTCGTGAATGTCCCGCCGGATGGCGATCAGCTCTTCCTCGATCTGGGCCACGGCCTGCTCGATGCGCGGCCCGCGCTCCGTCTGCTGGGCGACGGCGCCGGGCAAGACGAGCGCCACGACTAGTGCAAACGCCCACAAGCGTGGTGGGTGCATCAGCGGCCTCCTGACGTCCTGGTGGTTCAGTCCTTTTCCCAAGCCCCTAAGGAATCCTCCCGCCGAGCGAGAACGTTACGCTGCCATGTTCCTGGGTCTAGACGTCGGCACCCAATCCGCGCGCGCGCTGGTTGCCAGCCCCTCCGGCGAGGTCCTGGCCCAGGGCGCCGAGCCGCTGCGCCCCGGCGAGACTGAGCTGCCCGCCGGCTGGGCCGAGCAGGACGCCGAGGAATGGTGGCGCGCAGCTGCGGCCGCCCTGGCCGAGGCCCTCGTTGGGCTCCGGCAGGCGGGGCACGCCCCCGCCGATCTAACGGCCTTGGCCGTGGATTCGACCTCCGGCACCATCGTGCCCGTGGACCGGCAGTCGCGCCCCCTGCGCCCGGCGCTGATGTACAACGACAACCGCGCCGTTGCCGAGGCCCAGGAGGTCAACGCCGCCGGCGCGGAGTTGTGTGAGAGGCTGGGCTACCGCTTCGGCCCGGCCTTCGCCCTACCCAAGCTGCTCTGGCTCGCGCGGCACGAGCCCGAGACGCTCGCCGCCGCGCACCGCGTCCTGCACGCTGCCGACTTCCTGGTCGCCCGGCTGACGGGGCGCGACGACCTCACCGACACCTCCAATGCGCTCAAGACCGGCTGCGACCTGGTAAGCAGGCAGTGGCCCGCGTTCATGACACGGTCTCTGGACATCCCGGCCGAACTGCTGCCGGAGCTCACTTCTCCCGGTGAGCCGATTGGCGAGGTCGCAGCATCGGCCGCGGCCGAGACGGGCCTGCCCGAGGGCCTGACCGTCGTCGCCGGCTGCACGGACGGCACGGCCGCCTTCATCGCCTCGGGCGCCGCTCAGCCGGGCGACGTCAATAGCAACCTGGGCACGACCCTCGTCGTGCGCAGCGTGGCCCGGGACCTGGTGCGCGATCCGCTGGGCCGCATCTACTGCCATGCCCATCCCGACGGTCTGTGGCTTCCGGGCGGGGCCAGCAACGTCGGCGGCGAGATTCTGGCCGAGGAGTTCCCCCAGGCCGACTACGCCGACCTCGACCGCCGGGCCGCCCAGCTCGTGCCCACGGAGCTGCTCAGCTACCCGCTCGCCCGCACGGGCGAGAGGCTGCCCTTCGTCAGCGCGACGGCCGAGGGGTTCCTGGTGGGCTCCCCGACATCGCAGGCCGAGCGCTACGCCGCCCACTTGGAGGGCGTGGCCTTCGTCGAGAAGTGGACATACGAGGTGCTGGCAGGGCTGGGGGCAGAGCCGGCGGCCAGCATCCTGGTGACTGGCGGCGGCGCCCGCAGCGACCTGTGGCTCAGAATCCGCGCCAGCGTGCTGGGACAAGCCCTCCACCGGCCCGCGCGCGCCGAGTCGGCCTTCGGCGCGGCCGTCCTGGCCGCCTCGCGCACGCACTATGGCAGCCTGCTCGAGGCCTGCCGCGAGATGGTCGCCACTGAGCACACGGTCGAGCCGGTCGGAGAATGGGCCGAGCCTTACGCCGACAGCTACCTCGCCCTCCGCGCCGAATGCGAGCGCCGAGGCTATGGTTAGCCGATAGCTCACACATCGCACATCCGTGTTTCGGCAGCTTGCCTGTCCTGAGCAGCGCCGAAGGGCTGCCGAAACCCACTTGGCACATCGCACATCACACATCGCACATCGCACATCGCCAATGACCGTCTTCAAAGCCTGTGACATCAGGGGCGTCTACCCCGACGAGCTCGACGAGGGCTTCGCCCACGACCTCGGGCGCGCAGTTGGCACCCTCATGGATGAGGGCGCCGCCGTCGTCGGCGGGGACGTGCGCCGGAGCACCCCCGGCCTGCAAGCCGCCGTGATCGAGGGCCTGATGGAGGCGGGCCGGGAGGTCATTGACCTGGGCACCGTGCCCACGCCCGTCTTCTACTTCGCCCTCCCCCATCTGTCGGCCGCAGGCGGGGTGATGGTCACCGCCTCCCACAACCCGGGACGGTACAACGGCTTCAAGCTCATGCTGTCCCACCTGCCCATCACCACGCAGGAGGTCGAGAAGGTGCGGCAGGTGATGGAGGAGGGCAGCTTCGCCTCGGGCCAGGGCTGCACGAACTCCGCCGACGTGCTGCCCGACTACCTCGGGGCCCTGCGCGAGCTGGCGCCGCGCGCGGACGGGCTCAAGCTGGTGGCCGACCTGGCCGGCGGCTGCGCGGCGCTGACCGCACCTCAGCTTCTGGCCGAGATGGGCGCCGACCTAAGCCTCCTGCACGCCGAAGTGGACCCCACGCTGACCGTGCGCGACCCCAACCCCGTCGTTGCCGGCGGCCTGGCCGACCTACGGGAGGCCGTGCCCGCGGCCGGCGCAGACCTCGGCGTCGCCTTCGACGGGGACGGCGACCGCGTGGCCTTCGTGGACGACCGGGGCGAGATCGTGCCCGGCGACGCGGCCTCCGTCCTGCTCATCAGGCACCTGCTGGCGCAGCAGGCCGGGGCTCACGTGGTGCACGACATCAAGTGCTCGGCCGTCGTGCCCGAGGCCGTACAAGAACGCGGCGGAGTGCCCATCATGGAGCGCTCCGGCTATGCCTTCATCAAGCGCCGCATGATCGAGGCGGACGCGCTGTTCGGCTGCGAGATGAGCGGGCACTACTTCTACTGGTCGCTCAACGGCGGCGACGACGGGCTCTACACCGCCTTGATCATGTGCGACGTCCTGCGCCGCGCCGGGCGGCCGCTGTCGGCGCTGGCGGCGAGCGTGCCCCGCTACACCACCACGCCCGACCTGCGCATCCCCTACGACGTCGGGCGTATCCCGGAGCTGATGCAGGAGGTGCGGGCCCATCTGACCCATGCGGAGGTCTGCGACCTCGATGGCGTCCGCGCCGACTACGGCGATGGCTGGGCCCTGCTGCGGCCCTCGGTAACCGAGCCCATCGTGACGCTCCGCTTCGAGGCGCACAGCGACGGCCGCCTGCGGGAAATCGTCAGCGACTTCCTGACCCCGGCCCCGGACCTCCGCGAGCAGGTCCTGGAGCGGCTCTAAAGCTACAGCCGCAGTTGCGCCCAGATGTCATTCTGGGTGGAGTGAAACGGAGCGAGGAATCTCGGTTCGGGGACCATGACCACTGCCAGGTGGGGAGATTCTTCGTCGCGCCGCTCCCCAGAATGACAAGTGCGGTTGTAGTGGTAAGCCGCGCTTCGGCGCTCAGTAGCGGCCGTGCTCGTCGACCACCTCCACCATAGCCCGCAGGTTGTCCATCTTCGCGTCCGCGGGCACCTCGTCCCCCGTGACCATGACGTACCCGCCGCCCTCCATGCCCTCCTCCAGGCAGCGCCGGGCCTCCCGCCTGGCTTCCTCGACCGTCCCTCGGGCCAGGATCACCGAATCGAAGTTGCCCATGATACAGACCCGGTCCCCATACGTCTGCTTGCCCTCGCGCAGCGTGATGTCGCCCTCGTTGGGCTCGAAGGTCTCGATGAAGTCCACGCCCGTATCCACCAGCATGGGCAGTATCCGCCGCATCCGGCCCAGCGTGTACAGCCCCACGTGCTTGCCCTCGACCGGCGCCACCATCTCGGCCACACGCGCGATGTCGGGCAGCGAGAACTCGGCGAAGGTCTCCGGGCTCATGCCCGCGCCCGTGGCCCAGCAGATGTCGTACCACAGTACCTCCGCCGGACACTCCAGGAAGGCCTGGACGTGCCGCTCGACCATGCGCGTGGCGGTGCCCAGCAGCTCGTGGATCACGTCCGGGCAGTCGTACAGATCGGTGAGCAGGTTCTGCATGCCGCGGGCGTCGCCCAACATGGAGAAGGCCGACCCCAGCCCCACGCTGGCTACTCCCTCCTCACCCATGGTCTCCCAGGCCTCGGTGATCCCGCTCAGCTCCGGCCGCGCCACCCGCAGCCACTCCTCCCAGTCGTCCTGCACGATCGCCCAATCCTCCGGGCTCTTGACTTCATACTCCACCTTCTTGCCCACGGTCGGATCGCCCGGGATCATGCCGGTCACGTGCCGGGAGCGGAGGGTGCCCCGAGGTGTGTGCATCACGTGCTCGCGCACCTCGCGGCCGTCCCTCTGGTTGAGAACGCGGATTTCGCTGCCGAAGCCCTCGCCCTTCTCGGCCACGAAGCCGACGCCGCTGGGCCCGCGGAAGTCCACGGACCCCAGCATCTGGTGCACCTCGAACACGGCCCGCCAGTCGCCCCGGCCCGTCAGCTTGTGGGCGAAGCGAGTGTGAATGAGCGGCGAGACCGGCACCATGTCCGGCGTCTGGCGCCGCACCGCCGCCAGGAACCGCTGCTTGGGGGTCATGGGGGCCCTCCTGGCTCGTCCCCGCGGTCCGTCATCTGCGCCGCTGGCGCGAACGCGCGTAGTACTCGTCCAAGCTCGTGATCAGGGCTTCTCGCTCCTCAGCGCGGATCAGTCCCTCCTGCTCCATCTCCTCGACCAACTGCCGATATGTCCGTACCGCAGACCCGGCCAGCGCCGCCGCCATCTCCGCCGGCCAGTCGCGCATGTACAGCACTACCTCCCTCGACGCGTCGGTCGCGATCGCGATCTCAAGGGCATCCGTCTCCGAGAGACGGCCTTGGCCTTGTTGCAGCACCCACGCAAGCGTCTTCACTGCCTCACCGGCTTCGGCCTCGGCGATGCTCTTGTCGAGGAGGTGCTTGACGCGAGCGGCAAGGTCGTCCCGGGGGTGTTCCAGTTCCCTCAGTCCGCGGGGAGTGATGCACAGACCGGGCAATCGTAGTAGCAGGTCAAGCTCGCCAATCCGGTAGAAAGCAATCCAGATGCTTGCATCAAGCAGACGCCTCAACCCACTCCTCCGGCTCTACGAGGTCGCTGTCAATGCCGTCCAGGAGGTCCGCAAACTCCATGCTGGTGACGCCCAGCATCTCGGCTGCTCGGCTGACGGTGGTAAGCTGCTGGCAGTAGGCCTCGATGACTCGCCAACGGAACATGGGCGACTGGTGCTCGAAGGCCTGGTATTCGTGCGCGTAAGAGGGCAGGCTGCTTGGGGACACCGTGTTCCGCAGGCGCCGCGCTTGTTCCGCGCTCACGAGGCCGACGTTCTGTAGGCGGTACGTGATCGCCTCGAAGCTCAGGCCGAACTTCGCGCCGATGCGCATGACGGTGTCGCCATCGGCAAGTCCGTTCTCCGCCTGTTCGGCCTCGGCCTTCAGTGCCTGGTCCGGGGCCAGCAGATGCGCGGCGAAGGCGTTGGCAAACCTCTCCTCCTCGGTTTGCTGTAGCCTCCGATAGAACACATCGGCCGTGTAGTCGTGGCGGGCTACCTTCCACACCAGATGTCCATACTCGTGGGCCATTGTGAAGTTGCGCCGGCTGGCCACCAGGTTCGACCTCACCAGGACTGCCGCCAGCGGCGCGTCCTCTTCGAACAGCAGCAGGCCGCAGAAGTCAGGGTCAGCCACCTCGCGCCCGAAGACAGGCACGCCGACTTGGTCCTCCAGGAACCGCCGCACATCCGGGATGGCCTCGGCGTCCAGGCCGAAGTGGCGGCGTTGTGCAGTTGCCGCAGCCTGCGCCTGCGCAACAGCAGTTGCGCCTTCCAGCCCCGTCGGGGCCAGGACCGGCCCGGCCTGGTCTCGGACGCCGAGGAGTCGCAGCAGGGCGCCGTAGTCGCCGAGGCGTCGCTGAAGCCATAGCTCGGCGCGCTTGACTTCCCGGCGCGCGGCCGTAGCGCCGCGTGCGCTTACGGCCAGCGAGCGCGGTGGTTCATCCTCAAGGAAGAAGGAGAGCGGCCGCTGCAAGACCCGCGCGATGTCGCACAGCTCTTCCACCTTCACGCCGCGCTTGCCCCCCTCGATGTTGACGACTGCCTCCCGTCCCACGCCCACCTCCGCCGCGAGCTCCTCCTGTGTGTAGCTTAGCGCCTCTCGCGCCTCCCGCACTCGCTTGGCGATGTCCACGATCGTCACCTCGCTCTGACCGACGCCTCGGGCCGCCGAGGCTGCATGTGAGATTATCTCACACCCGCATTATACCGCAAGACCGTGGCCTTGTCGAGGCCCGTTTCGCTGCATTGCGCGCTGCCGACTACGCGCGCCTTCCGGGGGGCAGGTCCGTCCCCCCACCTCCGCGAACCACACTTGCGGAGCGTGTGAGCCACCGTGTTCTCCCGGCCCGACCCAAGGGGCGCTGTCCGGTGTACATGGCGTTGCACTTGCTTGCCCCCGAGCAGCGGGCGGGCCTCATGGCCCTCCCGCCGGGACGTCGGCTGAGCCATCTGGTCCGCTGTGCTCGCGAGTACGGCTGCGAGGGACTGCATATCGGGCCAGAGCTCCCGGCCGTTGCAACCACCTCCGTGCTGGGCGATCTGAAGCCCTCCGTGCACGCAGGAGGCGTCTTCAACGCCGCCTCGGCGGAGCCCGCCGAGATACAGCTGGTGATACAGGCCGCCCTCGACTTCGCCAATCGCATCGGCGCCACGGACGTGTCGGTGCACCCGCCCCGCGAGACTGAGCCTGCCAGCGAGGAGGCCCGAGCCCGCGGCCGCAAGGTGCTCACTCAGGCTCTGCGACGGTCCCTGCCCAGAGCCCAGCGCCTGGGCCTGCGTCTGGCCTTGGAGACCTACTCCGGCCCGCCCTTCGTGTTCGCCGACCTGGATGAGATCCTGGCTTACTGCAATGGCCTGCCCGAACTGGGGCTGTTACTGGACGCCAGCCACCTGCATCATCAGGGGGAGGACCCGGCGGCTGCGGCAAGGCGCACGGGCGATCGCCTGTGGGGCGTGCACCTCAGCGACGCCCTCCCCGGCGGCGACCACCTCACCCACACCAACCTGCCCCTGACCCACGGCACGCTGGACCTGGAGGCCTTCGTGGGCGCCCTGCGTCAGGCCGGCTACGACTCCTTCGTGGCTCTGGAGGTCAAAGGCACGGCCCAGGAGCTCGACCGCAGCCTGGAGCGGCTGCGATCCCTGCTGGAGCAGTCCCCGTAGGACCAGCCTCCTGCGGAGGCTAGCCCCCCACCAACGCCGCCGTATCCCGCGCGATCATGAGCTCCTCGTCGGTGGGGATGACCAGCACGGCCGCCTTCGCCTCGTCGCGCTCGATGGCGGCGGGCCGATCTAGGCCAACCGCTGCTTCATTGCGGGCCGGATCGAGGTCAATCCCCAGGAACTGAAGGCCC
>JBHIEF010000132.1:0-12047 GCA_046760465.1 Armatimonadota bacterium | reverse complement strand
AATGGAGCGCGTCATAGAATACCTGCGCGGGCAGGGGATGGAGCTGGTGCGCATCGAGACCCTGGAGCAGAACCCCGTCGGCCAGCACCTCTTCCCCAAGTTCGGGTTCCAGGAGGTGGCGCGGCAGATTCACTATGCGAGGCGGCTCTAGAGGCGCTCAACACAGCGGGGCAGGAGACGAGCTCCTGCCCTACGGGCCGAGGCGTGTGCTTGAGTCGCCTCCGGACGCAGCTCCTCCGGGGGACGAGGGCTCCGCCATCTTCCTCACCACCGCGATGCCCGCGGCGGCCCCGGCGGCGCCGGCGATGAGGGTGCCCAAGCCGTGGCGGATGCCCAGCTTGCCGGCGAGGAGGCGGGAGGCCAGCACGCCGACGAGAGCGCCCGCACCAAGGGCCAGGGGGACGTGGAGGCGCTCTGCGATGGCCCTGGGCGCGAGGGCATCGGCGGCGCGCTCCCTGACCTGCCTGGTCAGGGATTCTATGTCGGCCAGGGTCACACCCTCACTCTTCTGCACGTTTCTTCCCCCCCACCATGAAGAGCACAGCCCCGCCCAAGAGGGCTGCGCCCCCGACCACGAGGAACGCGCCCCAAAGCGGCAGGACCTCGTTGAGCGCCAGGATGATGCCCACGACCAGCACCGCAGCGCCCATCATGAGCAGGACGGTGGCCAGGGCGATGCGCGCCAGCCCCCGCTTGGCCCTGGCCGGGGCGTCCTCGAGCACGAGCTTGAGCGCAGCGGCGACTTCCTGCTTGATGTAGCCGACGATGGCCTGCACCAACTCGGCCACCAGCGTTACGAGTGATTTCTGCTCTGCCACGAGCACTCCCCCTCTCCGCTAGCCGCGCCTGCCGCGCCAGACGATCAGGCCGATGCCCAGGCCCAGCAGGCCGCCCCCGATGATGGCGGCAGCCGTCGGGCTCAGCAGACAGGTGACATCGCCCTCGACCTCCTTGGCGAACATCAGGCCGCAGCAGACGTCGCCCTCGACCTTGTCCGCGCGCACCAGGAAGGCCCGGTTGCACTCGCCGGTCAGGCTCACCGTCTCCGCGGTCACGCATCCCGCCGCCGACTCATGCATGGCAACCGACTCGGCGGTCATCGTGCACGCCCCCGCCTGCTCCATGTTGACTTCGCCGGCCTCCAGGCGCTTGGCGCACGATCTGTTCATGCTCACGGCCTGAGCCCTAAGGTCGTCAACGCAGGTGGCCTGCATCTGCACGACCTCGTGCTCGGGCTGTTCCGCCTGCTCCTCGGCTTCCTCGCTCTTGCTCTCTTCAGCCATTCGTGCGCTCCTTCCCTGCCCCCAGGCTAGGGGGGCATCCTCGGCTTCGGGGCCCGCCTGGCCTTCGGGGAGGAATACCTTTCTCGGTCATCGGGATGATACCCTGGCTGCCGGCGAGGAGATTCGGTGGTGCCCACGGAAGTGGCTCGCGCAGCCTCCACGAGAAGGCAGCGCTCGATCTGATGGCTGAGGACCAGCCAACCGAAGTCCGTGGCCCGGTCTGCCTGCACTGCCTGCGCGAAGGGCCGCCAGACGCCAGGTTCTGCGCCTGGTGCGGGCGCTCGCTCGTGGCGGGCGCTGAACCCCCCACGGAGCGCACGCGCCTGGTCACGGTGGCAATCGTGCTCCTGCTCGTCGTGCCGATCGCGGTCTTCGCGCTCGTCGTCTGGCAGTGGCCGCGCGGGGAGCAGGGGCAGGCGAGCGAGGCCGCGCTCAAAGCCGCCCTGGACGAGCTGCGGGAATCCGTGCGGCTCTTCCACGCCCACACGGGCGCCTATCCGGCCAGGCTGGCGGACGTCGTCGCGCCGCGGGAGGACCCGCCCGAGAAGGGGTTGACCTACTCCGGCGAGCCGCTGGCCCTGGAATCGGGACGCTATCAGGGCCCGTACCTCATCACCGGGGAGGCGGGCTTGCCCAGGAACCCAGTCACCGGAGGGAACGTGGAGGGACGAGACTGGCTCTACGCACGCGAACCGCCCGGCACCGGCGAGGTGCGCGCCGCGCCCGGGCGGGCGCTCGACGGCAGCAACTACTCGGACTGGTGAACCGCTAGAGGCCCGCCGCCTCCCGGCAGCGGCCCAGCACGATGGCGGCCTCGCTCCGGGCGCGTTCGGCCCCCGCCTTGAAGACCTCGCGGACGTAGTCGGGATCGGCCGCCAGCTTCTGCCGCCTCTCGCGGTGAGGCGCGAAGAACTCGGTAATGCGCTGCGCCAACTCCTTCTTGGCCTCCCCATAGCCCAGGCCCCCGGCCCTGTACCGCTGGGCCATCTCCTCCCGCTCCTCCTGGGTGGCGAAGAGCTTGTAGAGCGCAAACACGTTGCACCGGTCGGGGTTCTTGGGCGCCTCGACCGGCGTGGAATCGGTGACAATGCTCATGACCTTCTTCTTCAACACCGCGGGCTCTTCGAAGATGAGGATGGCGTTGTCATAGCTCTTGGACATCTTGCGCCCATCCAGACCCGGAATCGTGGCCAGCTCGGGCAAAATGAGCGGCTCGGGCAGCTTGAGCGCCTCGCCGTAGGTGTTGTTGAACTTGCCGGCGATATCGCGGGTGACCTCCACGTGCTGCTTCTGGTCTTGGCCCACGGGCACCACGTCGGAGTCGTAGATCAGGATGTCCGCCGCCATCAGCACGGGGTAGGCGAACAGCCCGTGGTCGGCCGGCAGGCCCTCGGCCACCTTCTCCTTGTAGGCGTGGCAGCGCTCCAGCAGGCCCATGGGGGTCACCGTGGAGAGCAGCCAGGTCAGCTCGGTGACCTCCGGCACGTCCGAGTGTTTGAACAGGACCGACCGCTCCGGGTCCAGGCCCAGAGCCAGCATGTCGGTGGCCAGTTGCAGCGTGTACTCCCGCAAGGTGGCCGGGTCGCGAATGCTGGTGAGGGCGTGGTAGTCGGCGATGAAGTAGAAGCCCTCGTGCTCCGCTTGGAGCTTGACGTACTGCTGTATGGCGCCGAAATAGTTGCCGATGTGCAGGGCGCCGGAAGGTTGGATGCCCGACAGTGCTCTCATTAGTGACACCTCTTCCTCGTGCAGTGGCCCAGACTGGAGATGCGCCGAACGAGCCGCCTGGCCACAGAAGAAGGCCGTGGGCTACCCGGTCGCCCACGGCCTTATGCTCAATGAGAAGACGTGCCTGCCTGCCGGCAGGCAGGACGGTGGGCGGCCCGCTCTAGAAGCGACGCCAGCCCCAGACGATCAGTAGCTCACCTCGTGCCAAGGTCATTGCACTTGCTTCCCGGACGGCAGACTACACCGCAGGACAAGGCTTGTCAAGCTCATACGCCAGGCGGGACTTAGAGCCTATCCCAGAACCGAGGCTCTCGGTGGGCTGTCATTCTGAGCGCAGCGAAGAACCTCGTGGTGGGCCCGAGGCCAGACCCTTCGCTGGGCGGACTGCTCCGCAGTCCGCAGCTCAGGGTGACATTCTAGGGTTTTGGGATAGGCACTTAGCCGCTGGGGCTCAGCACGAAGTCCACCTTCGTCGTGCCGCCCGCGACCACGGTCGCTGGCTGTTGCTGCCCCAGGTATCCCGCCGCCGTAGCGCTGACCGTGTAGTCGCCTGCCGCGACCTCCTCCACCTTGTACGCGCCGTTCCCGCGGGTGGTGGCCGACTGTCCCGCGTCCACCACCGTCACGGTGGCCCCCCGGATGCCTCTGCCCGTGTTCGCGTCCGTCACCTTCCCGGAGATGCTCCCCGTCTCGTCCGGTGGCGGCTCGCCACCCCCGCCGGTCACCTCGAAGGACAACACCTCGTCCGACAGCGCGTGGGCCCAGAAGCCGCCCAGGGCGGGATCGGGCGCATCGTGGCCCAGCTTGTTGTGGAAGCTCTCCTCCGTAAGCAGCAGCCGACACCTATACGTCCCGGCCGGCATGACCACCTCGCCCGGCAGGGGCCGGTTGGGTTCCCACTCGGCGTAGACCGAGACGGGGCCGTGGTCGAAGCCGGAGGGCTCTGGGCTTGGGTAGCCATGGTCCGACCAAGCGAGCGTGTATGTCCTGGGCGTCCCGTCGTTGCCGCCCGGCGCGCGTTGCGAAGTCTTCCACAGCACGTGGAAGCTACTGTCCAGGCTGAAGTTGTGCGTTGCGCCGCCTGTCTCATTTGTCACGAAGAAGTCGAACAGCAGGTAGCCTAGTATCAGGTGCCCCCTGTGTCGGCGGAGCTGCCTGTCGTTGACGTTCCATGCGTCGTCAACACACCACCAGCGGCCCAGCGTGCCCAGTTGCTTGTTCGTCCAGTTGAGGGGGTCCTGTAGCTCTTGCCCGCTCCACGGGTAGGTCGCAGTCGGCTGCCCCTCCAGCTTGATCTGGTAGGCGAAGTTGGGCTTGATACCCGTCGCCGTCAGCATCCCCGTAAGAGTGGAGGCTTCGTCCTGGTAGTTGACCGTCACCTGTTGGCCCGTATAGGCAAACTGGCTCGGTCCCTCGCGGAACGCCACATCGTACACATTGTCGGCAATGTCATACCAGCGGTACTCCTGCGGCGAGGGCGCGTACGGCTCAAGCCAGGTTACCGCGCGGGCAGACACAAGCTGCACACGACTGACCGGTGTCGGCCCCGACGACCCCCCGCAGCCGACCAGGGCCACCAGCCCAGCTACACAGAGAACAAGAGCCATTCGTTTCATGCCGATTCCCTCCTCTTGACCTTCCCGAGATCGCTCTCCTCAGGGACACTCACGTAGCTGACATCGTGCTTCCCTGTCCCGGTTCGTACTACCTCCCGCTGCCTCAGAGAAGCTCGCCGCGCCACGGGGATTCACTCGCCGATGCGACCCAGCAGCCTCGTCTGGCCGCTCCTGCCGCCCGCACGAGCTGAGAGTACCACCTCGACGGGGCCGTGGTAGGGCCGGTAGACGCGCTCGGCGTAGTCGTAGCGCCAGGGCAGCTCGGCCACTGGCACGTCGAGCCGGAACCTCCCCTTGCCGACGCTTTCAAGGCTCTCGGCGTGGCCGAACAGCGGCACGAAGGTCGCCTCCACATCTGCCTCGGGTGCGGGCCTGGCATCCGCATCGAACACCGTGACCGCCAGTTTGATCGCTCCGTGGGCCTTCGCCGCCAGGGAGCCCAGCCTGACGCGCATGCCGACCTGTCCCAGGCCGCGCAGGGCGGCCGCCAGGCACCGCGACGGCCGACCATCGGCGAGGTACTCGTCGGCGCGAGCCATGTCCGCCTCAATCGGCGGCGTCAGTGCCCCTCTGGTCCGCCAGCGCTGGACGGCCTGGCGCAGCGCTTCCCTGGCCCGGCGTGCCTCGGCGGAGGTCGTGACCCGCTCGAAACACACGGCGCCGCCGCGATGGGCCGGCACGACCACCGTCGGCGCCAGCTCGGACAGCGGCGCGCTGCCGAGTTGACCTCCGGAGAGGACCTCGTAGGCCCAGTATTGCGCCTGTGGGTCGGGCGCAAGCTGCGGCTCCAAAGCGACGCTCACGCGCAGGTCAGTCGCGCTGATGTTGTTCAGGATGACGATGAAGTCGAGCCCGTCGGTCAGCAGGAAGGCCTCCAGCGCCTCGCGGGGTGGGATTCGCATCTGGCCCTTCACGGCCACCCGCAGGTCAACCGACAGGGGCTGCCCATCGGCGTGGGCATCGCCCGCGTACGCGTCTCCCGAGCGCGACCACACGCCGATGGTCTGCGGCGGAAGGTCGGCCGGCGGGATGATGCGCAGGTAGTAGACTTCACCACCCTTGCCCTCGCGGTCAACGGCGATCTCATGCCAACTGTTGTCCGCGATTTCCTCGGCCGGGATCCTCTTCTCTGCCACAAGCTGCCCTTCGGGCCCGCCCAGACGCACCTCCAGCCGCAGCGAGTGGCCCTCAATGACGTTCGTCCACGTCGGGGTGCAGACGGAGAGCGCGTGGACTAGCTCGTGCGGCGCCAGGACCTCCTGTCCGACCCAGCCATGACCGGACAGGTCCACGGGAAAGTCGTGCGCCTCGCCGACGGTGTCGAACCGATACTCACGCGTGACCGGCCGATCGCTCTCCACCTCGATGTGCAGCGGACGGACTAGCTCGCCGCAGAGCTCCGTGTTGGCGGCCAGCCGGATGGCGGCCGCCGTCTCGATGGCGTCATCTAGTGAGATCACCTCGCCCTCACCAGCAGACCCGTGCGCGATCCCGTACTCGTCCACATAGACGGCCACCCGGCGCCCGAAGATCAGCCGGTCGGCCTGGACCGCCTCCTCGCCCAGACGGCCGTGTGGGCCCTGGCAGATGAGCACGCCGCCCTGCTGGACGAAGTCGCGGAGGCCGTCTGCCGCTTGGTCACTGACGAAGCGATTGCCCAAGCTGATGACGACGTCATATCTATCCGCCTCGCCGTTGGCTAGGGCTTCATCGAACAGCCAGGTGACCGGGATCTGCCGCCGCACGAGGAGCCGATGGAGGTCGCGCCAACTGGCGGAGAAGCCCTCCAGGGCCCACGTGGGGTGCGCGCAGTAGATGGCCACGCGCGGGCGATACGGCCACATGTCGTCGAAGTGGTGTTCGATTGCCGGCCAATCGGTCAGGAGCTGACGAAGCTCCTGCTGTGCCGGCGTGCCCTTGACGCCCCACTCGCCGTCGGGCAGGCTGCCGCGCCACTGGATGAAGCCCAGGTGCCACGCGCCCGTTCCCACGGACTCCCAGAAGTAGCGGTGGGCCGCCTGCGGCGTGTAGGAGGTGCCGCCGCCTCTGGCGCCCGGAGTGGTCTTCCGATAGGCCAGGCGCACGGGGGCCAGCGGCTTGCCCTGGACTGCCGCAGTGGTCATCCACAGCAGGTTGTAGAGGTCGGGATCGTCGTCGGACATGATCTGGCCCATCTCATAGCCGTCGGACACCCCGGCGTAGAGCTCCGGGTCCGCTCCCTGCTCGGCGTACTTCAGCCCATGGAACAGCGTGCCGTGGTTGCACGTGAAGATGTAGCGCTCTGGGTCCGCCTCCCGCGTGGCGGCGTAGTGCCACTGGAAGCGCTCAGCCATGGCGTGGAACCGGAAGTCGAGCCAGTCCAGCGTGTGCTGGTCCTGCGCCATCTCGCGCGGCGGCAGCACCTCGTCGAAGGAGCCCCAGTCCGAGCCATAGGCCTCGTTCAGCGCGGCAAGGTGGCCATACTCGCGCTCCAGCCAGCGCCGGTAATGCGTGACGGCATTGGCCTGGTAGTCGGTCCAACGGCCGCCGAACGAGTAGGTGGCGTAGAGCGCCTCTCCACCCATAACCCAGGACAGCAGGCTCTCCTCATCGCGCAGCGCCTCGACCGTGGCCGCGATGAAGCGCTGCGTACCGTCCACGATGGCGGGGTGGTCAATGCCCGGCCACGGCACCTTGCGGTCGAACATGCCGGCCAGCAGGGGTTGACCGTCCTGGTCCAGCATGGCCATGTCCGGGTATAGCTCATGGAACCAATCGGGATAGTAGGGGAAGTGGCCGTTGTTCCAGTTGCCCACGCTGAAGCTGGTCTTCATCCCCAGGCGCTCCAGCGCCCCGAAGAGCCCTCCCTCCAGTTCCAACGGCACATGGTCCTCGGCCTCGCGTACCAGGTCCTCCGCCGCGCCAGACCGGAGCAGCAGGCGCAGTTCCAGATCGAGTGCCGCCGTGCGCCTGCGGTCCAGGTACGCCGCCCCCGCCTCATACGGGTCGCCGTCGCGCACCCAGGCCCCGAGGCGGCCGCCCGTGACGTCGCTCAGCTCCAGGTAGTAGCGTCCGCGCGGCTGGCGACCCACATCGAGGCGCAGCCAGGCGTTGTCCGGGACATCGGTGAAGCCTTGCCGGGCCACAAGGTCCGCGTCTCCCGGCTGCGCTTTCTCTCCGGGAGCCAGGCGGTATAGGGCCAGGGAGCAGCCGCTGCCGGCCGTGCTGTAGGTGGGCGTATGAAGTGCCACGCCCACGAAGGCGTGGTTCGCGCGGAAGCTCTGCCCCAGGGAGCGCGGGCCCATCAGCGGCCAGGGGACGCGCACGCCCACGCCGTACGGGGCCTTCTCGTCCTTGGTGGGGTTCCACATGGCCCCCGCGCCCACGGCAGTCGCGCCGTGCTGCCTCATCGCCCGCATCTCGTCCGGCGTGTCGGAGAACGAGAAGCCCACGTACTGACACGGCCGCCTGCACCCTCCAGCCCGGTAGATGGGGTCCAGAGTCACCTGCGGCAGGCGCTCGGCCAGCGCCACAAGCTCCGCCGGCGCCGGGGCAGGTTGGCAGGGGGACAGCACCCACATCAGGGCCATCATTGGCGGCGTGCTCAGCACCGTGTTCACCAGCCTCGCCACCCAGTTCGGCGCCCCACACGCGGCGTCCTTTTCGAGCGGAGGGAACTTGCCGCGTGGTAAAACGCTCATATACTTGGAGTAAACGACTTGTAACAGATCGAGCTGCCATGAAGCTGGTGGTCCTAGATGGCCCCATGCGCGGGGCCGAGTACCGCATCACTCAGCCGCAGATGGTCGTGGGCCGCAAGCGCGAGGCCGACATCGCCCTGACCCACGACTCCCGCATCTCCCGATCCCACTGTCGCCTGACCTACGAGAACGGGCGCTACTACCTGGAGGACCTGGGCAGCGGGAACGGCACCTTCCTGGGCAACGTGCGACTCCAGGACAAGGTGCACCTGCCCACCGATCAGGTCTTTCGGCTGGGGCGCACGCACCTGGCTCTGCGAGAGGAGAGCGAGGCCGACATCCGCCGCGCGGCCCAGGAGGCCGTGGCCTTCGTGGGCGACGAGCAGCTTGCCGAGAAGCTCAGCGAGCGCGAGACTCTCGATCCGAAGGCTGCGCGGGCCGACTGGACCGCCGCTAGAGCCGACGACGACGCGGCCACCAAGGACCTGCGGCAGCGCCTCAGGCTCTTTCACGAGGTCTCTTGGGCCCTCAGCGGCAAGCTGGACCTTCCCTCCCTGCTCGACGCGATCATGGACAGTCTGATCAAGGCCGTCCCCGCCGAGCGCGGCTTCCTCATGTTGGCCGACGAGAAGGGCAAGCAGCTCACCCCCACCGTGGTGCGCAAGCGCGGGCCGGAGGAGGACGAAGAGGTCAAGGTCAGCACCTCCATCGTGGCCAAGGCCATGGAGGAGCACATGTCGGTGCTCTCAGCCGATGCCATGGCCGACGAGCGCTTCTCCGCGCAAGACAGCGTGGTGGACTTCCAACTGCGCTCCGTCATCTGCGCCCCCCTCATCCATCAGGACCGGGCGCTGGGTGCGATCATCCTGGATAATCGCTCGGCGGCTCGCATGTTCTCCTATGAAGACCTCCAGGTGGTCACCGACATAGCCAACCAGGCAGCCATCGCCCTGGCCAACGCCAAGCTATATACCGACCTGCGCAATGCTTACGAGGAGCTCCAGGCCGCCCAGGAGCGCCTGGTCCAGTCGGAGAAGCTGACCGTGATCGGCACTCTGTCGGCCTCCATAGCCCACGACATCGCCAACCTCATCACTCCCATCTCTGTGGTGGCGGCCATGGCGGCCTCTCAGGGCGAGGTGGATCCCGAGCTTCAGGAGACCGTGGAGCGCCAGACCGGGCGCCTGCGCGCCCTAACCCGGCAGCTCATGTCCTTCTCCAAGACGCAGGAGCTGAAGCGAGAGCCCACGGACGTCAATGCCGCCGTGGAGGGCAGCGCCTCCATGATGCGGACGGAGGCCAAGCGCGCGGAGGTGGAGATCGTGCGCGAGTTGGCAGACGGGATGCCGGAGATCATGGCCGATCCCGACCAGCTCGACCAGGTGTTCGTCAACCTGATCCTCAATGCCATCCAGGCCATGTCCGACGGCGGCGGCACCCTCACCATCGCCACCGGCCTGGTGGAGGGGTGTGTAGAGGTCAGCTTCGCCGACGACGGTCCCGGAATCCCCGCCGAGGTCACGCCCCGGCTGTTCGAGGCCTTCTACACCACCAAGGGCGATGAGGGCACGGGCCTAGGCCTGTTTAGCTGCAAGCGCATCATCGAGGAGGAGCACGGCGGTACGCTCTCGGTGGAATCGGAGCTCGGCGTCGGGACCACCTTCACCATTCGCTTCCCCGAATCGGCCATTGTAGCGCCCTGCTAGCGGCCGGTGTCTGGCGGCACTGGTCCTCCCGGCCAAAAAAGGCGGCGACGACGAAGGAAAGCGTCTGCCGCCGGAGAACAATGCGCCCGCGCCCCTGGCGGGGGCGCCATTTGTATCGGCCCGCCGCAGGCGCGGTGACCGCACATGCCTGGAGAACCCCTGGCCAGCTACTACGCCATCGCGCTGCTGGGTCTGGCCGCCCTCGCCTTCGCCGGCGCGGCCATCATCCTGTCGGCCATGGTGGGGCCGCGCGATCCCGATCCCGAGAAGCTGGACCCCTACGAAAGCGGCATGTGGCCCATCGGCGATGCCCGGGGGCCGTTCCCGGTGAAGTTCTACCTGGTGGCCATGATGTTCATGCTGTTCGCCATCGAGGCGGTATTCCTGTTCCCCTGGGCGGCGGTCTTGAAGGAGCGGCTGCGTGTCTACGGCCTGGTCGAGATGGGCATCTTCCTGGCCATCCTGGTGGTGGGGTACGTCTACATCTGGCGTCGCGGGGTCTTCGACTGGGAGAAGGCAGAGCAGCCGGGACCCGGCCTGACGGACGACCAATGACCTGGCTCGAACTCCTCATCATCCTGGTCAAGATCGTAGTCATCTTACTGTTCGCACTGGGCATGGTGCCAATACTGGTCTGGGTGGAGCGCAAGCTGGTGGGGCATTTCCAGCAGCGCATCGGCCCGCACCGCGTGGGCCCCGACGGCATCCTCCAGGGCATCGCCGACGGGTTGAAGCTGTTCCTGAAAGAGGACATCATCCCCCGCCAGGCCGACAAGCTGCTGTACGTCCTGGCGCCAGTGCTGTCATTGGTCCCGGCCCTTCTGATCTTCGCCGTGATTCCGTTCGGCCCGAAGGTGACCATTGGCGGCAGGCAGATCGAGCTGTACCTGGCCGACCTCAACGTCGCCGTGCTTTACGTGCTGGCCCTGGGATCGGTGGGCGTGTACGGAGTGGTGCTGGCGGGGTGGTCGTCCAACAACAAGTACTCCTTGCTGGGGGCCTGCCGCTCGGCCGCGCAGATGGTCAGCTACGAGCTCCCTCTGAGCGTAGCCCTGATCACGCCGCTCATGATCGTTGGGTCGCTGAGCCTGGTGGACATCGTGCAGTGGCAGGAGCAGCGTGTGTGGCTGGTGCTGCCCGGCTTGCTGGCCTTCGTGGTGTTCATGGTCTGCGGCATCGCTGAGGCCAACCGCGGCCCCTTCGACCTTCCCGAGGCAGAGCAGGAGCTGATCGCGGGTTACCTGACCGAGTATAGCTCCTTCAAGTTCGCCATGTTCTTCATGGCCGAGTACGCGCACGTCATCAGCGTCAGTGCCATCGCCACGACGGTCTTCCTGGGCGGCTGGGACGGGCCCTTCCTGCCCCCCGTGGTGTGGTTTCTGATCAAGCTGTCTATCTTGATCTTCCTGTTCATGTGGCTGCGCGCCACCTTGCCCCGGCTGCGTTACGACTGGCTGATGAAGCTGGGGTGGCTGCGGCTGCTGCCTCTGGCCCTGGTCAGCCTGTTCCTGACGGCTGTGGGAATGGCCGTGTTCGGAGGCTGGTTCCGAGCCTAGTAAGGGCGACGTTCACTCCGCCGGCGGAAGCGGACGCAATGGAGAGCCTGATCTTCTACATCACCGCCGTGGCCATGGTCGCGGCCGCCGCGGCCGCCATGCTTCAACGCAGCGCCGTCCACACGGTGCTGCTGCTGGTGCTCACCTTCTGTGGCTTCGCCGTGCTGTTCCTGCTGTGCGGGGCCGAGGTGGTGGCCGTGCTCCAGATCATCGTCTACGCCGGTGCCATCATGGCCGTGTACATGTTCGTGATCTTCTACGTCGGCTCGGCCGGCGGCGATCCCCCTTGGCGGCGCTGGCGCCAGGCGCCCATCCCGTTCGCAGCCGGCTTGGTGGGCGTACTGGGGCTGCTGGGCTGCATCGCCCATGTGATCCGGCAGGCCTACCTGGCGACGCCCCTCGGATCACACGGCGGCGCCAAGCAGTTCGGCGCGGCTCTGTTCAGCCTCAAGTACGCCCTGCCCGTGGAGATAGCCTC
>JBHIEF010000131.1:0-12089 GCA_046760465.1 Armatimonadota bacterium | reverse complement strand
TTGCCCATGATCCAGGCCACGATGCCGAGGATGGGACAGATGGCCGCCACCGGGCCCAGGACAGCGCCCAGCGGCAGGTACATGGCGAGGCTCAGGATGCCCAGCACCAGTATCAGGGTGGCCCGGTGAGGCTCCATGTGCGTCGCCAGCCGCGTCGGCGGCGGCGAAGGCGCCCCGGGTGACGGAGCGGGCGGCGGAGGCGGCCGGCCTAGTGGCGGCGCCGGTGGCGGAGGTGGGGGAGGCGTTTGCTATTGCATGGCTGAACCTCTCTCTCCGAAGTGAACTGCTGCGACGCCAGCTCGCCACCGCACTCCCTGCCGCGGCCTATCCCCTCTTACACGGCGTCGAAGCCTGCGATGCCGAAGTGATCGGCGTATGCTTGAGCCTGCGCGGCGGCGATGAACGGCATGCTGACGAAGACGCCGATGCAGCAGGCGAGCCCGCCCAGGCTGGATATCAACGAGAACAGGAAGCCCGTCACCGCGAACATCAGGATGTTCCGACGGAAGACCTCGTACGACGCCGTGAGGGCATCTACCGGCCCCACGTTGCGGGCGGCGATATGCGGCAGGGCGAACAGCACGGCTCCGTACAGCAAGGCGAAGAGCACCGTGGAGGAGACCATCTGCCAGACGTTCGCGATGGCCAGGGCTGCTCTGTCGTCCGGAGTGCCCATCTGGATGACGAAGGTCGGCCCGTAGCAGATGGCATAGAGAGCCACAACGGGGATCAGCAGGATCAGCGCCGCCAGCAGCGCCGGCACGAAGCGCCGTGTGCCCTCCATAACGTGGCCGATCTCCACCTGGCCGTACGTCATCTTGCGGTACGCCATCATGAAGAGGCCGCACTGCATGGCCGGGCCGAGGAGCCCGAACGTGATCATGCTCAGTAGCACGACCACAAGACTGGCCACGGCGAAGGTCAGGATGTCTTCCTTGATGATGCCCCAGCCCGCGCTCAGCCAACGTCCCAGGTCCACCGTACCCGTGCCCGCGAAGGGCGCCGCTTGCGGGGCGGCAGGTGGGCCAGGCGGCGCCGGGGGCGGCTGACCGGGCGGGGGCGGCGGCGATGGTGGGCCTGGGGGCTGGTAGGGCGGCGGGGGCGGCGGTCCCGGTGCCTGCGGCGGCGGTTGGGACGGCGGCGGAGGCGGGGCTCCAGGCGGCTGCGGCGGCTGCGATGGCGGCGGAGGCGGGGCTCCCGGCGGCTGCGGAGGCTGTGATGGCGGCGGAGGTGGGGGAGGCGCTTGCTGTTCCACAGTTGCACCTCGCTTTGGTGTATACTCACGCGACGCCGGCTTTGCCCTGTATTCGCTGCCCGGCAGAATATGCCCTGCTTGGCCGGCTGCGAACTTGCCAACACCCTCGGCCCTGGCCCCCTCTCGCCCGCCTGCTCTGCGCCAAAGCGCCTGCCCCGGCGCGACGGCGAACGCAGGCCGGAATCTGAGCTCCGACTATTGACACCCACCCTTGGTTCTGCTATAGTCGGCCTGACAATCAGAGGCCCGTTGGCCTGACGGCCGACGGGGAATGAGAACAACGACACAGACTGCATCGCAGCAGCGCTCGGAGCACGTCAGGAGCCGTGCATGGCGATGCGCGGCTTTTCGCGTTCTCCACACTACGCCAGGGCGCCCCGATGCTGGCTCCTGGCAGGATGAAACAGGGGGAACAGCAAATGACTAGGCACTCGCCGCTCCGACGGGCCGCGGCCCACGGGCTGTGCGTCATCTTCCTTTCCTCCCTCGCCTGGCCGGTCCTGTGCGCTCCCGGCGCCGAGATAGCCCGCGTCGAGCCCATACGCGTGAGGATCGGGCCGTGCGCGGACGCCACCGGCAAGCCCTTCGGCGACCTGGCCCAGCACGCCGCCAGGGCTCTCTCGCTGGCCTTCTCGCAGTGGCCGCGCTACCAAGTGGTGCCGGCCACCCACGAGGAGGGTGCCGCCCAAGTCATCGTGGCCAGTCTGGGAGAGCTGAAGGTATCCAAGAGCCCACGCCGCGTCAGCGCCAAGCTGGAGGCCGTGGCCCGAGACGCCCGCACCGGCGAGGCGCTCATCCGCACGCACGCCTCCGGCACCGCCCGCGCCCCGGGCACGCGCACGGCCGACGCCTCCCTGGCCAAGGCGGCCGTTGACCAGGCCGCCGGCCTGGCCGCCGCCCAGATCGCCCAGGCCGCCTCCATCACCGGGCACGTGTTGAGCACGATCAAGCGGGGCCTGGTGACGATAGACGTGGGGCGTCAACATGGGGTCAAGCCGGGCACCGAGTTCCGCATCTCCCGCGGCGGCGAGCAGATCGCCACGGTGCGCGCCCGCAACCTCAGGGAGCGAACTACCGAGTGCACCATCGTGGAGGTCGTGGAGGGCGAGAACCTACGCAGCGGCGACGACGTACGTGTGGTCTACGTACCCGACACGCACGAGAAGAAGCGCAACAAGAGCAAGAACACCGCGCGCATCGCGGGCATCATCGCGCTCATTGGGCTGGCCACCGCGGTGGTCATCGGCGAAACTGGCGGCCGCCGCCGCGGCATCCCCGTCACCACCGTGGTCAACGTGGGCAGCGGAGGTGACACTGACATCAAGAACGACGGCGTGGACACGGTGATCATCACCGCCGTCGTCGAGGACCCGGCCGGCACGCCCGTGGCCGATGCCACGCCGGTGAGCTTCGGCTTCAAGACCGGCGTGGGCCTGGGGACCGGACTGCTGGACGGCGCCGCCCCTCCCATCACCGTGCTCACTGCGGGCGGGTTGGGCATGGCAACCGTCACGGTCACTACCACCGCCGCCGACACGGTTGACCTGGTCATCACCGCCACCGTTACCGACGTTACCACAGGCCGCGACGTCACCGGCGAGAGCCCGACCATAGACGTCATCCCCTAGCCGCCGCTGTGGGCTTGGCGCACCACGCAGAGAGGCAAGGCCGTTGGCCTTGCCTCTTTCGCTGTCTGTCCCTGTGGCTCGGTTAGCCGCGGAAGTGCTCCCAGCCGAGGGAGTCCAGGTCTAGGGGGTAGCCCGCCTCGTCGAGCACGGTGATCTCCGATCCCGCGCTGGTGACGCCGATGATGGCGCAGTCCACCTCGCCCGCCGCCCTCACCGCCTCGCACACAGCCTCAGCAGCGTCGGGCGCCACCGCGGCCAGCAGCTCGTAGTCCTCGCCGCCCGCCAGAGCCAGCGCGTGGGCGGGCTGCCGCAGGGCCATGGCCGCACGGGTGCAGGCTTCCGACACGGGCAGGGCATCGGCGAAGATGCGAGCGCCCGTTCCCCTCAAGGGGACTCCGCTGACGGGGCGCTCGGCCAGCCGGCACAGATGCTCTAGGTCCTGGCGCAGGCCGTCGCTGATGTCAATGACTGCGTGAACGCCCGCCTCCTGCCCCAGGACCCTCCCGGCAGCCAAGCGGGGAGTGGGCCGGAAGTGCCGGCGCAGCAGCTCCTCCCGCACGTCGTCGGGCAGTATTACGTGTGGGCTGTGCAGCAATCCCAGCCCCGCGGCGCTGTCGCCCAGCGTCCCCGTCACCAGCAACCGATCCCCGCGCCTGGCGCCAGCCCGGGGCAGCAGGCCGTCCCGCGCCACCTCACCGATGGCCGCCACGGCCACAAGCAACCCCAACTGGGAGGCCACCACATCGCCGCCCGCCAACACCGCCCCCGCGGCCGCCGTCGCCTCCTGCGCCCCCTGGATGATGGCCTCGGCGGCCTCCGCATCGTAGTCGGCCTGCGCGCCGAAGGTGACCAACACCATCGTCGGCGTGCCACCCATGGCCGCGATGTCGCTGATGGCCGCCGCCACCGCCTTGTAGCCGATGTCCACCGGCGCCGCCGTCTGGCGCAGGAAGTGCGAGCCCTCCACCACCGCATCCACACTCGCCAACAGCACTCGCCCATCGCCCAGGTCGAAGGCGGCGGCATCGTCGCCGATGCCCGCGATCAGGCGTGGATCGTCCGACACCAACTCCTGGATGCGGTCAATGAACCCGAACTCGCCGAGGTCCTTGAGGAGCACCTGGTCACCCCTGCGGCTCGCCCCTCGCGCCCCTGCCCGGCACGTCGCCCACCTCGCCCAAATGGCAGACGTCGTTCGTCAACACCACGCGCACGTGCCGGCCCTCGGGCGCGGAGGAATCGCTCTCGATGGTGACTACGTTCAGCGCTGCGTTCTCCTGCCCAATGCGCTTGTACGTCGTGAGCGGCAGCTTCAGCAGGTCGCAGATCAGCACCCGCAGCGTGGTCTTGTGGCTGGCGACCAACACGGATTGCCCCTGATGGCGCTCGCACAACTCGTCGAAGGCCTGCCGCGCGCGCGCCCTCACCTCCAGCAAGCTCTCCGCCCCACCTGGATGACCGTCCTCGGAGGCGTAGAGCACCTCGGGCCCCGGCGGGCAGACCTCGGCGATCTGCGCGACCGTCAGGGCCTCCAATTGGCCGAAATCCCGCTCCTGCCAGCGCGAATCCAACCTGAGCGCCGGGTCGGGAGTGCTCCCAGCCTGCCCGGCCACGATCGCCTGGGCCGTCTCCTCGGCTCGCCGGTACGGACTGCTGTAGGCGACGGCCAGGCTGACGTCCGCGAGCCGCGCCGCCAAGGCGGCAGCCTGACGACGGCCCATCTCGTCCAGGGGCGCCTCGGGAAAGGCCCCGTAGAGCAGAAGGCCATCCGGCCTGGGCAGATTCTCGGCGATCTGCGCGTGGCGGACCAGGTAGATCGCGGTGGTGGACACGTGGCTGCTACTCAGCGTCCCCCTCGACTCCACTCGACGCGGGCGGCGAGCCGCTTCCCAGCCGGCGCTCCAGGCGCTCCATGGCGTGCTCCAACTGGTGTTGACGCAGGGCGCGCGTCAGATCGGCCCGGGTGGCCTCGATCAGCGAGCGCACCCCGTCGGTGCGGCGGCGCAGGCCCTGGCTCAGCGCATCCGGGTAGTCGAAGGTGACCAGCGTGTAGTAGATGTCGTTCATGGCCTCCAGCAGGGCCTCGCTGCGGTCCAGCTGGCCCAGCCGGATGCTGTCCACGATGTGACGCCGCATCTCGCCGATGGCCTCGGCCATGCCGTTGAGGAAGGCGGCGTAGTCTACCCCCAGCTCCTCGGGGTCCGGTAGCTCCTGACCGGTGATGACTGCATAGGTCACCTGCGCCTCGGCGTGCTCCTTTTCGGCGTCCTGCACGAAGCGGGCCGAGGCGATCTCCGGCAGGCCGGCCAGGCTGCTCCGCGTCGCCCGCACCAGCGCGTTGGTCTCGTCCAGCGCCTGCCGTGCCTGCTCCAGCTCCCCCCGGTGGATGGCGCGAATGGTGTCGGCGCTCTGGCGGATGACCTTGCGCGCGGCGGGCAGCGCCTGCTCCCGCGCCGCATCCAGCCGGTCCAGCTGCGCCCGCACCTTGGCGGCGATGTCTTCGAGCGAGGGCAAGGCGAACGCCTCCCGTCCAGGAATCACCCGCTCCGTCGCTTCGCCGGGCGTCCCGGAGGCGCATCTTTCCGCCTACGCGCTCTCGGCACCTGCCTGAATGGCAGAGAGGTTGATGGGGATGAACCGGTGGTGGCGCTCCGGCAGCGAGCGCCTCAGGGCCTGCGGCAGCACCTCCACGCTCACCACGCCGGTGCGCTGGACGTAGGCGCCCAGCATGACCATATTGGCCGCCCGCGCGTTGCCGATCTCCTCCGCGATGGACTGCGCCGGGAGGGCCAGGACCTCCAGATCGTCCCGCGGCCCCGGGTCGTCAATGAGCGAGGAGTTGAGCACCAGCAGCCCACCTGGCCGCAGCGAATCGGCGAACTCGCCGATGGAGACGGCGTCCAGAGCGATGAGGGCGTGGGGGTGGGCCACCACCGGCGAGCCGACCTGGTCTGGGGCCACCACCACCGTGCAGGCGGTCCGTCCACCTCGCACCTCCGGCCCATACTCGGGAAACCAGGTCACACCCTTGTTCTCCAGCATGGCGGCATAGGAGAGCGTCTGTCCCATGAGCTGGATGCCCTGCCCTCCCGATCCCGCACATACTACCGCATGTTCGCGCATGAACCGTTCCTCGGGCCGCCGAGCCTATTGCGTGTCCGCCTTGCCGCCGACGAATTCGCCCAGGGGGTAGTAGGGAATCATGTGCTCCTCGACCCATTGCATGGCCTCGATGGGCGTCATGCCCCAGAAGCTGGGGCAGGAGGACAGAACCTCCACCAAGCTGAAGCCCTTGTCCTCGAGCTGGGTCTGGAAAGCCCGCTTGATGCTGCGCTTGGCGCGGGTAACGTACTTGGGGGCGCACACCGTCGCCCGGGCGATGTAGGCCGGGCCGTCGAGCGAACTGAGCAACTCGCAGGCGCGAATGGGGTTGCCCTCCAGGGAGGGCTTGCGTCCCTCCGGCGAGGTGGTCGTGGGCTGGCCGGGCAAGGTGGTGGGCGCAATCTGCCCCCGCGTCATGCCGTAGATGGCGTTGTTGACGAAGATCACGGTGATGCTCTCGCCGCGGGCCGCCGCGTGCACGATCTCCGTCGTGCCGATGGCGAGGAGGTCGCCGTCGCCCTGGTAGGTGAAGACCACGGCCTCGGGGATCGTGCGCTTGACGCCCGTGGCCACCGCCGGCGCACGGCCGTGCGAGGCCTGGATCATGTCGCAGTCGAAGTTCTCGTAGGCGAACACCGAGCAGCCCACGGGGCACACGCCCACCGCCCGCTCCTTCACGCCCAGCTCGTCTATGGCCTCGGCCACCAGCCTGTGGATGATGCCGTGCGCGCAGCCGGCGCAATACGTGAGCTTGGCCTCGGTCATCGCCTCCGGTCGTTGGAATACGAGCTCCACTGTCTCACCTCTGCCACGAGTCCCGGACGCCGTCGGCCCACGGCCTCCCGCCAGTCGTGTGCCCTGGCTACTCTCCAGCGGCCACCTGTTCTGCCATTGGCTCCTGCCTTCTCAGCGCGGCACGGATTTCCGTCACCACGTCCTCCGGAGTCGGCACGATGCCGCCCGTCCGCCCGTGAAAGCGTATGGGAGCGCAGCCCTCTACTACCAGTCGCACGTCCTCCAGGTATTGCCCTAGGCTCATCTCCACCACCAGCACCCTCTGGGCCCGCTCCGCCAGTTCCCGCATGCGCTCGCGCGGGAAGGGGAACAGCGTGATCGGCCTTAGCAGACGCGCCCGGATGCCCTCCTCCAGCGCCTGGCTCACGGCCGACCGACACACTCGCGCACTGGTCCCATATGCAGTGACCAAGACCTCCGGGTCGTCGGCCCCATACTCGTCCCACAGCGTCTGATTCGCTGCGATATCGCGGTACTTCCCCTCCAGCTTGCGGCAGTGCTGCTCCAGGTCCTGCGGGTCAATGTGCAGCGAGTTGATGATGTTGCGCGGCCGACCCTTGGCCCCGGTGGTGGTCCACGGCTTCTCGGGCAGCGGCTCCTGGCTGGGGCCCTGCATGTCCACCGGCTCCATCATCTGCCCCAGGATGGCGTCGCCCAGGATCATGGTCGGGTTGCGGTACTCGTCGGCAACCTCGAAGGCGATCCGAGGCAGATCATATAGCTCCTGCACCGTGGAGGCAGCGTAGACGATCACGTGCCCGTCGCCGTGGCCGCCGCCGCGCGTGGCCAGCCAGTAGTCCGACTGTGCCGCCGCGATGTTGCCCAAGCCCGGCCCCCCGCGCACCATGTTGACGATCAGGCAGGGCAACTCGGCGCCGATCATGTAGGAGATGCCCTCTTGCTTCAGCGCGATGCCGGGCCCCGAGGAGGAGGTCATCACCCGCCCCCCGGCCGCGGCTGCCCCGTAGGTCATGTTGATGGCCGAGATCTCGCTCTCGGCCTGTATGAAGACGCCGCCGGCCGCCCGCAGGTGCACGGACATGTACTCGCAGATCTGGTTCTGGGGCGTGATGGGATAGCCGAAGAAGTGCGTGCAGCCGGCGTCAATGGCCCCCTGGGCCACCGCCTCGTTTCCCTTCATCAACAGCTTCTCGGACACGGCTGCCTCCGTCGTTGATTGAGTCGGGATTGACTGACTGGCCGTCGGCACAAATGACGGCTCCCTCAACGATAGACCTTGATCGCCACGTCCGGACACATGATGGCACACAGCCGACAGGCCTTGCACTTGTCTGGGTCTATCTGATAGGCCGGATGGTGTCCCATCTCATTGGTGTGCTCAGCCAACTCGATGTTGTGCTGCGGACAGCCCACCACGCACAGCAGGCACGCCTTACAGCGGCTCTCGTCTACTACGATCTTGGGCACGATACGCCTTCCCTCTGTCCCGGTCAAGTGCTGCTTCCCCGGACTCTGCGGCACGGCTGCTCACAGGCACGCGTGGGGCGGGGAGGACCCGTCCGGGGCGCAACACAAGACGTTTAGACATTCCACGGCAGTCGCAGTTGAACCTGCAAGGGCAGCAGGGGCACACCCGCGGGGCAGCTGACTTGCTGGGCCAACTCCGCCAGGCAGCAGGCCATGGCCACTGGCGTCCCCAACTGCTCGCCGGCCTCCTGCGTCACGGCCAACCCCTCCGCGAAGACCTCCGGCGTGGTCGCCGGGCCCAGGTTAGCGTTGGCTATCAGCCCCGCCAGCGGTATCCGGCAGCTCTCCGACAGCGCGCGGGCCAGGGCGACCGTGCTCTGCACGTCGCGAGCGCCCGGGCGCCGGGGGTTGACCACGAAGTAAGCAGCGGCCTCGGCCGCCCGCAGGGCCGGGTTGTATTGGCTCAGCGTGGCCGCCCCGATCTCGTCGCCCCCCACATCGAAGATGGTGTGCCCCTCCCGGTCGGCGATCACTGCGCTCAGCTCGGCAGGAATCACCGGTACGTCAATGTCGGCGTACTCCGGCGGCGAGGCCACCACGCTGATGCCGCGCTCCGCCAACTCCTCGCGCACGTCCTGCGAGCGAAAGTACGGCGTCACGAAATCGTAGTCAACCAGGCGCACCGTCGGCAGGTGCCGGGCCCAGGCGAGGGCCAGGTTCAGGGCGATCTCCGTCTTGCCACTGCCCGCCCCGCCCAGCAGGACGATGACTCGGCGCTCCGACAGCGGTGGCCGAGCGCTCACGAGGCGCACTCCCCCTCCCGCTCCGCGACCCCGAGGCCGTCCAGCCAACGCAGCATGGGCCGTCCCTCGATCAAGTCGCTCAGCGAACGCCGGTCGGCATACAGGTTCAGCGCCAGCAGCGCCACAGCCAGCACCACCTGTCCCCAAGCAGGCACGGTGAGGGCCAGTGACAGCCCCATCACGGCTCCCAGTGAGTTGGCGCCTACGTCTCCCATCATCACTCCGCGCCGTGCATCGTACGGGAACAGAACCACGGCCGCCGCCACCAGTGGCCAAGCGGCCCAGAAGGCCCCGGGGCCCCCTGCGCCCAGGTAGCCAGCCACGAAGACCACCGCAAACCCCGCGAGCGCACCTTTTAGCGCGCGCGCGGGCCGCTTGTCCAGGACATTGACCACATTCGCGCCCAGGGCGATCAGGGCAGCCACCGTCAACAGCCGCCACACCGGCCACGCCCCGGCCGCCCAGGCAATCGCCATCGCGCCCGGCACGCCCAGAAGGGCCTTCATGGCGCCGGTGGTGAGGCGCCCCCGCGCCAACGCCCCGAAGTGCCCGGCCAGGCCCTTCACCTCTGTTGCCCCGGCCAGGTCGTCGGCCAGGCCCAGCGCGCCGAAGTAGACGGCGGCCGTGAAGACAAGCCAGCAGTAGTGCTCCGCAAATCCGAGCTCGGCGAAGACCGGGCGAGCCAGCAGCCCCAGCGTGGCCGCCAGCGGGAAGGCCAGCCCCACCGCTGCCGCCAGCAGCTCGCCAGCGTAGTTCGGGGCCATCCACCGCAGCCGCCCGCAAAGCCAGATGGCCACTCCCACGGCCAGCGCGCCCGCCAGCGGCCCACCGCACAACCATAAGACCCACGCGTTCCACAGCAGCATCATCGCGAGAGGTTCCGGCTGAACGACTCGTCGCCCGAGGTGAGCAGCGGAAAGGGCAGGGCGGCCGTGGGCTTGATGCCGTAGTGCCCGGGCTGCCCGCTCAGCGCCGTGACCATGGACAGCAGCCCCGGCACGGTGTCCAGGTGGTCCACGGTGGCGATGTTGGCCTTCTGGTAGGCCCGCATGTAGGACTCCGCCGCCTCGCTGCTCTCGCAGCCCACCACCACCATCTCAGCCTCCAGCAGGGCGGCGATCAGCGGCTCGTCCAGAGTCTCCCTGCGGGCCTCTGCGGGACTCGCGGCGCCGCCCACAACCACGGCCAGGCGCAATGGGCCGGGCAGCTCCCCGTCCACGTTGAGAAGGCGTCGTTTGCCCAGGGCGTTCAGGCGCTCAGCATTCCCACTGGCCACCGCACCGGCCGCCAGGCCGGCGATGAGCGCCGGCAGCGTCTGGCCGTTCTTCTGGCTCAGGCGCAACTCCTCGAGAAGCCGGGGCCCGCGGCGCTCACAGGCGGTGGTGTAGTCCCCCCAGAAGGTCACGGTGATGGTGTCGAGCGCGCCGGCGAGCTTGAGCACGGCGATGACCTCGTCCCTGAGGTCCCGGTCTTCGGGCAGGCAGGTCATGAAGATGGCCACGTTCCGGTCGGCCAGCCGGCCCCTTACCAGCAGTGGGGCGGCGCTCGACTCGAACTTGGCATGCAGGTCGTTTAGCTCGGCCAGCCTCTGCTGCTCTTGCTCCATCTCCTCATGCACCTGAGTCAGGCGGTCCATGCTCTTCTGTAGCGCCGGCTCCTGGCTGAGGGACACGCCGACCAGCACGCCAATCAACATCGCCAGGAACACGGCCACCAGGCTGGCCAGATGCTGCCGCATGCTGATGCCCATGGCGCCTCAGGCTCCAAACAGACCCAACAGATGCCTCCACAGCACCCGCACCTGTATCGCGACCAGGTGGATGAAGCTCTTGACGAAGGGGGAGAGCGAGACGATGGTCCCGGCGGTGATGAAGCCGGCCAGGACCAGCACCGCCATCTGGCGCATGGTCACGCCGCCGCGATAGAGCTGGCTCACGCCCCGGGCGTCCACCAGCCGATGGCCAATCTTCAGCCGCGCCAGGAAGGTGCTGGCCATGCCCTGCCGGCCCTTGTCGAGGAAGTCCACCATGCCGCTGTGCGTGCCCACGGCCACGATGATCTCCGCTCCCCCGTCATGGGCCAGCAGCATGGCCACGTCCTCGCTGGTGCCGGCAACGGCCACCTCCACGTACGGCAGACCCAGCTCCTCCAGCCGCTCCCTCCCGGGGGCCCGACCATCGGGGAAGGCGTGGAGCACCAGCTCCCCGGCACTGCGCAGCGCCGCGTCGGTGGCACTGTCCATGTCGCCCACGATGACGTCGGGCTTCAGCCCCAGCTCCAGCAGGGCATCGGCCCCCCCGTCCACCCCGATCAGCACGGGCCTGATGTCCTCCAGGTAGTCGCGAATGGCCACCAGGTCGTCCTTGTACCCGTCGCCGCGCGTTACCACCACAGCGTGCCGACCCTTGAGGCGCGTCTTGAGGCCCGGAGGGTCCACGTCCTGGAAGACGAGGTCGCGCTCCTCGGCAACGTATTCCAGCGTGTTGGCGGCGAAGCCCGCCAGCTCCTCCTGCGCCCTGGCCTGCGCCTGCGCAACAGCCCGATCCACGGACTCGGGCGTCAGCAGCTTCCCCTGTGCCACTACCGCCCCGTCTCGACGTACGGCCTCCCCCTCCAGGCGTATCTGCTCGCCCTCGGTGAGGCCGGTCATGATCTCCTCGCCCAACTCGTCCACCACGGGGATGCCCGCCTCCAGCAGCAGGCTGGGGCCGCGATTGGGGTAGCGGTCGCTCACGGAGGCCTGCGCGTTGAGCACGGCGGACACGCCTGCATCCACCAGGGCCCGTGCTGACACCGCATCCAGGCCCGCGTGCGAGATGACGGCGATCTCGCCCCGGCGAATCCGGTTCAGCAGGCGCTTGGTCCGCTTGTCAACCCTGACCTTTGCTTCCATGGCCTTGCGTCGCTCTCAGCATCACGCGCCCACGTGTGGGCGCAGGCGTCTCGCGAGAGCCTGCTGCCCCCCAGGAAAGCGGCTGCGCGCACCCGTCAGAAGAGCTTGCTACGGAGCTTGTGGTAGAAGGTCTCCCCGTCCAGGCGCACCAGACGCGCTCTGTCGGCCGCCTCGGTGATACTCAC
>JBHIEF010000130.1:0-12100 GCA_046760465.1 Armatimonadota bacterium | reverse complement strand
CCTCCGGCCGTTTCTCGGCTCGCAGAGGTCCACCCCCGGGGAACCGCAGAACCCGCCGCCTGCGGCGTACAGGGCTGTGTTACGCCCTCCGTGAGCCGCAGAGGCTCCTCCGGGTCCCGGCCCCGGGGGGGCCTACTACCCCACCGCGACGCAATCGCCACCAGCCGCTTTGCTCTGGTACATCAGTTCGTCCGCGCGCTTGACCAGGGAGTGAGGGGTGTCCTCGGGGCGGGCGAGTGTCGCGCCCACGGAGACGGTGACGCGCACTTCGCCTTGCGGCAGCGGAAGCTCCGAACTGCCCACCAGCAGCCGGAAGCGCTCCGCCACGGCGGGCAGCTCAGTGGCGTCAATGTTGGGGAGGACGGCCACGAACTCCTCGCCGCCCCAGCGACCGACCGAATCGAAGGAGCGGCAGTTCGCCGCCAGCGTCTGGCCCACCATGCGCAGCACTTGGTCGCCGACCTCGTGCCCGTGCCGGTCGTTGATCTGCTTGAACCTGTGCACGTCCAGAAAGAGCACTGCGAACTGCCATCCGTAGCGCCGCAGCTCGTCCAGGCGGGCCCGCAGGGTCGGCCCGGCGTGGCGGCGATTGGACATCCCGGTGAGGGGGTCCACGTACGCTATCTGCTTCAGGTCTGCGAGGTGCTGCTGCGCGGCCACCACGGCGGAGCTGTCAGTGAACACCTCGGCCACGCCCACCACGCGCCCATCGTCGTCGCGCAGCGGGGTGACACGCACCTCCACAGGCACCCGGTGGCCGCGCTTATGGCGGAGGTAGACCTTCATGCGACTGGGCTCGCCGTGGGTGAGCGCGACCGACAGGGCACAACCGTTGGTGCAGAGCGACGTACCCCTGTCGTCCACATGCATCAGGACTTCGCCGCAGCAGTGCGAGCCCACCACCTCCGAGGCCGTGAAGCCCGAGATGCGCTCCGCGCCCCTGTTCCAGTACGTGATGCGCCGCTCGCGGTCGCAGAAGTAGACTCCGTCGTCCAAGTCGTCCAGCAGGCTCTTGTAGAAGTCGTCGTTACGCATGGCGCTGCTCGTCGGCGCGGGATCGCCCAGCCGACCGACGGTCAGTGGTTGGGCAGAGCCCGTGGAGTCAGAGGGGAGTTGAGCCCTCGACCGCGCGGCCACCGGCTCAGAAGCCGTGCGTCGGCGGTCAGGGAGGTTCATCAACGCGGCCCGTGACGATCCACTAGCCAGCGGTCGCTGCCCGCCTTGCTGCGGATCTCCTGCACGCGCTGCGTCTGCCGCCCGTGCAGCAGCTCGATCTCGTCGCGCAGTGCGGAAACCGTTGCCCTCGCGTCCAGGAGAGTGTACACCCACAGCAGGATGACTGCGCTGGTGGCGTAGACGGGATCGAGCTCCGCCCAGCGGCCCGTCCATAGCAGGTAGCCCAGCCAGGCGGCGAGGGCGAAGGCGCCCAGCAGCGCCATGGCCCCGTAAACGCGAGCCCGCTTGGCTGCCCTAAGCACATGCAGCATGGTGAATCAGCTCCTCCCTCCCCGCCTGCTCCCCCCCGACCATCCCCCGCCCGCGTGAGCCACGTCCGCTTGGATGGCCGGTTGCCCTTCACGGGGGTTCTACCACACTGCCCATGTCCGGAAGGCGCCCGAAAAGGGCCTCCGTTAGCCTCCTCACGGGCACCGGCCGGCCCAAGGGCGAGATTCCCCCACATCGGCCCTCTCGGGAGGCCTCTGTCGCGCCACGGACGAACTACTGCCGGCGCGACGTGATCCTCGGAGGCCTGTCCATGTCATCTGTGTATGCGCTCTTACTCGCCTGTGCACAGCTTCCCCTGGGTGCGGAGTTCGATCTGCTTACCGACGGAGGAGCGCCCGCCCTGCGGGGCCAGGTGAGCGGCCGTGTGCCCGTGGAGATGGTCGCCGGACGTTGGGCGGCGAGGTTCGGTCCGTCCGGATGGGTCACCGTCCCGACGGCGGATCACTTCGACCCCGCCCGTGGCGGCCTCGAGGCCCTAGTATGCCCAACCTGGGAGCCCGAGACGGCCGAGCGTCACACGGTCTTCCACGTGGGGGAGAACGATGCGCGCTCCCACTTCACCATCTTCAAGACCGAGAGCGCCGCCATCCGCTTCGTCGTCAAGCGCGACCCCAACACCTATGCCGCCATTGACATCCCCATCGCCGACTGGCGGCCGGGCGAGTGGCACCGCATCCGCGCCTCGTGGCTCACGGTGGGCCAGCGCTTCCTGATGCTCCTGCAAGTGGACGAGGGAGAGGTGCGCAACTTCCTCGGCGGCAAGCCCCTGGCGGATGTGCCTGATCTCGCCTACATTGGCAGACGAGGCCCCGCCCGTCAGTTCGCCGACGCTGCCATCGCCCAGTTCCGCCTGACCGACGACCCCATCCTCCCCCCGCCCATGCCTGTGGGCCCGATGGAGCCGGCAGTTGTCGCCATTGACGCCGGGCAGCCGCTTGGCCCAGTCAGGCGAGTGTACGACTGCACCACCATCTGGAACACCCGAGACCGGCCGCTGCCCTTCACCACCGGCGATCCGAAGTGGCGCCGCTTCCAGCAGGCCCGGTTCAGCCTTGCCCGCCTGGTCGCCTTCAGCGAGAGCTGGCTCTGGGGGGTGAGGCTGGAACGCAACGCGGCCGGCGAGATCGAGCTGGACTTCGCCGACTTCGACCGGCTGATCGACACCGTGCGGTCCGCCGGGGCCGAGCCGTACGTGCGCCTGGCCTACCATATGCCCCGAGCGCTCTCCTCACAGCCGGACTCGAAGGCGTGGGGCTACTCGCCGCCGCGGGACCCCCAAGAGTGGGACGATCTCATCCGCGCCATCGTCCGCCATCTCAATGTCGAACGGAAGCTCGGCATCAAGTATTTCGTCTGCACGCTGAACGAGGCGGACATCGCCGTGGCGCGTCACGGTACGGACTGGCGGGACATCCTGGACTTGCATGAGCGCACGGTCAAGGTGGCCCGGGCAGTGGATCCCACCATCAAGGTGGGTGGCCCCGCCGTCTGCCTGCCGCTCGATGGCGTCGGCGGGACCTGCCTGCGTGAGTTCGTGACCTTCTGCCGAGACCGCAAGCTCCCCCTCGACTTCATCTGCTTCCACCGCTACCGCGCCGCCCATCCGCGCGACTACGAACAGCACCTGCAGCGGGTGCAAGAGATCGTGCGCGAGGCCGATCCCGAGCTTGACCCGGAGTGGTTCTGCGACGAGTACAACCTGTGGGCCAGGGACCACACCGCCGACGACGAGTACGGCGCGGCGTATCTGGCGGCCGCCATCCACTTCCTCAAGCGGGCGGGCCTCGACAAGCTCAGCCTGGTCAGCTTCAACGACATCCTGCCGCCGCCCTCGCCGCCCAAGGAGCTGCTCTCCTTCGACGGGCCCTTCGACCTCGACCGGGCGGCCGCGAGGGTGGCACGCTTCGTTGCCCGGACGCTCAGCGCCGGCGGCGTGGCCAGGCGCGGCATCCTGGCCCACCCGCCCGGGCCCCCGGCCGACTACACCTTCGGCCGCTATCGAGTGCAGGTCCCGGCCCAGGGCCGGCCCAGGCTGCTCTTCGGCACGGGCATCGCCGCCACCCACCCGCAGATGGATGGCGTTGGCTTCTCCATCGCCGTGCTCCAGCCGGGCCAGGACCCCTTCGGGGCACCCACGGCCTTCGATCACTTCCAGCGCCGCGAGCAGTGGACCGATCACGAGGTGTCGCTGGCCGGCTACGCGGGGCAGACGGTGAGCATCGAGCTCCGCGCCGACCGCGGGCGGGCCGCTCGAGCCACGGGCATCGCCGATCATGCGGCCTGGGGCGAGCCCAGGCTTGTCACCGGTCCGGCCGGGCAGGAGCGAACCGACTTCGACTTCGTCGAGCAGATCGAGAACGCGAAGACGGGCACGGTCACCAGGGGCTGGAAGTTCGTCTACGGCGAGGAGGCCATCGCGCGCAGCACGGGGCTGCCTCTCATAAAGGGTCCCGTCGTCACGGCTCCCTACTTCGTCCTGCTGATGCACAACAAGCTCCAGGGAAACGAGCTGGCCGTGCGGCTGGACGGGCGGGGCGGCATCCTGCGCGATGACAGCCTCGGAGTCAGCGCCGCTCGAGACGGCCAGACCTTGCGGGCACTGGCGTGGAGCTTCAGCCCGCTGGGCCAGGGCGAGCGCCAGGTGACGCTGCGGTTCGAGAACCTCCCTCAGGCGCTCGCGGGCGCAGCCCGAGCCCGCGTCAAGCGCTGGCTCATAGACTCCACTCACACGAACCCCTGGTATCACTACGTCCTCCAGGGCCAGCCCGCGGGCGAGTCCTACAACCTCACCAGCGGAGAACTGGCGCAGGTGATGGACCAGGAGCTGCCCCTTCGCCGGGGTACGCTCGAGGTGACGCTGCAACTGCCGACGCTGGCCGTGACCTGCCTCGAGATCGCGCCGGTGCCTTGAACCCAGCACTTCGGGGAGCCAATCGCGTGCCCGAGGACAGGTACAACATCGTCCTCATCATGACCGACCAGCATCGGCGCGACGCCGTCGGTGCTTACGGCGCTAAGACGGTGCAGACGCCGAATCTGGACCGACTGGCGGAGGGCGCCGTAGTCTTCGACCGCTACTACTGCACCAGCCCGCTCTGCGCGCCGGCCCGGTGCAGCATCGCCACCGGCCGCCACGCGCACTCGCACGGCGTGCTGCTCAACAGCTCCCGGCATCCCGATGCTAAGTTCGCCCGGCTGCACCAGGATGAGGTCCCGCTCACCGACCTGCTCGTGCAGGCGGGCTACCGCGTCGGCCGCGTTGGCATTGACCACATCCGCGCCGATCCGCCCTTGAGCGAGCGCGCGGGCCTGGCCAAGCATGCCGGCCGAGCCCACTACGCCCAGTACCTGGCCGCTCACGGCGTCCCGGAGGCCGATCTGTCCGCGTACAAGCGCGCCTGCCTAGAGGTGAGCATGGGGCGGGAGGTGGAGACGCTGTACAGCTCGCCCGACGCGGGGTGCCACCCCTGCCCGCCGGAGCACTTCTTCGACACCTGGGTGGCCCGCGAGGCGGTCAGCTTCCTGGAAGAGACGCCGTCCGACGAGCCCTTCGCCCTGCTGTGCTACCTCTGGCTGCCCCACCCGCCCGTGGTAGTGCCGGAGCCGTACTTCAGCATGTACGAGCCCGCGGACATTGACCCGCCGCCGCACTTCATGGCCCCACTGGAGGGCAAGCCGAGCATGCACTTGCGCCACCTGCCCGGCCAGCTCGGCGCCTATCCCACCCGTGAGCAGTGGCTGAGGACGACCGCGGTCTACTACGGCATGGTCACCATGGCCGACGACTGCATCGGCGTGGTCCTGGATGCCCTGGAAGGCCAAGGCCTCGCCGATGATGCTCTCATCATCTTCGTGCCCGACCACGGCGAGATGCTGGGCTGCCACTCGCTCTACCAGAAGATGGTCTGCTACCAGGACTCCATCCGTCTGCCCTGCCTGGCGCGCGCGCCCGGCATGGCCCCCGGGCGACGAGGGCAGTTGGCCTGCCACGTGGACTTGCTGCCCACCATCCTGGACTACGCCGGCATCGAGGCGCCCGCGAACCTGCACGGCATCTCGCTCCGGCCCACCATCGAAGATGCGGCCGCGACCACGCACGAGGCCGTGTTCTCCGAGTACAATGGCAATCAAGACCTGAACTACTTCCAGCGCGCCATCATTACGGAGCAGCACAAGTACATCGAGAACGAGGGCGACATCTCGGAGCTCTACGACCTTCAGGAAGACCCGTACGAGTTGCACAACTTGGCCGTTGGCTCCCCCGGGGGCACTGAGCGGGAGCTACAGCGCCTTCTGCGGTGCTGGCAGGCTGATACGGGCGACTTCCTTGGCTTCCGGCACTGAGCGCCGCGACCGCCTGGTGCCCCTCACTGCACCAGGTGCGTGTGCATAACTATGGACGGCGGGGGCGTTCTTGTGGCAAGGTTTCTGGGGCAGAGGGCCGTTGAGCCGCAGCAGGCAAGCGTGCCGCCGATCCCCCCGCACAGGCCGAGCCCAGGGCCTGCTGCGGGTGTTGCCTTCTGGGCACGATCAGGGAGAGGTTGGACAGCCCACTCCCCCTATGTGCCCTGCTGGCCCGCCGGCGCAAGGGTGAGCAGGAGGCGCGGCTCGGCGCGGCGAAGATACTGCGCCGGTAGGTGGTTGCCTCTGTGTCTGCCGGCTGCCGCCGCGTAGGGAGTGTCCACGGTTCATGGATCCCAATAGCGATCTGCGCAGCGCTGCCGCCGCCCGACTGCACGGGGAGCGGATGGGGCACCTGAGTCGTATCGGTCGGGCGGACCTGCTGGCCGAGGAGATGGCCGCCCTGGCGGACATGGCGGCGGGGCAGATCAACCTGCACGCCTTCCGCAAGGCCTTCTTTGGCGCCGGCGGCCTCCAGGAGCATTGGGACCAACACAGCCCCCAGCTCACCGAGCCCGCCCCGGCAGAGGTGACGACGGCGCCTGAGCCCACGCCGTCCGCCCCGGAGACCGTGGCCGAGCCGGCGGAGCCCGAGGAGGAGGCTCCCCCCGCCCCGACCAAGGAGGAGCCGCCCTGGGAGGAGCTGGAGGTAGCGCTCGAGGAGGCGCCGCAGGCGGAGGCCCCGCCGGCCAAGCCGGAGGAGGCCGTGCCGACGCCCGCCGAGCAGGCGGCGGTGGACGCGGCGGTGCCCCACGGTCCCCCTTCGTGCGACATCGAGGTGACGCCTCTCGGAGACGACAAGGTCGCTGTGGTGGTGCGCGGCGCCTTCGGGGCAGCCGGCTACGGTGGGCAGGAGGCCGGTCGCCGCATACAGGAGTACCTGGAAACGACGCCGGCCGACGTGGTGCTGGACCTGCGCGGGGTGGAGACGCTGCGCGTGGACAGCACGGCCGCCATCATCAACTGCCAGATGAAGGCCCGCGCCTACGGGCGTGGCCTCACTGTGATAAAGCCCCGCGGTGGAGGCGCCGCCCTCCTCGACGCCATGGGGCTCTCCAGCCGCATCGAATGCCTCGCCGAAGATGAAGCGACCAATCTGGATCTACCCCCGCTCGAGCAGTAGCGATCCCCCAGCATTGCCCTTGGACCTGCCCTGCCCACAAGGCACGTCACCAGCGCACGGCGGCGATCAGGACGTCGGGTGGATGGTATGGGGCGGCGCCTCGGGGATGTCCGGGTCGCGCTCGGCGTCCTCGGGTGGGCCCATGACTGGGCTGGGCTCTCGCCGACGGCGCAGGCGCAGGTAGTCGAAGACCAGCTCCCGCTTGAGAAGCTGAACGGCGCGCGCTGGGTCTACGCCCTTGGGGCATACGTTGGAGCACTCGCCCGCGTAGTGACAGCTGAACGCCCCGCCCGAGGCCCCCACGACCTGCTTGCGGCTGTGGAAGCCGCCGTCCCGCGTGTCGGCGTTGTAGCGCTGGGTCTGGGCCAGGGCCATCGGGCCCAGGTAGTTATCGTCTGTGGCGACCGTTGGGCAGGCCGACACGCACAGCCCGCAGCGGATGCAGTAGCTGAACTGAAGGTAGCTGACCACTTCCTCCGGCGTCTGGAAGAACTCGCCGGTCGGCTGCTCCAGCTCCTCCTGGTCTTCGCGCTGTAGATAGGGCTCCACCGATCGGTGCTTGAGGAAGAAGCACGATAGGTCCGGCACCAGGTCCCGCACGATGTCGAAGTTGGGCATGGGCGCCAGCGCCAGCGTGCGGTCGGCCACCTCCAGTATCTGCGTGTTGCAGGCCAGGGCCGGCTTGCCGTTTATGAGCATGGCGCAGGAGCCGCACACGCCCATGCGACAGGAGAAGCGGTAGCAGACTGTCGAGTCCTGCCTCTCCTTCAGCGCGTGCAAACCATCCAGCACCGTCATGCCCGGCTCGACGTGCAGCGTGTACTGCTGACGCCAGCGCTGCCCTTCGCTGCGCTCCGGGTCATAGCGGTGGATGTAGACGGTGAGGTCCTTTGGGTGCTGGTCTGCCTGTCTCATAATCTTGCTTCAGGCGCCCGCCTGGCTGTTGAGGTGACTGACGACGTTGGCCACGGCCCCCAGCGCAAACAGCGCCAGGCCGATGGTCCAGAGCGCGACGTTGATGAGCTTCCTAAGCCCCGGTTTGGGGTCGAGCTCGAACAGCAGTATGCGCGTGCCGTATAGGCCGTGGTACAGCGCTGCGCCGAGCAGCACGATGTAGGTCACCGGGAAGAAGACCTTCTGGGCGCGGTTGACGATGTTCTCCCAGTCTATCGCCTCGCTGCCGGGGGCGTTCATGAAGCCCACCAGCCCATCCAGGTGCATGATGAACATGTGCAGGCCCAGGAAGACCAGTATGACGGCGGCGGCGATCAGGTGCCAGGTCCAGTAAGGCGTCTCGCGCATGGCTCTCTCCTAGTGCGGCGGCGCCAGGAAGAAGAAGTCGTAACCGCCGGCCACAATGATGACGGCCGCGACGATCATCGCCACTATCAGCAGCGGCCGCTGCACGTTCAGCGACGTGCGGTAAGGGTAGATGGGCTCCTCCGGCGGCCCCACCGCCCAGCCCAGCTCCACCATCACCAGTCGGATGCCGTTGATCCCGTGGAAGGCGAACGCCACGAACACCAGGTACTCGCCGATCTTGAAGGGCAGGGAGCTAAACACGCTCATCCACCACTCCCAGGACCCCTGACCCAGCGCGATGTGCGAAGTGACGATGATGTGCATCAGGAAGTAGGCCAGGATGCCCAGCCCCGTGATGCGGTGGAGGGTGTACACGTAGCGCTCGATGCCCCAGCGAGCGCCGAAGGCCCAGCCCTTCAGGCCGAGCCGACTCCTGTGGGTCTTACTGGCCTTTCCGTTCATGGCTTAGTCCCACAACCGCATTTGCGGGTAGATGTCATTCTGGAGCGGAGTGAAACGGAGCGAAGAATCTCGGTTTCAGGGCCATGACCGCTGCCAGGTTGGGAGATCCCCCGTCGCGCCGCTCCTCAGAATGACAAGTGCGGTTGGGCTTTTAGTACTTCCGCTCGATGGGTTTCCACTTCGTAAGCGTCACCGGCTTGTAGTCCACCCGCGGCCCGTTCTCGGTGTGCCACACCAGCGTGTGCTTCAGGAAGTTCTCGTCGTCGCGCTCCGCGTGGTCGCGCTGCGCGTGGGCCCCACGCGACTCCTGCCGCGCCAGGCCGGCCGTGACCACGCCCTCCGCCAGGTCGAGGAGATTCTCCAGCTCCAGCGTGTTCTGTAGATTGCTGTTGTAGATGAGCCCCTTGTCCTGCACCGTCACCTGGCCGAAGCGCTGCTTCAGCTCGCGAATCGCCTCAAGTGCCTTCGTCAGGCCCTCCGTGGTGCGGAACACGGCCACGTTCTGGTCCATCACCTGCCGCAGGTCGCGCCGGATCTCGTACGGGTTCTCGCCGCCCTCCCGCTGCAAGAGGTCGTCGTAGATGCGCTTCTGCTCCGCCTCCAGGACACCCGCGGGCAGGTCGGGCAGCGGGGGATCGTCCTTCAGGAACTTGGCTGCCTCGGCTCCCGTAATCGTCCCCCACACAAGGCATTCGGCCGTGGAGTTGCACCCCAGGCGGTTGGCCCCGTGAACCGAGATGCAGGCCACCTCGCCCGCCGCCCATACGCCCGGCATCCTGGTGGCCCCGTTCACGTCGGCCTCGATGCCGCCCATCGAGTAGTGCGCCACCGGCCGCACGGGAATGGGCCGCAGGATCGGGTCCAGCCCCAGGAACTTCATGCAGACCTCGCGGATCAGCGGTAGACGGCGGTTGATCTTCTCCGCGCCCAGGTGTGTCAGGTCCAGGTGCATGTAGTCCAGCCCGTCCGGGCCCTCGAAGCCCCTGCCCTCCAGGATCTCCGTTATCATGGAGCGCGAAATGATGTCCCGGGGCGCCAGCTCCATCATCCCCGCCGCGTACTTCTCCATGAACCGCTCGCCCTGGGAGTTGCGCAGGTACCCGCCCTCACCCCGGCAGCCCTCCGTCATCAGGATGCCGGACGGCACCAGGCCGGTGGGGTGGAACTGCACGAACTCGGGGTCCTCCAGCGGCAGGCCGGCGCGGTAGGCCATGGCCTGGCCATCGCCGGTGACCGTCTGCGAGTAGGTGGTGAAGCCATAGAGCGTGCCCAGGCCGCCGCTGGCGATGATGAGCGCCTTGCCACACAGGCCCAGGAACTCCCCCGTCGCCAGGTCAATAGCCGTCAGGCCGCGGAACTCGCCCTCCTCGACGACGATGCTGGTGACGAAGACCTCGTCGTAGCGCGTGAAGCTCTGGTACTTCAGCAGCGTGTCGTAGAGCGTCTGCATCTCGAAGAAACCGGTCTTGTCGGCCGCCATCGTGGCCCGGGGGAAGCTGTGGCCGCCAAAGGGGCGTTGCGCCACGCGCCCGTCCTCGCGACGCGTCCAAGACAGGCCCCAGTGCTCCAACTGCCGCAACTCCTGCGGGCAGCGCTCCACGAAGGCGTCCACCACGTCCTGGTCGGCCAGGAAGTCGGAGCCCTTCACCGTGTCCCAGGAGTGCAGCTCCAGGCTGTCGCCCTCCTCGGGCCGCAGCACGGCCGCCGTGCCGCCCTCGGCGCACACCGAATGGGCCCGCATCAACTGGACCTTGGAGACCAATCCAATGTCCGCCTCGCCGCCCAGCGTGCGCGCGATCTCCAGCGCGGCACGCAGGCCCGCCAGGCCGGAGCCGAGGATCAAAACGTCGTGGCTTCTTACTACTGCCATCTGTTGACAAGCGAGGGATAGAGATGTGGTGCTGCCGCGCGGCGACCTCCAGAGACGAAGGTGCGACAAACACCGCTGTGATTCCTCCTGCGCGGCGGAAATCCTCCAAGAAGACCCGTCCAGCACCCACCCACGGCAGGAAGCGGTCGGCCATCAGCGAATGGGGCAGGTAGATGCTGTGCAAAGCGGTTGTCCGTCGCTCGACGACCGTCAGGAGGTGCTCGTGATGCAGCGGGAAGGACTGCTTGCCAAGGTGGCAGCCATCGCCCTGGCGCTTGGACTGATCGCCGTCGCCGTGCAGGCCCAGCAGGATGACGACGAGGAGAAGCTGCGGCTGCTCACGGTGAGGGCCGAGGCTTACGTCGAGGCCGAGCCCGACGTGGCCAAGATATCCCTCGGCATTGACGCCGTCAAGCCCAAGCCCAAGGCCGCCGCCACCGAGGTGTCTGAGAAGGCCGATGCCGTCAAGGCCAAGCTGGCTGCGCTTGGGATGCCCGACGAGTCCGTGGAGACCTCGGAGCTGTACCTCGGCGAGGCCGTCGAGTACGACTACAAGCGGGGCCGCACCATCAAGCGGGGATATCGGGCCTATCACTGGCTGCGCGTCACCCTCAAGAACGAGGACTTCGACAAGCTCGCAGATGTGGTCGAGGCCGCCGTGGACGCCGGGGCCACCAGCTTCGGCGGCCTGAGCTTCGAGATGGACGATGACACTGCGTTGAAGGCCGAGGCGTTGCGCCAGGCCGCGGCCAACGCCCGCACCAAGGCCGAGGCGATGGCGGAGGGCGCCCAGGCTGACATCGTCGGCGTCCACAAGATCTCTGAGGTTGTCCCCGAGCCCTGGGAAGCGTACGGGGAAGAGGCCGACTTCGCCGAGCAGGCGGCCGAAGCCCCCACGATGGAGGAGCCGGCCATTCCTGCCGAGGCGGGCGATTTCGAGCCGGAAGTCCCCGGCAAGCTGCGCATCAGTTGCCAGGTCGAGGTAGCCTTCCTGCTGGAGTAGGCGCCTGGCATCCGCCGCGGCTGCGCCAGTGGTGCCACGCACCGAGCCATCCTGTCCTCCTCTGGCGTGCCGTTCGTGTGCGTGGTGGTGGTCCGGCCGTGGCGCTAGGTGGACTGTTGGTGAGGTGGGCGTAGATGGACAGTCGCCAGCCGGACTCGTGCTGCGTAGCGAAGCGCTGCTTCGCAGAGCAGCAGCTGCCTCCCACCTGACTGCCGGCAGGCAGGCGCGACTGGCCTTGCTGGACGTTGGGGGGCCCTCATCTAGGCGTCGTGATGGTGGCAGCCCTTCATCGTACATCCTAGATCGTACATCGTAGATCGTGCCCGCCCCTCCCATCCTGCTTCACGGTGCTTCGCAGGACAGGCATCGTAGATCGCACACCCGGAACGCCGGATTGACCCCCCGAGGCGCCTTGCAGTATCATGGCCCCGGC
>JBHIEF010000129.1:0-12265 GCA_046760465.1 Armatimonadota bacterium | reverse complement strand
GGGTAGATCAGCGGCAACAGCAGCGGACCCAGTACGACCGGCACCAGCGTGTTGTTGGCGGTGATGATCACGGTGACTGCCGCGAACGGCGCCATGTGGAACACGTACTCCAGGCCGAAGCAGATGACCACCGCACAGCAGCAGGCGGCGACGATGGTGATCACGATGAGCCAGGGCGTGTCGGCCGGGCCGCCCCGCGCCGGCCGCCGACCCAGCATCCACCGCCACAGGCGATAGGGGATGTAGCCGTAGAGGAAGTTGCCCACGAAGCCGAACGCGCTGGCGGGGGTCAGCGTGCCGAAGAAATCCCCGATCAGGTTGCCGAAGGCCGCGCCCCACGCCCCCGCTGGGCCGAACAGCAGCGAGCACACCAGCGGGAACACCATGGCCAGCCGGATCTCAGTGACGCCGGGCACCAGGGGAATGGGCTTGAAGGGGATGAGCACGGCCGCGTAGACGCCGGCCGACAGCGCCACCAGGACGACCATCTTGGTGCTCCGCCACATGACCAAGGCGTCGCGCATGGCGTTGATCCCAGGGCGGGGTCAATCGGCGGGGCAGTTCCAGTGGCGGGGGACGAACTCCTTCGGAGTTGCGGGGGCGCATGGTCGCGAGGCCTGGGGCTATCCGCGTTCCTGCCCCTGACGCTGCGCCTCCAGGCGCTCCAGTTGGTCGCGCAGCTTCGCTGCGGTGGCGTAGTCCTCCACCTCCACCGCCTCCTGAAGTTGGACGCGCAACGCCTGCTCCTGGCTCGGCGCTCGGCCGCCCCGGATCTCCCGGCGCAGCAGCCGCAGAAAGGCGATCTCCCTGCTGGCCTCGGCCAGTTCGGGCTCCTGGTGCCGCGCGAAGAACTCCTCAATGCACCCGATGGCCCGGTCTACGGTACGCAGTGCCTGACCGCGCCGACCGGCCTGAAGCTCCAGCGCCGCCCTCGCCCGCGCGTTCATCATCAGCAGGTAGGGCCGATGCTGCTCCAGAGCCCACCTGTCCTCCGCCTGCTCCGCGTACTTCCACACCAGGTCGAAGAGTCGGAGGTTACGGGCCGTGTCTCGTTGCGCGCGCTCGTAGTCCTCCAGGGCAAAGCAGCAGATGTAGCGATGGTAGTACTGAAGCGCCTCGGCCTGGAGCTCGGCGCACTCCTCCTGGCTCAGTGCGAAGCCGTCCGCGCAGCCCCGCGTGGCCAGCTCCTGCTCCAGCCGCGACAGGTGGTACTCCAGCAGGGACTCCGAACCGTGGGGCCGGACGCCGTCGGGGCGACCATCGGCCTCCATCTGGAGCAGGCCCAGCTCGATCCGCATCTGGATCTTCTCGCGACCGTCGCTCCCAATGATGCGCCGGGCCACGATCTGGTCGGGGTCGTTCTCCCATTCGCCCAGCAGGGGGCCAATGTCAACCTCCATCTCCGAGAGCCTCCTACGCCCTTGCGAAAGCTCACCGGGCCATTCGCCCGATGGCCCTCCCGCCACCCATTTCTCCATCGGCGCGCGAATACCCCCCTGACGGGGCAGCTTTTCGCGCGGTTCTGCGCGAGACATGGCGGGCATCGCACCCGAACGGCGCCCAGCGACGGATCGAACCGGGAGGAGGCACGACCGCGGAGGGGAACTCTCCACTCGTTTCGTCTCCGAGGGGGCGCCCAGCGACCCGGCCGTTACCGCCGGCCATGGCTGCGCTCCAGGCAGTAGAGCGGTTGGTGGGGAACCCGAGATGACCATTCAGGAGTTTCAGAGGTTGATTGAGGACATATACTACCAGAGGGACAGCGCGCGGGGCGTGCACGCGACCTTCGGCTGGTTCGTCGAGGAAGTCGGCGAGCTAGCGCGGGCCCTGCGCGGCGGCACGCCAGAGCGTCTGCGCGACGAGTTCGCCGACGTGTTCGCCTGGCTGTCTACCCTGGCCAGCATCGCCGGAGTGGATCTGAGCCAGGCCGCACAGAAGTACGCCGGGGGGTGCCCCAAGTGCAGCCAGACGCCGTGCGCCTGTCCGTAGGGAGCTGAGCTAATAGACCATGGACCTGCTGAAGCGGCTGGCTGGTACCGTTGCACTTGGCGTGGCGTTGGCGGTGGTTGTCTGGCTGGCCATGGCGCGCCTCGGGCCGCTGAACCTCCAGGGCAAGCCGGCCCCCGACTTCACCCTGTATGACTTGCAGGGCCAAGAGGTGGCCATCTCGGACTTTCGAGGGCACCCCGCCATCCTGGACTTCTGGGCCAGTTGGTGCGCCCCCTGCATTGACTACATGGCCACTCTGGACGAAATCCAAGAGGAACATCCCGAGCTGCGCACCCTGGCCATCAACATAGATGGCTCGCGCCGTTTCGTAGACAGGATAGACCCCACGCGCCGGTATCCGCACCTCGAGATCCTGCACACCAGCACTCGATACGACATCCTGACCGAGATGAAGGAGGCGTACGGCGTCGGTCCGATCCCCCGCACCCTCATCCTCGACCAGCAGGGCATCGTGCGCGCCGATATGCAGGGCGCTCACCCCAAGGAGAAGATCCTGACCCGGCTGCAGACCTTGGGCCTGCTGGAGCCGGCCGGGGAGCAGCCCCCCGCCTAGATGTGTTCGGCCAGAGGAAGGGTCGAGAAGGTGTCCGCGTCCAGGCGGTCTGGGCCCCGGCGGCGCAGTATGTGATGGCCCGCCGCCGCGATCATGGCGGCATTGTCCGTGCACAGCCGGGCGGGCGGGCAGCGGAAGGGGATGCCTAGCTGCGCCGCCGCCTCGGCGGCGCGCTCCCGCAACAGGGCGTTCGCCGCCACCCCGCCGGCCAGGAGGAGTTCGGCCGCCCCAGCCCACTTCGCCGCTTCCCGCGTATGCTCGGCCAGAACCTCCACCACGGCCGCCTGGAAGCTGGCGGCAATGTCGGGGACTCTGGGCCCCCCGCCTTCCGCCCGCGTCTCCCATAGCCGCGCCACCGCCGTCTTCGGTCCGCTGAAGCTGAAGTCGAAGGAGTCGGGGAAGCTGACCCGCGGGAAGCTGATCGCCTGCGCGTTGCCCTCCTGGGCACAGGCCTCGATGGCCGGCCCCCCGGGCCAGCCCAGCCCCAGCAGCCGGGCCACCTTGTCCAGCGCCTCGCCGGCGGCATCGTCCCGCGTCCAGCCCAGGATCTTGTAGCTGCCCGGCCGCTGGATGAGCACGATGTCGGAGTGCCCCCCAGAGGCCACTAGACAGACAGCCGGGCATACTGGACCCTCGCCGTCCAGGTAGTTGGCGTAGACGTGCCCCTCGACGTGGTTGACCGCCACCAGAGGCTTGCCCAGGGCCCGGGCGTAGGACTTCGCCGCCGACATGCCCACCAGTAGCGACCCAATGAGTCCCGGCCCTTGCGTCACCGCGATGGCGTCCGCCTGCTCAAAACCTACCTCCGCCTCGGCCAGAGCCTGCTCCACCACTGGGCAGATCAGCTCCATGTGCCGGCGGCTGGCCACCTCCGGCACCACCCCCCCGAAGCGGGCGTGCAGGTCCGCCTGCGAGGCGACCACGCTGCTGAGCACCTCGCGGCCGTCGCGCACCACCGCCGCGGCCGTCTCGTCGCAGGAGGTCTCGATGCCGAGCGTCAGCATGGTATCACCTGCGTGCCTACTCCAGGAGTGCCAGGTCGGCGAAGTACTCTCGGTAGAAGCCGCCGTCGCGGGTAAGGAGGCGATCGGCAGTCAGCAGAGCGTGAGCGCCGATCAGGAAGTCCGGCAGGGCGCGGTCATGCGGGCCACCCGCCTGCCTGTAGAGCAGCCACTGCCGGCCGGCGAGATAGGCCGCCTCTGCACCCATAGATACCAAGGCAATGCCATGGTCGGACAGAGTCTGATCGAGTTCCCGTTTCGAAGGGAACCTCGGCGCCAGCTCCGCATAGACGATCCCACAGATCACCAGGCTGCCCTCGTTGAACGACTTGCGCAACCGGGCCAACGACTGCTGGCCGTGGCGCGGGTCGGCGAACAGGACGTCAATGAGGATGCTCGTGTCAACCGCCGTGATCATCGGCCACGGATCTCCTCAATGTAGGCATCAGTGTTCCCCTCCCTCCCCAGCAGTCCCCACAATTCATCTATGGGATGGCGCCCCGGCGCACGCTTGCGCAGGACCAGGCCCTCCTCGGTGGCCACGAACTCCACCTCGACGTTGGGAAGCAGGCCGTACCGTCTACGCAGCTCCGCCGGAATGGTCACCTGCCCACGATCAGAGACCTTCATGGCAATTGCCTCCGAATTACTGATTCCGAACCTCATACTACCTCGACATGGGCAGGCAGTCAAGCGTTCAGAGCACGGCTCGGATGCGCCCATCAGAGGGTCGCAGGCGACTGTGGGGAGGGCGATTCTGGGTCAGTCTTCGCCGCTGGTGTGGTCCAGAGCGCCCGTGCGGGCCGCCGCTTCCTGCTCCCACCGCTCCATCTGGCCCCGCAAAGAGGGGCTTTGCAGGTCGCCCAGAGCGGCCACAATGCCGTCCTCGCCGGTGTCGTGGTAGTAGCCCCTGCGGATGCCTATCTCGCGGAAGCCAAACTTGGCGTAGAGGGCCCGGGCGGCCTTGTTGGAGGGGCGGAACTCGAGTAAGACCCGCTCGCTGCCGCGCGCGGCGGCCTCCCGAATCAACCGCAGCAGGATGCGCTGGCCGATGCCCCGGCGGCGGTACTGGGGGTGAACGCCGATAGTGGCGATGTGCGCCTCGCCCGCCGCGACCCACATCCCCGCATAGCCCACCACCTCGTCGCCCAGGCGTGCCGCCAGGTAGATGGCGACGTCATCGCGGCGGGACAGCTCGCGGCGCATGCTCTCCACGGTCCAGGGCGTGGGGAAGCACACACACTCCAGGCGATAGATGGCCTCGAGATCGCCCTCGTTCGCCCTGTCAATGCGGAGGTCCATGGCTGGCGACGGACGGCCCTAGTCGCGGAAGAGCTGGTGGCAGTCCATGCACATGTCCAGCATCTCCCCGTACTTCTCCAGGGCTGTCTTAGGCGTGCGGGACGCCGCCACCTCCTGGGCCCGTACGTGCAGGCCGTAGGCCAGGTAGCGGAAGGTGCCCACGTTCTCCGGATCGCGCGGTGGGTCGAGGTCGGCCACGGCGTTGCCGTAGGCGGCGATTCTCAGTGCGTTCTCGCCCACCGACTTGCGGTCGGCCAGGGCCAGGTTGCGCAGCAGGAGTTGGCTCTCGCGCAGGTTCTCGTTCATGATCGGGGCCAGGTCTCCCGCGTCGGGCTCCTGGCCGAGGCCCCTCCCCAGCAACCCCACTAGAGCGGCCAAGGCGAGCGCTGCGGCTGCCATCAGAGGTACCCGCTTCATACTGATGCCTCCTGTCGTCGGCTCGACGTGCCGTAGGGCTTTCCCTGAGGGTACCCTGTAGGCCTGCGGATCAGGCGGCGGCAGGGGGTGATCCGGGTCACTTCCCGTGCCTACGGGCAGCGGCCGCGCGCTGGGCGCGGCAGCGGGGGCACGAGCAACGCCTACGTGTGGTCGCGCATGAAGAGCTGGAGCCGGCGAAGGGCTTCCTTGAGGTTGTCGGTGCTGGTTGCGTAGGAGCAGCGGACGTGCCCCTCCCCGCAGGCGCCGAAGGCCGTGCCAGGCACGGCGGCGACCTCCCGCTCGTAGAGCAGCTTCTCGCAGAACTCCTCGGAGGACATGCCCGTGGCGCGGACGGAGGGAAAGGCATAGAAGGCGCCCTGCGGCGCTGGGCACTCCAGGCCCAGGTCGTTGAGGCCCTTGGCGAACAGCCGCCGCCGCTGGTTGTACTGGGCGATCATGCTCTCCATCTCCCTGCGGCCGGCTCGCAGCGCCTCCAGCGCGGCGTTCTGGCCCGTGGTGGAGGCACAGAGGGCCGTGTAGGAGTGGATTCTCATCATGGCGTCGAGCAGGTCTGCGGGGGCGGCGGCGAAGCCCACTCGCCAGCCGGTCATGGCGTAGGCCTTGGAGAAGCCGTTGAGCAGGATGGTGCGCTCGCGCATGCCGGGCAGGGAGGCGAAGCAGGTGTGCTCTCGCTCATAGGTGAGCCGGCCGTAGATCTCGTCGGAGATGACCAGGAGGTCGTGCTCCGCAGCCACCTGGGCGATGGGGGCGAGCTCCTCGCGGGTCATCACGGCGCCGGTGGGGTTGTTGGGATAGCCGACGACGAGTGCTCTGCTGCGTTCCGTCACGGCCGCGCGCAGCGCCTCGGGCCGGAGCTTGAACCCCTCGCTGGCAGTGGTGGGGACAATCACGGCCTCCGCCCCCGCCAGAATGGCGCAGGACTTGTAGGAGACGTAGCAGGGCTCCGGGACGATGACCTCGTCGCCCGGACCCACGCAGGCCCGCAGGGCCAAGTCAATGGCCTCGCTGACGCCTGCGGTGATGAGGATCTCGCTCTCGGGGTCGTAGGAGACGCCGAAGTCGTCGGCCAGCATGTGGGCGATGGCCTGGCGCAGCTCCAGCAGCCCGTAGTTGCTGGTGTAGGAGGTCTCGCCCCGGCGCAGCGAGTGCAGCACGGCATCGCAGATGTGCCAGGGAGTGGGGAAGTCCGGCTCACCCACGCCGAGGGTGATAACCCCGGGCATGGTGGCCACCAGATCGAAGAAGCGCCGGATGCCCGAGGGGGGAAGGACCTCGGCGACGCGAGACAGGCGCCGACGCTTCTCGGCGACGCTCATGGCGAGACCGCCAGCCTACGCGCGGGCCGTTCGCCGACCAGCATCTGGCCGTCCAGCTTGTAGTTCTTGAGGACGAAGTGGGTGGCCGTGCTGACGACCTGCGGATGCGGGGCCAGTTCCTCGGCCACGAAGCTGGCGATGTCGCGGAAGTCCTCGCCCTCGACCACCACGCAGAGGTCGAAGGCTCCCGACACCAGGTAGACCGAGTGGACCTCCGGGTAGCGCGCGATGTACTCGGCCACGGCGTGGAAGCCGTGCTTCGGCTCCGGCTCCGCCCGTACCTCGATGAGGGCGTATACCTTCTTGGAGCCGACCTTCTCCCAGTCAATCAGGGCCTTATAGCCGACTATGACCCCTTGCTGCTCCATGTCGCCGATAGCCTGGGCCACTTCCTCAGTGGTCAGGTCCAGGCGGGTGGCGATCTCCTCCAGGGAGCATCGTGCCTCGCGGGCCAGGATGTCGAGAACGGCCTCCACGTGCATCGCCGCCTTTCGCGGTCCAGGAAAGCCCTTGGGCCAGTTACCACAAGCGGGCCGCATCGGCCCACGTGGGCGCAGTATAGCCTGCGCCAATCACCATGTCAATTGGCAGCCCGCGGCCTACCTGGGGGCGAACCACAGGCCGCCGATCTTTGCGTCGTCGTTGTAGACCACTCTGATGTCTATAGTAGCCTCCTCGAACTGGCAGGTCACGACGGCGATGTCGAAGCCCTTGTCCACCACAGTCTGGGCGCCCACCTGCCCCTTGAAGGGCCCGTACTGGGTGACTATGCTCTGCCAGGCCTCCTGGAGCTTGGCCGGCGGCATCACCGTCGTCATGGTGTCATCGAAATCCGCCACCGCCGTGGCGAAGTCGCCGGCGACCAGCAGGTCAACGAACTGCTCCGCCGCCGGCGTCAGCTCGTCCGCCCGCGGGCTCGCCGTGGGCCGGGCGCACGAGCTGAGCGCCAACACGAGCAGGGCGAGCGCCAAGGCGCACAGACACGTTCTCATGGACTGTCCCCCCTGGGCAGGCAAGCGCGTCCGGGACTGCGCTGGGAGCCGGCCGTCTGCTGGCGGACTCACTCGCCGTCAGCGTTCCCTCTGCGGTCGGCTGAGGCCTCCTTGCGGTCGGGCGGCTCGATGTGGGTCATGACGGAGCTGTCGGGGAAGAGGGCGGTGATCTCCTGCTCGAGGTGCGTGCCGATGTCGTGGGCGTCGTCGACAGAGACCTCCGGGGCCACCACCACATGCAGGTCTATGTGGCGATTCGTGCCGGCCTTACGCGTACGGACGTTGTGGAAGCTGACGAAATCCCCGGCGTGCTCCTGGATCAGGCGGATGATGGCCTGCTCCTCGTCGGGAGGCAGGGCCCGGTCCAGCAGTTGGGCGCAGGCCTCGGCGCAGAGCTTGTAGGCGGCGTGTAGGATGACTACCGCTACGATCACCGCCGCCACCGGGTCGAGCACAGCGGGTGCGCCCAGGGCGATGGCGGCCATGCCGACAAGCACGGCCAGGGAGGAGTACACGTCGGTGCGCAGGTGCCAGGCATCGGCGGCCAGGGCCAGGGAGTCGTGCCTGCGGGCGACGCGGAACAGGTATCCCGAGACCAGCATGTTGGCGAGGGCGGAGACGGCCATGACCGCGACGCCCAGCGTCTCGTGCTGCACCCGATGGCCGTGTAGCATACGATGCGCAGCTATATAGACGATCAGAGCGGCCGCCCCGAAGATCAGCAAGCCCTCGAGCAGCCCGGAGAGGCTCTCGAACTTGCCGTGGCCATAGGGATGGGTCCGGTCGGCGGGTCGGCTGGCCCGGCGGACGGCGAACAGGGCCATCAGCGCGGCGGCCAGGTCCAGGCCCGAGTGCAGGGCCTCGGCGATGATGCTGACGGCGCCGGTGTAGATGCCCACGGCCAGCTTTACCAGGATGAGGGCGCCGTTGGAGGCCACGGATAGCGCCGCGGCTTGGGTGGTGGCCTGGCCTCGCGTGGCTGCTGACATGGTCAAGGGCTCACGCCTGAGTGAGGAAGCGTCCCCCCTCGACATCGGGCGAGCGGGGACGGCGCAGGCTGTGCATTGCCGGCCCGGGCCGGCTCAGTGCCGGCGGCGGCGCTTGCGTTTGCCACCGGGCTTCTGCTTGCGCTTGCGGGGGCGGGCGGGCTTGGTCTCGGACGCCGCAGCCGGGGCGGGCGCCGGCTCCAGCGCGGGCTCGCCGGCCTCGAGCTCCACCTCGGGTGCGGTGGTGGGGAGGTCTGGCTGGGGCTCGGGCAGGGGCGGCGGGGGCGGCTCGGGGGTGGCGGGGGCAACGGCTGCCGGCGCGGGGCCGGCCAACTCGCCACCGGCCAGCTTGTGCCAGAGCACCACCAAGGGGCTGGCGCTGAAGATGGAGGAGTAGGCACCGGAGGTGATGCCCACGATGAGGGCCAGGGAGAAGGTCTTGATGGCCGGGCCGCCGAGGAAGAAGAGAGCAACCAGGGTGAACAGAGTGGTCAGCACGGTGTTGATGGAGCGGGCCATGGTCTGCCACAGGCTGGCGTTAACCACGGTGTCGAAGGGCTCGCGCTTGTGCAGGCGCATGTTCTCGCGGATGCGGTCGAAGATGACGATGGTGTCGTTGACCGAGTAGCCGGCCACGGTGAGGATGGCGGCGACGAAGGGCTTGTCCACCTCGAACTGGAGGATGGCGAAGACGCCGATGAGGATGAAGCAGTCGTGGAGCATGGCCAGGATGCAGGCCACGGCGAAGCGGAACTCGTAGCGTACGCCGACGTAGCCCAGGATGAAGATGCTGCCCATGGCCAGGGCCAGCAGGGCCCACTGGCCCAGCTCTTTGCTGATCACACCACCCACCAGCTCGCGGCTGAGGTTGGTGATCTTGCCGTATTCGGCCCCGAACTGCTCCTCCAGCTTCTGCTGGATCTGCTCCTGTCGCCGCGCGGCCTCGGTGTCGTTCCTGGCCTGAGCCAGGGGGACGCGGACGACGACTTGCTTGCCCTCGGCGATCTGCACGCGGCTGGCACCCAGGCCCAGGGCCTGAAGCTGGGCCCGCGCCTGCTCCATCAGTCGCACGGTGGTGTCGGGGTCGGTAGGGGCCTGGCGCTCGAACTGGTAACGCAGCAGGGCTCCGCCCTGGAAGTCAATGCCGTAGTTGAGGCCCCTGACGGCCCAACAGATGACGCCCAAGGCGATGGCCGCCAGCGAGATGCCGAGCCATATGGCGCGGCGGCCAACTATGTCCCATCTATGTGCGTGCGGCAACTCCACGTCCGTTCCTCCAGTACTGCCTCAGCAAGTCTGTCGGAGCTGGGGCCGTCACCTCAGCCAGGCACTCGCCCCGGTCTGGAACAGCCAGCGACGGTCGGCAAGCGGCGAGGTGATGGCCATGTTCAGCAGAAGGCGGGTCACGGTGATGGCGGTGAACAGGCTGCAGGCTATGCCGATGCTGAGGGTGACGGCGAAGCCTCGAATGGGGCTGAGGCCCAGTCGGTCGCCCAGGATGTAGAGCACTCCGGCCACCAGTAGAGTGGTCACATTGGCGTCCAGGATGGCGGTCCAGGCCCGGCCGAAGCCCGCCTCCACGGCCGATTGCATGGTCTTCTGCGTGCCCAGCTCCTCTTTGAGGCGCTCGAAGATGATGACGTTGGCGTCCACGGCCATGCCCACCGAGAGCACCAGGGCGGCGATGCCGGGCAGAGTGAGGGCCGCGCCAATGAAGCCGTAGACGGCCAACACCAGCAGCACGTAGATGGCGAGGGCCACGTCGGCCAGCGCGCCCGGGAGCCGGTAGTAGGCGATCATGAACAGCACGACCAGGCACAGGCCCAGGATGCCGGCTCGGATGCTCTTGTGGATGGTGTCCTCGCCCAAGGTGGGACTGATGGTCTGGTTGAGGGCGACTTCGATGGGCACGGGCAGGGCGCCGCCATTGAGCAGGAGCTTGAGGTCCTGGGCCTCCTTCTCATCGAAGCCCCCCGTGATGACGCCCTTGCCGTGCAGGGGCTGCTCGATCACCGGCGCCATGACCACCTTGCGGTCCAGCAGAATGGCCAGGTAGCGGCCGACGTTGGTGCGGGTGCGCAGATAGAACTCCTTTTGGAGCTCCTTGCGCAACTCGAAGCTGACCGCCCAACTTCCGGGCCTCTTGCTGTCGGCGCTGAGTGTCGAATTGGGGATCAGGTCTTTGCCCACGGCCCAGCGCTCGGCCTCGGCCATGACCTGCTCTTCCGAGACAATGGACCCCGTTTCCACGCTGCCCTCGTACCACTCGCGGACTTCCTCGCCCTCGGGGGTCTCGGTGACGTTGAGCTTGTACTGCTTCGGCACCAGGCGGAACTCGAGCAGGGCAGGCGTATTGATGAGGTTGATCACCCGCTCGATATTCTCTATGTCGGGGATCTCCACCACCAGCCGGTCTCGCCCCTGAACCTCGATGGTGGTCTCAGCCACGCCCAGCCCGTCCACCCGCTTGTCCACGATCTTCTTGACCTTCTCAGCCGAGTCTTCTTCCAGCAGCAGTTGCTCGGCCTCGCCCATCGTGGCCTTGGGGTAGTGTTCCTGGAAGTACTGCTGGAGGGTCTGGGCGCGCTGGGCCACCTCCTCCTCGCTCTCGGTACGAGTGCTGACCTCGATCAGGTTGGGCGAGATGACCCGCGCGAAGTAGGGCTCCGGGAATTGCTGTGCAGACAGGTAATCGTGCAGCTCCTTCTCGAGGGCCTCGGTTCTCTGCTTGAGCTGTTCCGGCGTGCCCTCGGTATCGTAAAACGGTTCTCCCTCCCCGGCCTGGAAGGGATAGGTGGTCGAGGGCAGGCAGCGCAGCACGATCTGCGTGCCGCCGCGCAGGTCCAGCCCCAGGTTGATGTGGGGCGTGGGCTGGTGGAACTCCAGCCGGCCCAGGGCCAGGAGCGGGGGCTCCGCGTCCTCCTCCCGCTCCACCTGGGGCTGCTCCGGCTCCACCTCGCGCAGCGTGGGATAGTGCTTGCTGAGGACTTGGGTTATGGCTGTGCGGTAGGCCTCAGATTCCTCCTGGTCGAGGGCGATGACCTTGACCCGCACGGTGTCGGCGCGGCGGACCTCCACCCGATCCAGCCACTCGGCCTCCCGGGGCCCCTCATTGAGCAGGCGCTGTTGGATCTCGCTGCGTTTGTCTTCCAGCTTCTGGAGTTGATCTGGCCCCTCCTCGACGAGCGGCTGGGAGGACTCGAAGGCGAACCACTCCTGGATGGTCGGCGGCGGGGCCTCGGGCACGTGCATGGGCTCGAAGACCAGGAAGAAGGCGGCCACGATCAAGGGCGGCAACAGGAAGGCCGGCCGGCGCAGCCAGAAGAAGGCGGCCACCAGCAGGCGCTGGATGGGAGGAGCGACGCTGGCGAGTGCGGCCTGAGCGCTGGCCACGGCCAGCAAGCCCAGGGCCACGAGCAGCATGCCCAGCACGCCCACCACCGAGGCCTTGGGCACGCCCAAGGGGGCTGCCAGCAAGGCGATGGCCGCAAAGAGCAGCGTCAGCCACAGTTGCCACTTCAACAGAGTCATCTCGGACCGTTCCATCTACACCACTGCCTCCAGGACACATGCGAACTGAGCGCGGAATCCGCGCTCAGGAGAGCACGACGTTGAGCCACATAGTATAGGCCGATCGGGTCCGCTTGTCAAACCAGTCGGCCGCGGC
>JBHIEF010000128.1:0-12480 GCA_046760465.1 Armatimonadota bacterium | reverse complement strand
TCGCCCATCTTCAGCCTGAAGTTGCCCTGCGAGTCGAAGAACTGGATGCGGTTGTTCCAAGTGTCGGCGACGATGATGTTGCCCCGGTCGTCGGCCGTCAGGCCGAAGGGCGACTTGAACTGCCCCTCGCCGTCTCCTCGGCTCCCGAACGCCTTCAGGAAGGCGCCCTCGGGGCTGAAGATCTGGACGCGGTGGTTTCCCGTGTCGGCCACCAGCAGGCGTCCTTGAGGGTCGAACGCCAGCCCCTGCGGATTCTTGAGTTGACCCGGTTCGCCCCCCTCCTGGCCGAAGGCCCGCGCGAACTCGAACTCGGCGTCGTAGACCACGATGCGGTGATGGCCGCTGTCGGCCACATATAGGTTGTCCTGAGCGTCGAAGGCAACTCCTTTGGGCCCCCGGAAGCTGTCCACTTGGGCCAGAGCGCCTCCCGCGGTAAGGGCAATGGCCAACGTCAGGCAGGCCAAGCTGCGCATGGTGTCTCCCTCCGGGCCAGCAAGTGTCCCCGGCAGAACCCCGTTTCCTGCCGCCTCACCAGCCAACCTGCCGGGGCCGGTCCGTCTACGGGGCCGCGACGTCTGATACGCCCCTAGACCGGCGGTCGGAGACCACCCTCGCGCCCTTTGACTCGCAGGTTTCGGTGTGCTATCATTGCCGTCACCCGCGGAAGCGACATGGGCGAGTACGTACTGGGCATCTTCCTGATGGTGTCGTTCGTCGCCATCCTGACCTGGATGGCGGTCGAGGTGAACGCCTGGCGCCGGGGCCGACAGATACTGAGCCCCCGCCAGTTGCGCATCCGCGTGATCAACGGGTCCCTGCTGCTCGCGGTCCTGGCCCTGATCTTCGCAGGCCGCTTTCTGGTGGAATGGCGCAGTGCCCTGTCGGAGATCCTCTATTGGCTGGGCATCATGGTGATGGTGCTGGTTATCGCTCTGGTAGCCATCATTGACTGGCGTGCCGTGCTCAAAGTGCGCGAGGAGAAGTCTCGCCAGATATACGAGGACTTCGTGGACACGGTTGAGCGGGCCAAAGGGGAGGGTGGAGGCGACCGAGAAGAGTGCTGACTCTCAGCACCCGCGCACACACCAACATGCATGAGCCCTTCATGGCGGAGGCGCTCCGGCTGGCCAGGAGAGGCCTGGGATACACCAGCCCCAATCCGGCCGTGGGGGCGCTGGTCGTCAAGGACGGGCGTGTAGTCGGACGGGGATATCACCAGCACTTCGGTGGCCCACACGCAGAGGCCGTGGCTCTGGCCGAGGCGGGCGCACGGGCACGGGGATCGACCGTATACGTGACCCTGGAGCCGTGTGGCCACCACGGCAAGACTCCCCCGTGCACGGAGGCCCTCCTGGCGGCGGGAGTGCGACGAGTCTGCTACGGCATGTCCGACCCCGACCCACAGGTGGCCAGTGAGGGGGTAGCCCAGCTCCGTCGCGGTGGCGTTGAGGTGCTGACCGGGCCGCTGGCGGACGAGGTCAAGCGGTTCTACGAGGCGTATGCCAAGCACCGGCGCACCGGCAAGCCCTTCGTGACTCTGAAGATGGCGCTCTCGTTGGATGGCAAGATAGCCACGCGCGAGGGCGATTCACACTGGATCAGTAGCGAGGCGGCCAGGGCCCACACGCACCGCCTCCGCGCCGAGGCGGACGCCGTGATGGTGGGTGTCGGCACGATCCTGTCCGATGACCCCGCCCTAACCACGCGGCTGCCGGAGGGGCGCGGGCGAGACGCCGCCGCCGTGATCGTTGACTCCCGAGCGCGCACGCCGCCCGGCGCCTCGGTGTTCCGGCGGCAGGCCGGGTCAGCCGTCTACATCGGCGTCACGGAGGCAGCCGAGGCCCAGCGCCTCCATAGCCTGGAGGCCCAGGGCGCGCGCATCGTCTGTTGCCAGGCCCAGAACGGCCGGGTGGACCTTGGGGAGCTACTGGCTCGCCTGGGCGAGCTCGGGATGCTGCATGTCATGTGCGAGGGCGGTGGGGCTCTGGCCGCCTCGCTGCTGGAGGCGGGCTTGGTTGACAAGGTGCTCTTCGTGGTCGCGCCCAAGCTGATCGGCGGCAGGGACGCCCCCACGCCGGTGGAGGGCGTGGGCCCGGCCGCCATCAGCGAGGCGCTGGACCTGCGCGACCTGCGGGTCGAACGCGTGGGGCCTGACGTGCTGCTGGAGGGGTACGTGTGTTCACCGGAATCGTAGAGCAGGTGGGCACCGTGGAGCGCGCCGCGCTCCAGGCCGAGGGCATGGAGTTAGCCGTGCGCGCCGGCGAGATCGCTGCGGCCGCCCAGCCCGGTGATAGCGTGTCCGTCAACGGCGCCTGTCTGACGGTGGAGCGGGCGGAGGGCGAGCTGTTCGTGGCGCAAGTCGTGCCTGAGACGCTAGAGCGGACCACGCTGGGCAGCCTGCGTGCTGGTGACCCGGTGAACCTGGAGCGACCGCTGGCCGCGGGAGCGCGGCTGCACGGCCACTTCGTGCAGGGGCACGTGGACGGCGTGGAGCGCATTACGCAGCATATACGGGGCTCGCAGGGGGTGCGCGTCACCGTGAGCTTGGCGCGCGAGCTGGCGCCGTACGTAGCCCCCAAGGGGTCCATCGCGGTTGATGGCACGAGTCTGACCGTAGTGGAAATGGGCGCGGGACACTTCTCTTTCGCGCTGGTTCCCTATACAATGGATCACACCATTCTCGGCCGGAAGGGCCCTGGCGACGAGGTCAACGTGGAAGTGGACATACTGGCCAAGTATGTGAGGCGGATGCTAGAGCCACAGGAGGGTCAGCCCATGGACGAGACCTTCCTGGCGGAGCATGGCTTCCTGAGCTGACGGAGCGACGGACATGGCAGAATCAGCGGCAGCCAAGGCCACCGAGGCTTGCCGAGGCGGCGAGTTCGTCATCCTGGTTGATGACGAGGCCCGCGAGAATCAGGGCGACCTGATGATCGCCGCCGAGCTGATCACGCCTGAGGCCCTCAACTTCATGATCGGCTCCGGCCGAGGGCCCATATACGTGGCCGCGCCCGGGGACCGGCTCGATCACCTGCGCATCCCGCTGATGACGGCCGATGCGCCGGCACAGGGCCGCGCTCCCATGTGCATCCCCGTTGATGCCAGGAGTTGCACCTCCGGCGGCGCGTCCGTGAGCGACCGCGTGACCACTATTCGCCTGCTGGCCTCTCCCGAGTCGCGGGCCGAGGATCTGGTCCGTCCCGGACACGTCATCCCTCTGCGTGCGGCGCCCGGCGGCGTGCTCCAGCGCGCTGGCCACACCGAGGCCGCCGTGGATCTGGCCCGCCTGGCCGGCCTGGAGCCCGTGGGCGTCATCTGCCAGACCATGCGTCCCGATGGCACCATGCTGGAGCGCCCCGAGCTGGAGGAGTTCGGCCGCCAGCACGGCATCGGCATCGTCAGCATCAAGGACCTCATCGAGCATCGCCATAAGACAGAGAAGCTGGTGGAGCGCGAGCACGAGTCCGAGGCCTTCTTGCCCACCGCTTATGGGGAGTTCCGCCTGATCTCCTACCGCAGCCGAGTGGACGGCACGCCCTATCTGGCGCTGGTCAAGGGCGACCCCGCCGGTCAGCGGGACGTGCTGGTGCGTATGCACTCGGGGTGCGTCACGGGCGATGTGTTCCACTCGCTGCGCTGCGACTGCGGCGAGCAACTGGCGCGGGCCATGCAGATGATAGACGACGAGGGCCTGGGTGTCATCGTCTACATTCAGGCACACGAGGGGCGGGGCATCGGCCTGGACAACAAGGTCAAGGCCTACCATCTCCAGGACGAGGGCAAGGACACGGTGGAGGCTAACGAGGCGCTGGGCTTTCCGCCGGACTTCCGCGATTACGGCGTCGGTGCCCAGGTGCTCGTGGACCTGGGCATCACCACCATGCGCATGCTGACCAACAACCCCAAGAAGCTGGTGGGCCTCGAGGGGTACGGGCTGAAGGTGGTGGAGCGCGTGCCCATCGAGGTCCAGCCGACCACGCACAGCCAGCGCTATCTGGCTGCCAAACGCAAGAAGCTGGGGCACCTACTCAGCGTGCCGGGCGATGAGACCACGGACCCGTGAGGGCCCGCCAAGGGGAGAGGCACACCATGCCGAAGGTCATAGAAGGCAAGCTGACGGGCGCCGGTCTGAAGTTCGGTGTCGTGGCCAGCCGGTTCAACGAGTTCATCACCAAGAAGCTGTTGGAGGGCGCCCTGGATGGTCTGGCGCGGCACGAGGTGGCCGACTCCGACGTCGAGATCGCCTGGGTGCCGGGGTCCTTTGAGGTGCCCTTGGTCTGCAAGCGCATGGCGGAGACGGGGCGCTACGATGCCGTGATTGCGCTGGGCAGCGTCATCCGCGGAGCCACGCCCCACTTCGACTACATAGCCGCCGAGGTCAGCAAGGGCGTGGCCAACGTCGGCCTCGAGACGGGCGTGCCCGTCGTCTTCGGCGTCATCACCACCGATACCATCGAACAGGCCATCGAGCGGGCGGGCACCAAGGTGGGCAACAAGGGCTTTGACGCCGCCCTGGCGGCCATCGAGATGGGGAACCTGATGAAGCAGATAGAGGCAGGAGGCGAAGACTAGTGAGAAGTGGAGTGAGCCCGGCTCTGCTGGTGCTACTGGCACTGCTCGTGGGAGTCGCGGGCGGCGTCCTGGGAGCGGCCGGGTACGTGAAGCTGGCGTCGCCACAGCAGTCGGGGAGCAGTGGGACGGTGCCGGTGCCGGGGCGGACGGGCGCGAGCGTCGTCAGCGTGAAGACGGACGAGGATGCCATCGTCACGGCCACTAAGGTGGCCGCCCCGGCGGCCGTGAAGGTGACTGCCTTTCACCCCCGGACTCCGCGAAGCCCGCTGGACCTGTTCTTCATGGGCCCGGACCCGCAGCCCATTCCCGGCATTGGCTCGGGCTTCATCTTTGAGTTCGAGGGCAATTCATACGTGCTGACCAACAGCCACGTAGTCAGTGACACCCGAGGCACCTTCGCCAGCAAGATCGAGTTGGGCCTGAGCGATGGCACCAGTCGCGAGGGCAGGCTAATCGGCGCCGACCGGCAGAAGGACGTGGCGGTCATCGAGATCGTTGATCCCCCCGCCCAGCTCCCGGTGATGGTACTGGGCGATTCGGACAAGCTGGAGATCGGCGAGTGGATCATCGCCATCGGCAACCCCTTCAACTTCGAGCATACCGTCACCGTGGGCGTGGTCAGCGCCGTGGGCATACGGCAGATAGGCAACACCACGCGCAACCTCATCCAGACCGACGCCGCCATCAACGTGGGCAACAGCGGCGGCCCCCTGGTCAACCTCGCTGGCCAGGTGGTCGGCATCAACACCCTGATCTACTCGCCCACCGGCACCTCGGCCGGCATCGGCTTCGCCATTCCCATCAACGAAGCCAAGGACATGCTCTACCTGCTCATCCACCGTGGCCCCTGGGTGGGCGTGGGCCTGCGGTCCAACAGCGAGGGCTTTGCCAACGCCTTCGGCCTGGCGACACAGGAGGGCGTCGTGGTCGTCAACGTGGAGCGTGGCTCGCCGGCCGACCGGGCGGGCCTGCGCGAACTCGATGTCATCCTCAGCGTGGACGGGACGACGGTCAAAGCGCCCGATGAGGTGCAGCACCAGGTGCGGCAGAAGCCCATCGGGAGCACGTGCGTCCTCGAGGTTCAGCGGGACCGCGAGCGACTGAGCGTGGAGGTCAAGACCGGGCGCATGCCCGAGGAGGCCATAGGGTAGACCGCCGGGCTGGCCGGGCGCTATAGGTGGACGATGGTGACGCCCTCGCCGCCGTCCTCGTGGCTGGCGGTGGCGAAGGACTTAACGTGTGGATGGCTGCGTAGGTACTGGTGGATCCCCTGTCGCAGTGCGCCCGTACCCTTGCCGTGCACGATACGGATCTCCTGTTGCCCGGCCAGGAAGGCGTCGTCCAGGTACTTCTCCAGCTCGACGATGCCCTCGTCCACAGTGAGACCGCGCAGGTGAAGCTCGCCGCTCGTCTGTAGCGCCTTGTCCAGCCGCAGGCGCGCGGCTGTATCGCGCAACTGCTCATCTGCGAACTCCTCCGCCGCCTCCAGGTCAGTCAAGGGGGCCTGGATGCGCATCCGGCCCACTTGCACCTCGACGGAGCCATCCGTGGGATGCGTCAACGCCACTCCCTGCCGGTTGAGCTGTCTCACCCTCACCAGGTCGCCCGGGCGCACGTCCGCCAGCGGCTCAGAGGGAGGCCCGTCGGACTGAGCCTGCGCTTCGACCTCGCGCCTCAGCTCCCGCAGTTCCGCCAGGCGCTCCTCCGTTGCCTTGGACTGCCGGGGCTGGGACTGTAGGTCGGCGATGATCCGGCGTGCATGCTCCTCGGCCTCGCGGACGATCTCGACGGCCTGCTCGCGCGCTCGCCGGAGCACCTGCTGGCGCTCGGAAGCGAGTCTCTGGAGCTCCCCTGCTCGCCTGCCCGTCTGCTCCTCCAGCTCCTGCCGCGCCTGCTCGGCCGCCTGGCGCTCGCGGGCCAACTCACGCTTGGTCCTGTCCACGTCGCGCAGGAGCTCCTCCGTCGCCGCCAAGCCTTGCTGTACGTTCTGGCGTGCGCGGGCCCCGATGTCTTTGGGCAGCCCCAGGCGCTCAGCGATATCAAACGCATTGCTGGCGCCGGGCAGTCCCGTGCGCAGGTGGTAGGTGGGCTGTAGCGTTACCGGGTCGAACTCGACCGAGGCGTTCTCCATCTCCGGGTGGCTGAAGGCGAAAGCCTTCAAATCGTTGTGGTGCGTGGTCGCCACCGTCCGGGCGTCGCGCTTTGTCAGGACCGCCAGAATGGCCTTGGCCAGGGCCGCGCCCTCCGCCGGGTCGGTCCCGGCTCCTATCTCGTCCAGCAGCACCAACACGCGCCGACCCATCGTGCGGAGAATGTGCACGATCTGGCTCATGTGCGAGCTGAAAGTGGACAGGCTCTGCTCGATGCTCTGCTCGTCGCCGATGTCGGCGAAGACCTGGTTGAACACGGGCAGCTGTGAGCCCGCTTCCGCCGGGACATGCAGCCCCGACTGGGCCATCAAAGCCAGCAGCCCAATGGTCTTCAGGCTGACCGTCTTGCCGCCCGTGTTGGGGCCGGTGATCAGCAGCGTCTTGAACTCCCGCCCAAGCCAGACGTCAATGGGCACCACCTCCTCCGCCGGCAGCAGAGGGTGCCGCGCGCCAAGCAGCGCCAGGTACCCCTCGTCATCGAGCTGGGGGGCCGTGGCTGCCATGTCACTGCTCAGGCGCCCGCGCGCCATGGCCAAGTCCAGCTCGCCCAAGGTATCGAGGTCCGCCAGGATCTCCTCGGCGCGCTCCCCCACGCGTCCAGACAGCTCCTGGAGAATGCGGAGGACCTCGTTCTCCGCCGCCAGCTCGGCCTCGCGCAGCTCGTTGCCGAGGGGCACGACTGCCTGAGGCTCCAGGAACACGGTCGCGGCCGAGTCGGACTTGTCGTGGACGATCCCCTCGAACTGCCGCTGATACTGGCTCTTGATGGGGATGCAGTAACGCCCGCTGCGCATGGTGGGCAGCCGCTCGCGGAGCATCCGCGCTCGGCTCGGAGCCTTCATCAGCTCGTCGAGCTTGCCCAGGATCTGCTCGTGCAGCACCCGCGACCGCCGGCGCAGTCGCTTCAGCTCGGGAGAGGCGTCATCCACGACTTCGCCCTCGTCGCTGAGGGCTGCGTTGATGCCCTCCTCGAGGTCCAGGTGCTCCCGCAGGGCCGCTGCCCTAGTGCCGAGTGTGGGGAGATCCTCCGCGTGCTGTGCGAAGTACCCCGCCACCAGGCGCCCCGCCCGCAAGGCATCTCGCACCCGGTTCAGCTCCTGCCCCTCCAGCGTGGAGCCAACTCCCGCCCGCTTGACCGGGTCCGTGATGTCGGTCAGCCCACCGAAGGGCACGCGCCCCAGCCGGTCAACTGCCAGGCGCGCCTCCGTCGTCTCGCGGAGCGCCTTCTCGATGGCTTGGCAATCACTGCTGGGGGCTATGGCGAGGGCCCGAGTCCTGCCGAGCGAGCAGGCGCAGCGGTCGGCCAGCAGCGCCTTGATCTTGTCGTACTCGAGAACCCTGAGGGTGCGTTCATCCACGGGGGCCGTCCCTACGGCTCCTGGAAGCAGTACAGCTTGCCGTCGGCGGCGCCGACGTACACCCGGCCGCCGTCCACCGCCGGGGAGGAATGGAGTGCCGAGCCCACCTCAACCTGAGACACGGGCGTACCCGTGGCCGCATCCACCACGTATAGGTTGCCATTGAGGCCACCGTAGTAGAGCAGCCCTCCGGCTAGCGCCGGAGCCGAATCCACCACGAAATCGCCGTATTGGGCCGGCTTGGCCTCGATCCTGTGAGCCATCACCCGTTTCCACCTCGGCTGCCCGTTGGCCGCGGCCAGCGCGTAGATCACGCTGTTGCTGGTGGGGTACTTGTCCCCGGCCGCCAGGTAGATCACCCCGCCGGCCACGGCCGGGCTGCCCAGCACCGAGCCGGGCACGGGAGCTGCCCACTTGGGCTGGCCGGTGACCGCGTCGAAGGCGCGAAGTTGCGCCTCTCCCTCTCCGCCATTCTGCGTCGAGTCGAGACGTCCCACGTAGACGACGCCATCCATCACCACCGGCGCCGCGTAGGTGAAGAACCCCAAGTCGCCTCTCCATACGACCTTGCCCGTGGCCAACTCCAGCGCGTGCAGCACGCCCTTCATGTCGGCGATGAAGACGCGGCCATGGGCGACGGCCGGCGAGCAAGCCACCTGATCGGCGGCCGGCACACGCCACTGCCGGGCGCCGTCGGCCGCCGCCAGGCAGTGGATGGTCCCATCGGCCACGCCGAAGACCACGAGCCCATCCACGCACGCTGGCGAGGACACCACCGGACCACGCACGTCGCGCTGCCACAGCACTTGTCCCTCGCTGACGTCCAGACACGCGAAGAAGCCGTCCACCGTGCCCACGTAGAGCCTGCCTTCGGCCACACACGGCCCACTGACCACGGCGCCGACCAGCCGCGTGCGCCAGAGCTCGCGGCCGTTTCCTGCGTCCAGGGCGACGACGTCTCCGCTGGTGGAGCCCACGTAGACCTTGCCGGAGACGACGGCGGGCGAGGAGTCCACCCGTCCCCCGACCTCTACCGCCCACGCTAGCGCCAGAGTTCGAGGCCCCGGCCCCTCGGCCGTTCCGGAGCGGGCCGGGTCGTGCGCCAGCATGGGCCAGTCGGCCCAGCCGGGCCATGGCGCCAGGAGCAGCGCTGCCAGCGCCGACAATGCGAAGCGGATCACCATTGACCTGTCCCTCGTGCTTCGGTCGCGTGCAAGCCCGTCCGGTACTAGTAACGCCTGGACCCCGTCCCAGGATGCACTGGCCGGATTATACCGTCACCGTCCAGGCATGGTCAACGTGCCGATGTCCCGCAAGCGGAAAGGGCGCCGAGCACAAGCCCGGCGCCCTGCTGTAGGCAGTCCCCCGCTAGCCGTAGATTACGGCGGTGGCGGCGCGTCGGGGTCCACGGCCAGGGCGATGTCGGGAAGCGTGAGTGTGCCCGAGCTGGGCACGACTACCGTGGCGATGCCATTGGTGGGATCGGCGTCCGGATCCGAGGGCGGCGCATAGCCGCTGGGCGGGGTCACGAAGACGTCGTACGTCCCGCCCGGCACGCTCAAGATCCTGTACTCCCCGCTGATGTCGGAGCTGTCGCTGTGGCTGCTCCCGCCGAGGGTGGGGGTCAGTGTCACCTGCGCTCCGGGGATGCCCACGGCCCGTGCGCGTACGCTGAGCGTGGCCACGTCAACAACGCGCCCCTCGACCGTCGTTGCCGCACCGATGGCGCGCCCTCCCCCCCCGCAGCCAACCAGACCGACGCCCAGCAGGCAGAGGCCTGCCAGCAGGATCGCCACCACGCCGTAGATGTCACGCTTGCGTCTCATGGAAAGTCCCCCCAAGCTGCGGACGGCTACCGCTGCAAGCGCAGGCTGCCTATGCCACGAGCCTTCTCCTGCGCCTCGCTTACCGCATCAACGTGTATGAGGTAGGGACCGTTGGGCGCCAGAGTGCCCATCAGCGTGCGGCCGCTCCACGTTACGGTGGCAGTGCCCTCGCCGCGGGCGGCGGCTTGCTCAACCTCGGCGATCACCCGTCCCGTGATGTTGACAACACGGGTGGTCACTCGCGCCGGCGCGGTGAGCGCGTAGGAGATCTCGGCTCCCGGCCCCGCCCGGGCCGCCCTGCCCACCACGTTGAGCACCTGGAGGTTGCCGCCGCCCTTCTCGGTGACGCTCACCTGGAAGCGCCGCTCGCCGCCCTGCCCGCTGTTGTACACGTAGGTGGACTGCGTGCGGGCGAAGATCGTGCGGTCCGCGGCGACGTCGGTGAGCGTGACCTGCTTGGTCTTGGGCAGGTGAGACAGGTCCGCCAGCGACACCGTCACCTCGGCGTTCTGTAGGCCGGTGGCCACCACGAATTCCCACTGGCCGCCCTGAGGCTCGGTCGTGCAGATGTCCGTGGCCAAGCGGCGCCCGGGCAGGCCCAGACCGTCGCCGTCGAAGTAGACGTCTACCGAGTCGGCCATGGCCGGCGGGTTGTCAATGCGGATGGGCTCGGTCACCTGCGCCCCGCCCACGCCGAAGTAGTTCCAGTCGTCGCGCACGCCCGGCGCTGCCGCCGTCACCCGTACCGCCCAGCCGTCCTGCAAGAGAGGCTGGTTGGCCCGCGGCTGGGCGCCGGCGGCGGTGGCCACCGTGCCGGGCAAGGGAACGGTCAAGCTGCACAGGCCCGTGCCTGGGTTCACGCGCAGCCAGAAGCCCTGGTAGGCGGCGACTGACGTGAGGGTATTCAGCAGGCTTCCGTCGGTGACCAGCGCGTAACCCTGGTTGACGCCATCATTGACGTACACCCACGCGAAGTCCGCTATCTCCGGCCGGCTGGGCGCCACCGTGCTCCAGAAGAAGGGCGCCAGCCAGGGATTGCCGCACATGTTCCACTCGTCCCACAAGGGGATGTCGAAGGGACGATCAGTGGGCGCGGCAGTGCCGCCCGGGCCCGACCCAGTTGGGTTGAGCGCGAAGTAGCCGCGACCAGGCTGCACCGGGAGCACCAGGTTGACGTCGGGGTTGGGCCCGCCAGGGCTCACGTAGCGCGGTGTCGGCAGGTAGCGGGGATCCCAGCGCGCCACGTCGCCGGGCCCGGCCGTGCCGAACACCGTGTTCGGCGCGGCCGGCGTCGTGAAGGGATAGGCGACGAGCTGCGTTCCCGGGCCGAAGGCCACGTCAAAGCCTGGGAAGGGATCGAAGGCAACGTAGTCCACGCCCGTGGCGGAGGGCGGGATCGTCACCGTCTGAGGCGGCGGGCTGAATAGCAGCGCCGGCGGAGCTCCCACCCACTTGGGTGTCACGGTGTACGTCCCCGCAACCAGGCCGCTGACGCTGTAGGCCCCGGTGCTGGTGATTGACTGGTTGAGCATGTTGATGGGGCCGGTGACGTCAAGCTTGATGTTGTTGAATACGGCGCCGATACTCCCAGTCGGGTAGGAGACCGTGCCCGAGATGACTGCGACCAGCGTGGTGACGTTGCCCGTGAAGTTGACGCCGGTCGTAATGCTCCCCAGGACCACCGTCACCGGCATGGGCGGCACACCTGTATACGTGAAGGTAGTGTTGGGGAAGCTGGGCACCACGTTGTAGCTGCCCGCTGGCAATGGCGAGATCGAGTAGGTGTACTGGCCGCCGCCGATGCCCACGGCGGTAACCGTCTTCACGGTGAGCGGCGTGCCGCCCGTCGCCGTAACCGTCAGCGTGGTCGCGCCGTCGATGGGCGGATTGAGCTGGATGGTGCCGCTCAGCCCCGTGGCGGTGGACATGTTGAGGATGAACGGAGCCGCCACGCTGTTCGGGCCCGTGGGCGGCGGCAGCAGGTCATCCGCAGTGAGCGTCAGGATGAACTGCTGCGGGGCAAACCCCAGGTCGAACGGCGGGTCCCACACCACGTCGTAGCTCGCCGGCGGAGTGGTGGCCGGAGTGGGCGTGATGGTCATGTCGGCGGGCTGTGCCGCCTGCGGGTATACCACGCCTCCCACCGTGCCCCCGCCCACCGGCCAGGTGTCTATCGTCGCGCCGATGGAGGTCACATCCACGCCCGTGCCGGCGTCTGCCACCGTCCAGGCGAAGTTGGTGTCGGCCGGGACGTTGATCAGTACGGCCGGCGTGGTCAGCGTGATGGTCGGCGGCGTGCTGTCCGTGGCCAGGCACCCCGCCGTCGGCCCTGCCGGCCCTGATTCGCTGGTCCCGTCGAAGGCCAGCACCATGTAGTAGTACGTGGTCCCCAGAACGGTGTTCGTGTCCACGAAGTTGCGCGTGCCCGCCACCAGGTTGCCGTTGAGCGCCGTCTCGTCCGCGATCAGGTTGGCTGGCGAGGGCGTGAATGGCGTGACTACGTCGCGGTGCAGGCGGTACCCGACGACGTCGTCGTTGGGCGGCACTGGGGCGGGACCCGGCTCCGGCGCCACG
>JBHIEF010000127.1:0-12547 GCA_046760465.1 Armatimonadota bacterium | reverse complement strand
TAGGAAGAGGCCGACCTCCTCGATCTAGGCGGCGCTAAGTCGCAGTGGTCACCGGAGGAGCAGCGGGCAACGAAACAGGCCGCCAGGGAATGGCGGCCTGTACGTGTTCGTGGGGATGCCCACCAGGGATTCCCGGGAAGCGTCCCCATATGCACGCCCGCCCCACATCGCGCCACAGGCCCGTGGGCGCGAGAGGGTCACGAGCCTTAGTTGGGGTTGCCCGCCTCTTCCAGGCCCTGGTAGTTCAGGATGGAGATCATGCGCCCGCCCGTGCGGATCAGGCCGGCCTCGCGCAGATCGCCCAGGACGCCGCTGACCGTCTCGCGGGAGGTGGCCAGCATGTTGGCGATGTCCTGGTGGCTCAGGCGCAGGCCGATGGTGATGCCCTGGCGGCCGACCGTCCCGTAGTCCTCCCCCAGTCTGGCCAGGAGCCGGGCCAGGCGGGTGGGGACGTTGCGGAAGGCGAAGTCCTCGATCTGCTCCTCCGCGCGGCGCAGGCGGTCGTTGAGCTTGGCGATCACGCGCAACGAGACTTCCGGGCTACGCGCCATCAGCTCGTGGAAGCGCTCGCGGGGCAGCGCGTAGAGGCGACCGGCCTCCACGGCGGTCACGTACACCTCGTTGCGCTCGTCCCCGTTGTCGTGGATGATGCCGAAGGTGTCGCCGGGCTGGAGGATGTTGAGCACGAACTCGCGCCCGCTGTTGGACACCTTGTGCACCTTGGCCTTGCCCTCGGCGACGATGAGGATGTGGCCATTCGGCTCGCCGGGCGAGTAGATGGCCTCCTTGGCGCCGAACTCCCTGACGGTTACGTCCTTGGCCAGCTCCACAAGGTCCGATTCCGGAAGCTCCTCCAGCACATCCACCTGCTCCAACTCGTGAACAGTCTGCTTAAGGTCAACACTCATCTACGTCGCCTCCCTCTGTGCTCGCGCGCGCAACCGGAGTTGTCGCGGTCACTCGGATTCGTCCGCGGGGGCGTGCGCCAGGGGATGGTCTTCGGCGCTGCCCCCGACATGCCCGGTCAGAACTTCGGCGATGGACTCGATCTCGCCCTGCGCCCCCTCCGCCTCGTGGATCTTCTCCTTGGCCGCCATCACATTGATGGTGTGTGCGACATGCACGTCCACGAGGTGGCGGACGCTGGCGGCGAGGTCATCGCCCATGGTCAGCAGATCGGCCACGTGGTAGTCGAGCTCGGTCGAGTACTGTCGGCCGTCGTGCTCGAACTCCAGATCGAAGGAGACCACGTCCAGGCCGTGACCACAGACGCGGTCGCGGATCTTACGAATGTGCCACTTCGTACCCATGGGAGTCAGCCGTCCGTTCGGCAAGGATCGAGCAAAGCTCGTCTATCTCGAAGGGCTTTTCCAGGAACTGCGAGACGCCGTTGCCGGCCAGCTGGGCGCCGTCCGGCGGCTCGTAGGAGCTCATCAGAACGACGCGGGTGCTCAGGCGCAGTCGCTGAATCTCGGCGGCCAGCTGGGTGCCTGTCATCCGGGGCATGCGTTCGTCCAACACGGCCCAGTCGTACGAGCCATGGGCGAGCTTGGACAGCGCCTGAATCGGGCCCGCCGCCAGGTCCACCTGATGGCCACGGCGCGTGAGGGCAATGCCCAGGGCCACGCGGATGCCTTCGTTATCGTCCACTAGTAAGACCCGGCACATCCTTGTCCTCCTATCGGCGGCCCGCACACGAACTTGTGGAGCAAATCACGTGCCAAACCTAACACCTGGGCGCATTAGGCCAGGAAAAGGGCACTTCGGGAAGTGCGCCTCGGCAAAGCGTTGCCCGAATCTGTCCAATATGGAACGGAGAGTTCCGAAATGGGGAGCGAATGGGGACGGGGATCAGGGGGTCTCGACGCCGTACTGCTTCAGCTTGCGCCAGAGGGTGTTGCGGCCGATTTTGAGGGCCGCGGCGGTTCTGGCGCGGTTGCCGTCCATCTTCTCGAGGGTGCGGAGGATGTGCCTGCGGACGACCTGCTCCAGCTCCTCGGGCTCGTCGTCTCCGTGCTGCCCCAGTATGGGCGAGGCCATGCCTTCCAGAGCCAGGTCCTCGGCGGTCAGCGTGTCGCCGGTGGCGAGCACGACGGCCCGCTCGACGGCGTTCTCCAGCTCGCGGACGTTGCCGGGCCACTCGTAGGCCATGAGCAGGTCGCCGGCCTCGGGCGTGAAGCCCTTCACGTCGGTGCCGTGCTGCTTGTTGTAGAGCCTGAGGAAGTGCCAGGCCAGGGGCATGATATCGTCGCGGCGCTCGCGCAGGGGCGGAATGTGGAGCCGGATGACGTTGAGACGGTAGTAGAGGTCCTCGCGGAAGCGGCCGCGCTTCACCAGGGCGCGCAAGCGCTGGTTGGTGGCCGCCAGCACGCGCGTGTCCACGCGGACGGCCGTATTGCTGCCCACGCGACGGACCTCGCCGTCCTGGAGCGCGCGCAGCAGCTTGACCTGGGTGGCGGGCAGCAGCTCGCTTATCTCGTCCAGGAAGATGGTGCCGCCATCGGCCTCCTCGAAGAGCCCACGCTTGTCCGCGTTGGCCCCGGTGAAGGCCCCGCGCACGTGACCGAACAGCTCGCTCTCCAGCAGATGCTCGGGCAGGGCGCCGCAGTTGATGGCCAGGAACTGCTGGTCGCGGCGGGCGCTATGATTGTGGAGGGCGCGGGCCACCAGGTCTTTGCCCGTGCCGGTCTCGCCCTCGATCAGGACGGTGGCGTTGGTGTTGGCGATGCGGGCGACGCGCTCGAGCACTCCCTGCAACTGGGCGCTCTTGGCCACGATGTTGTCGAAGCTGTACTTGTCGCCGAAGGCCTGACGCAACTGGTGCATCTCGGTGACCAGTTGTCGGCGCTCCAGCGCATTGGCCACCTTGTAGACCAGGGCTTCGGTCTCGAAGGGCTTCTCCATGTAGTCGTAGGCGCCCAGGCGCATGGCGTCCACGGCCGACTCCACGGTGCCGTGCGCGGTGAGCACGATGACCTCCACGGAGCTGCTGGCTTGCTTGGCGGCTTTGAGCACCTCCACGCCGTCCACCTCGCCCATGCGCAGGTCGGTGATGACCAGGTCGGGGGGCTCGGCCGTGAGCAGGGCGATGGCCTCGGACCCGCTGGCCGCCTCGATCGGTTCGTGTCCGGCTCGCGTAAGCAGCACGGAGAGAGTGAGGCGAACGGACTTCTCATCGTCAACTACCAGAATCCGTGCCATGCCAGGAGGATCACTCCTCGGACCCGGAGACGAGCGCAGCGGCGGGGAGGGTCAGGGCGAAGGCGGTGCCCGCGCCCCGCTCCGTCTGCACGCGAATGCTGCCTCCGTGGGCCTCCAAGATGCGGCGGGCGATGGCCAAGCCCAAGCCGGTGCCGTCTTCGCGGTTGGTGAAGAAGGGCTCGAAGATCTTCTCGACCTCGTCAACCAGAACGCCGGTGCCCGTGTCGGTCACGGTCAGCTCGACGCCGTCGTCGGTGGGGCCGGCCGAGAAGGCCAGGCGGCCGCCGTCGGGCATAGCCTCCAGGGCGTTACGCCCGACATTCCAGAGCACCTGCCGCAGTTGGCTGGGATCGGCCAGAACCTGGGGTAGGTCCGGCGGCATGCCCCCCAGGTCGAACTCCACCTCGCCGCGCAGCTTCTCGGAGTTCTTCAGGGCGGCGACCGTCTCTTCGGCTAGCTCGCGCAGGTCCACCGGCGCCAACTGCGGGCGCGGCTGACGCGCATAGCGCAGGAAATCGCTGACGACTTGGTTGAGGCGCTTGGTCTCTTTGCGCACCACCGACAGCAGCGCCATGTCCTCGTCGTCGGGGGGGCGGCCCGGCTCGACCCTCAGCAGATCGAGGGCGGCGATGACGGCGCCCAGGGGATTGCGGATCTCGTGGGCGACCATCGCCGTCATCTCACCCACTGAGGCCAGGCGCTCGGCCCTCAGCAGCTCCTCCTGGAGGCGCTTGCGCTCGCCGATGTCGCGCGTGAGCTCGATCATGAGCGCACACCCGTCGTCCAAGGGGTAGGTCACTATCTCGAAGTCGCCGGTCTTGGCTCCCTCGTCCAGGCGGACCACGGTACGCAGGGGCCGGCCGCGCTCGAAGGTGCTGTCGGCCAGGCAATGGTCGCAGGGCTCGGGGCGGCCGAAGAACTGCTCATGGCAGCGCTGGCAGAACATCTCGGCGAGGCTGGCGCCGGCGAACTCCTCGGCGGCCTTGTTGGCGTAGAGAATGCGGTGCTCGCGGTCAATGACCTTGATAGCATCCTGCATGCTGTCGAGCACCAGGCGGAGGAACTGCGCCGACTCGTAATGCTCACGTCGGTCAGCCATGGCCCGCTCTCCAGGTTGCCGGATCGCTGGAAGCAGTCTCATGGCCCGATGGCGCGCGTTCTAGTCGGGGCCCTTCGACGAACTCAGGATAAACGAGACGCCCCTCCTACCAGGCTGGAGCGGCGCACGCGCCCGCCCGGGAGGTCATGAGACCACTTCTAGTCGAAGCGTCGGCGCTGCCGCGCCGAGGGGATCTTCAGCTCCCTCCGGTATTTGGCTATGGTCCGTCGCGCAACGGGCACGCCGGCCTGGGCCATCTGCGCCGCCAACTCGGCATCGGTGAAGGGGCGCGAGGGGTCCTCGCGGGAGATTATCTGCCGCAAGGCCTCGCGCGCCGGGTGCCCCACGTCAAAGAACGTCTCAAAGCTGATGGTCTCGCGGGTCGGCAGCAGCGCCCACTTCCCTCCTATCGCTCGGCCCACAGTGGACTCGTGGATGCCCAGCTCTCGCGCCACCCCGAGGCGCGTGAGCGGCTTGAGGTGCGCGGGGCCTCGCTCCAGGAAGTCCACCTGGTGCTCGGCCACGGAGTCGGCGATTCGCTTCAGCGTGTGGCGGCGGCGATTGAGGTTGTCAATGAACTCCCTGGCCTTGGCCGCCTGCTCCAAGACGTGGCTGCGGTCGGCGGGGTCCACGGACCTGGGGTCGGACTCGATCTGCTTGCTCAGCCGGCTGTAGATCCTGCTGATCCGCAGGAACATCCACGGCGACTGGGGGACGTGCGCCTCGTAGCGGACGCCATCGGCCTCGGCCACGCGCTCGTAGATGACGTCAGGTCTGACCGGCGGGGCCTGGCCCGGATCCGGGGTGTCCCACGGCGCCCGCCAGTGGCGCCCCGGGTACGGCGTCAGGTGCTCCCGGATGAAGTCGGCTGTGGACTGGACCTCGGCGAGGGAGACGTTGAGCTTCTTGGCGATCCTGTCGAACTGACGCCTGCTGAAGGCGTCCCAATGGTCCCACACCATCTGCCGGGCCAAATCCTGGTCCACCCCCAGCCCGGCCAGATGGCGGAGTTGCAGGGCCAGGCACTCGCGGAGGTCGCGGGCGCCCACGCCCACGGGCTCTAGCTGCTGGAGCGCGAGCAGGGCCCGCTCCAGGGACTCCGGATCCAGGCCCTCAGTCTCTGCCAAATCCTCCAGGCCGGCCTGCAAGTAGCCGTCATCGTCGAGGTTGTCCAGCAGGGCGCTGGCGGCGGGCCAGTCCCCCCGCGGTACATTGGCCCGCAGCGCCCAACGCAGGTGGTCGTGCAGCGTGGCCGGCGCCGCCAGCGCCGCGGTCGGGTCGGTGGGCGCGTGGTCCGAGTCAAATGCAGAGGCGCCGGGAGGCACGTAGAGCGCCGAGAGGCTGCCGCCGGCATACTCCCGCATGGGCTCGTGTCCGCACTCGCGGCAGGCCGCGCCGCTCCTGATGGCGCCACAGCGGGGGCACTCCCCCTCGGTGGTCACCTCCAGGGCGGGGTTGAGGTTGACCTGCTGCTCGATGGCGTCGTCGAGCTCGGCCGAGGTCATGGCCAGCAACTCGTAAAAGGCGATCATCTTCGGGGAGATGGTCTGCTCGAGGGACGGCGCCATGCTGAGGGATGGCTTGGTGTCCACGGCGACGACTCCGATGAGTGGGTCGCATGCGGTTCGCGACCGACGCCGTGCCATTATAGCACCAAACTGGCACGAGCGGTCCATATCAGAACGAAAAGGTCAAGAATGGGACGCTATCGTCTTGAGGCGCGGAGAGGGCCTGTGGCTGGCACCACCCCTCGAGCGGAGGCCAATCGTCAATCCCCACGGGGGCGTGGCCCAGGGCTGGGTACCACCTGGCCGCGGCGGTACAGCGGGCGATCGGTGTAGAGGAGGGTCACTCGTCCGTCATGGCCAATCAGCGCGGCCTGCTGACCGCCGCGTCCGCCCGGACCCAGGCGGCGAGTCAGGGCCACGAGCGAGGCGCCACCGGGCAGCCGCGGCAAGGGACGGCAGACGACTCGTGTGGGGCCGCGCCAGGGCCACTCGGGCATGCGGTCGGTACTGTAGACCGCGGCCCAGACCGCGAGGCTGAGACCCACGAGCAGGCACACCAAGACTGACTCGTGGCGCTTCACTGGTCGCCCTCCCTCTCGGCGGCCACACCCCGTAGCTTCGCGGTCGGGCCGAGCCGTTCCTGCCATGACCGGGGAGTCATCTGACACTGATGATCAGGCGCTCCAGCGCGCGCAGGCGCTGGGCGATGTCGGCCCAGGGCGCGCCCGGCTGGTCGGACTTGCGCACAGCGAAGAGGCGGAAGGCTGGCTGGGGGCGGTCGTAGCGCTGGCCGGGCTCCAGGTCCACCGACACCTGGCGGCGGGCGTCGGCGTGGTAGTTGAGACCCTCGGGGCCCTCAGTGGTGAAGAAGGTGACGGCGCAGCGCTGGTCCTCGGGTGCGAAGCAGCCGTAGTAGGCCCCGACCTCTTCGTCGCCCCAGACACCCACGGGCAGGTGGTAGTTGGGGACCCTGAGCGCGGGCTCGTCGCCCTCCGCCGAGCCGCCGATGTGTGGCTGGGCGTAGTGGAAGTACTGCTCCATGTGCCAGGGGCGGGAATCCGTGTTCTCGACCCAGAGCAGCTTGGACTCGATGATGGGTGAGTTCGGGGCCAGGCTGATCCGATAGGCACAGCGATAGTCGAAGGGCCCCTCCGTCGCCCCTGCGCCCTCGGGAGCAGCGTCGCGAGCGGCGACGATGTCGATAACGCAGCGAACCGGGCCATTCAGCACGCGCACGCTCTCGACCTCGGTGGTGTCCGTCCACCACTCGTTGCCGCCCGCCTGCTGGTTGACCAGAGGGCGTAGGAGGCCGAGGGGCGTGTCGCCGAGCTTGACCTCGTCGAGCAGATTGCCGCCCTCCTCTCCCCTACTGATGGTCAGGAGGCCGTTGTCGGCGGAGAAGGCCAAGTCGTCTTCCTCAACGTCGAAAGCGGCCTCCTGCTCCACCACCGGCCACGGGCCCTTCTGGGCGACGGCGAAGCCCACGGCGGATTGGGGCGTGAGCTCCGCGCTTACGGCCAGCTCGTCCCCCGCCGAGGGTCGCCCGTCCTCGTCGAGATCGTCAAGTCGGCAGTGAAGTGAGCCCTTGCCGGCAGGCAGGTCGCCGGCCACGAGCTGGTCCATCTGCGCCAGCTCTTGGGAGCTGAACAGGGAACGCAGCGGCAGGGCTACCGGCGCTGTCGGCGAAGGCGTGAGGTCGCTCGGGTTGGCGATGGTCACGAGCCGACGCGGTCCTACCAGCTCGTCGGTCGGCGGGTCATAGACAGTCGCCCACGCCCGGTTGTCGGTGCGGTCGGTTTCGGCGACCTTTCCCTCGGGGTCAATCTCAGCTACGATCAGGTGTGCGCCGGGCCGGGCCAGCTCCGGCCGCCACTCCCGCACACGCGCGCTCTCGCCGGCACCGATTTGCAGCCGCCGCCGTGTCTCCCGGCCGTCAATGCGGAAGGAAAGGTCCGCGGCTGCCTCCGCCCTACCGCGGTTGCGTACCGTGGCCTGGGCCTCACCATCTCGGGCCTCGACTCGGACCGACAGCTCGGCCACGCGGCCGGCGTGGAGGGGGTAGACGAGGGCCTGGAGGGCCTTGCAGGTGCTTACCAGCGTCTCGTAGGGCTCGTCGTCCTCGTTGACCAGGCCGTAGTTGCTGTCCTCGGGGAAGGTGGAGCTGATGCCCAGGGCGGGCTCGTCCACCCACATGAAGAAGTCGCTGCCGACCATGAAGGGCAGGCGGAAGAAGGTCCGCTGGTAGATGTCGAAGGCCTGGGCGCGCTGCTCCTGGGTGTCGAAGCGCTCGCCAGCCCCGTGCTCACAGGGCAGGCCGCTGTCAAGCGCGGGGAAGGACCACTCGGTGATCATCAGCGGCTTGCGCGCCTGCTTGTGCCACTGGGTGAAGTTCTCCTCGACGCCGATGGCGATCCGGTTCTCCAGGTCCACGCGGCCGTAGTAGTTGAGCGTGACCACGTCGCAGTACTTGCCGGCCAGGTCCCAGATGCCGGGCGCCCGGCCGGCGAAGCGGCAGCCGATGACCATGTGGTTGGGATCGTGGCGGCGGATGGCCTCGGCGCTGATGCGGAAGTACTCCTCGGCAACCAGGCGCAGGAAGCCACGCCAGTCGGGCTCGGTTCTCTCGTCCAGGCGCGAGGGGGGCTCGGTGGAGCGGGAGAGTGCCTCCCAGTTGACGAAGTCGGTGCCCCAGAGGCGGTTGAAGCTGCCGATCGTATTGTGACGACTCTGAAGGAAGGAGACCAGGGCCTGCTTGCCGCTATAGTCGGCCGGGTGCTTCCAGGCCTCGACGAAGATGCCGCTCTCGCGGTGGGTCTTGCCGTACCATTCGAGCTCGTTGTCTATGAAGTAACCCAGCAGCCAGGGGTCGTCGGCGCTGGGGGCGCAGACGGCCGCCGCGCGCTGGTCGCAGTAGTCGGCGAAGGCGGGGTTGAACACGTTGGGGAAGCCCGTCCAAGTGGTCTTCTCCACCAGGCCATCCTGCCCGGCGAAGCCCGCCCCGAAAGAGAGGAACTCGGTGTGGGCCAGGCCGTTGTAGCGGAGCGACTGCGAATGGCCGGCGCTGAGTAGGTTGAAGTTCCAGTCCTTGAGGCGCTCAATGGTCTGCTCTGCCCAGACGGCCTCGCTGCCGTATTTGGCCTCGTTCTTGCGTCCATAGGGCGCGTAGCCGAGCTTCTCGCACCAGTGCCCGCCGTAGCGGCAGTGGTCGGTGCCCAGGGCGTAGAAGGCGTTGCCGGCCGGGGTGATGAGCCACCAGCGGCCCTTGATCTTCTGCGCGTGAAAGAAGCCCGTCTTGCGTCCGGTGATCTCGCGCCAGCCGCCGTATCTGTCGCGCACGCCGGTCGCCTCCTCGATGGTGGTGTGGGCCCGTGCAACCGTTTGGCCGGCGCGCCGGAGCAACAGCTCCACCCGGTCATCGGCCCGGAAGTGCCGGGCCCAGAGCAGCGTGTGGGCGGTGACACCCAGATCGTCCACGTGCAGCCTGGGGAGCAGATCGGCCGGTGGCAGGGCCGAGACGAGGATGTCGTCGAAGACGCAGTGGGCCGGATTCTGTCCATCAGCGTCGGCGCCGAACACGATCTGCTGCGGCGCAGGCATGGGCGGGATGGGGGCGGGATCGCTGGGCGAGGAGTCCACCAGCACGCCGTTGAGGTACATGCCCATGCGGCAGGAGGCGTCGCCTGCGGCCTGTAGCTCCCAGTAGCACATGAGGTGGTACCAGGTGTCGGGCTTCAGCGACTTGCCGCTGGTCCAGACGCCGTGGGCGCGGCCGTCGGGCTCGTAGATGTAGAAGACGAGGCCCTGGTACGGTGCGGGCTCCTTGTGGATGGAGAGGCGGGCGGCATTGGCGGCGCCGGCGACGAAGAGGGTGTGCTGAATGCCGTCGTCGCCGCGCCAGGAGGGCTTGAACCAGAAGGCTACGCTCCCCCGTGCGGGCTGGAAGCGTCGCCCGGCGGAGAGCCGCAGGGGGGCATTCAGCTCGATGCCCCGGCCGTGCCGTCCGGACGTGAAGGTGTGTTCTGTGGCCTCGGCTCCGGCCCCCGTCAGCTCCGCGGCCGACTCGCAGGCCAGCGACAGGACGGGGGCAACCTGCGAGCGCTTCACGGGCCTCCCGTTAACCTGCCACAGGCACTCGAAGGGGTCATCTGCCGTGGTGAGGCCAGAGACCAGGCCAACCAGGTCGGTTTCGGCGTCGGGGGAGTCGGGAGTGAGGCGGACGGTTGGCTGAGGTGGCTCGGCATGGGCCGAGAAGACCAGAACCGCAGCACAGATCACAGTCCCCAGAATGGCTCGCTTGTGCCTCATTTCAGTCTCCTGGCGTACGATCTGCGAGTGGCGGTATTCCCAGCCCGCACTTGACGTTTACTGCATCACGGGGTATACTGTCAGTGCAGGCATGCGCGGGAGTTACCTCAGGTTGTCCGAGAGGACGGCAGCCCGAGAGGGCGGGATCCTGAGGTCCCGGGGCCTGCGTTGCTACTTGTAGTGGCTCCGCACCCACGCGAATTGGTCCTCGCTGTCTACTAGGGCCTCCACTTCGTTCGGGAAGAACTTCAGCCCGTATCCCAGATAGCGGCCTGCATGGGAGTAGACGACCGGTCTGAGGATGCAGGCGTAGCGGTCCTCGGTGTAGCCCCACTGTGTAGGCTCCACGGCGTAGAACATGCTACCCGCCACGGCGTCGGCGATCTGGAGCCCCATGCGGCGCCCGGCAGTCACTGCCACAATCTGGTCGGTCTTGATGGCCGACCAGTCGATCCGCACGTCCAAGGCCCCCGACTCCCTGTTGAGGAGCGCCAGGTACTCCCTCATGTCTCGGTACGGCAGGCCAGAGCGATGGGAGAAAACGACCTGCGCGCTGCCGTCGCCGACATCGTGCTGCGTGCGCTGGTCGCGGCAGTACCACGAGGTCCGCTCCAGCAGATAGCGTACAGCGTAGAAGTACAGACCATATGGTTCCCGGAACGTCTCCGGCTGGCTCAGGGAAGGCTTGTGGATGAGGACGGAGCTCGCGCATAGGTCTGCGCGGGCAACCCGATCAACAAAGGGGACACGCTGCTCGTGCTTCAGCCGCCGGAAGTGGAGGGGCTTGCGCGGCGGCTTGCGCAGCTGCACTCTGACGACGTCCACCAGCTTGACTGTCTGCAAATCCTCCGCCCTGCGAACGATGACGGCCGACAAGACGAACCACTGGGAGCTCCCGGCACCGAACTGGAAGCCCTCATCGCCAGACTCGTCTATGTAGACGACGAATGTCGGGTCGTGTGTCGCCAACAGGCTCTCTGGCTCCTTCCAGGTCGCGTGTGGCGCGGGGTCGTCCCTGGTACAGCCTGCTACACAGTTCCTCCAGATCGGCCGGAATCCTGTGTGGGTCGGCGGCAAGGAGAATGCGCCGGAGGCGGGAAACCTGAGGTCCCCGGGCATTCAGTTCAGACGGGCGGCATGGTGAATGGACAGGCCCATAGGCGTGTTCGATTCGGGCGTCGGCGGGCTGACGGTGGCGCGGCAGATCTACCGTCACCTGCCGAACGAATCGGTGGTCTACTTTGGCGACACGGCGCGCATCCCTTACGGCAGCAAGTCGCTGAGCACGCTGCGGCGCTTCGCGCACGACGGCGCCTCGTTCCTGATCTCCCAGGACGTCAAGGCCCTGGTGGTTGCCTGCAACACCATCGCCAGCGTCTGCCTCGACGAGCTTCAGCAGGTGCTGGACATCCCGGTGGTGGGCGTGGTGGAGCCAGCGGCGCGGGCGGCGGTGGCGGCATCGCAGAGCAAGCGCATTGGGCTGATCGGGACTCGCGCCACCATCGAAAGCGACGTATACCCACGGGCCATCAAGAAGCTGGACCCCGAGGCGAAGGTGTTCGTGGCCGCCTGCCCGCTGTTCGTGCCCCTCATTGAGGAGGGCTGGGTGGACAACGAGGTTACCTATCAGGTCATCACTCGGTATCTGTCCGAGATGCGCCAACTGTCCCCCGACGTGCTGCTGCTGGGGTGCTCTCACTACCCGCTGATGGCGCCGGCGATCCAGCGCTGGATGGGCGAAGGGGTCACGCTGGTGGAGTCGGGCGAAGCGACGGTGGCCGAACTGGCGCGGATGCTGGCGGATACCGGCATGCTGCGCAGTTCGCCCCAGCCACCCACGCGGCGCTTCTTCGTGAGCGACCTCTCGACCAACTTCAAGAACGTGGCAGCGGCCTACCTGGACGGGCGCCTTGGCGACGTGGAGGAGATAGAGGTGGAGAAGATCGGCACGCTGGCGCTGCTCTGGGGTGAGAGCCCCGAGCCGGAGCTTTGAGCGACGCCCCTCGCTGTAGCGCCCCGCCGGGCGACGGAACCTTTTCTGCGCAGCGGACCTCGTAGTTAGCGAAGGGAAACCACGCAAAGCAACGGTGATCTGCCGATGAGGGGCACCACGATGGCGGCGTGTGTGCTGGCGGGCGCAGCGCTGGCAGCGGCTCTGGTCGGGCCATACGCGACCACGGCCCAGGCGGGGCTGCCGGAGTTGGCCTACTGCTCGGACGAGGGTGGGGAGTGGGACATCTACCTGGTTCGGGCGGACGGCAGCGGGCGCAAGAACCTGACCAGGCACGAAGGGGCGGACGAGATGCCGGTGTGGTCCCCGGACGGGAGGCAGATTGCCTTCGTCTCAGACCGCGACGGCAACCAGGAGATCTACGTGATGCGCGCGGACGGCTCCCGGCAGACGAACATCACGAAGACTGAGGCCTTCGAGGAC
>JBHIEF010000126.1:0-12734 GCA_046760465.1 Armatimonadota bacterium | reverse complement strand
ACATCTCCCCCCGCCATCCGCTGCGGAAGTTGTTTGATGTGCTGGTGCAGCGGACCTTTGTGCTGCGCTTCGGCATGCCCGACCGCGACCTGGTGGGCTATCTGGCCGACGTGCTGACGCGGTTCACGCACGTGGACAACATCTTCCGCATCCGCGACGCCAAGGGCCGGCGGCTGGAGGAGGTGGCGGAGATGCTGGAGGAGGTCTACCGGCCCAGCCTGCCGGGCACGTACCCGCGGGAGCGGGAGATCCACCGGCACATCGGCGACTTCACCCTCTTCTGGACCGGCGTCTACCCCGAGGCCCTGCGCTACCTGCGGCACGAGACCCGCAAGGACCACCTGGTGGACTACGTGGAGCAGGGCAAGCAGAGCTACTACCGGGCCTCGACCTTCGGCGGCGGCCAGCTGCGCCGGGAGGCCCAGGTGCTGCGCCAACTGAGCGAGCGCTTCGAGGTGTGCATGTTCGGCCTCAACCTGGTGCGCCAGGACTGGGAGCAGCTGGGCGATCCCAGAAGCGGCTTCGCCAGGGATACGCTGGTGGGTTGAGCGGGGAACGCAGGGATCTTGGCAGGATCGTCTCGTTGCGTGGGGAATGTACGGCGGGCGGCAAGCGCACGCCGCGGCGCAGCCCAATCACAAATGGAGCAGAGCACAGCAGCGATCCTCAGCGAATTGCGTAAGGGGCTGGCCCACGTCTACGGTCGGCAGCTCAAGGACGTGATACTGTTCGGTTCCTACGCGCGGGGCGAACAGCGGGAGGGGTCTGACCTCGACGTTGCCATGATCTTATCGGACTTCGAGCGCCCCTGGCCGGAGATCCAGCGTACGGGGCACCTGGTTTCGGAGCTGTCGCTGCGCCACGGCATCACTATCTCACTCATCCCCGTGCGCGAGCGGGCCTTGAGGGCACGTGGCAGCCCCCTCGCGCGGCACATCGCGAGGGAGGGCACGGCCGCGCAATGAGGCGAGACGTCCGCGCACTGCTCCGGCGAGCCGACGAGAACATCGAGGCGGCCCAACTCCTGCGGCGAGGCGGGATCCCCTCCGTGGCAGTGTCGCGGTGTTACTACGCGATGTTCTATGCGGTGGCGGCGCTTCTGCTGAATGACGACATGGAGTTCTCATCCCACGGCGCAGTCCACGCCGCCTTCGGGCAACACTTCGCCAAGACAGCACGGTTGGACCCGAAGTTCCATCGGTATCTGCTCGACGCCTTCCGCGCACGGCAGGGCGCCGACTACGCGACAGATCCGGAGATATCGGACGAGGATGCGGCAACGCTCATAGCGCAAGCCAAGGAGTTGCTGGGGGCCGCCGAGCAGTTCCTGGCAGGTAACCGCTAACGGCCATCGGCGGCGGACACAGCACCAGAGGCACGAACGAGCGGCGGCAAATGAGGCGCGTTCCCCGCAGCAACACCGTTCCCCCGGAGAGGCGCTACGGCGTTCGTGAGCCCGTCGCCCAGGTGGCGCTGGGCGAGACACGTGTCAGCAGGCCGACACCTCCGTGCGTCGGCGCGGGCGTGCCGTCGTACGCGTAGGGGCCAATCTGGAGGAGCCATGCAGCTACACGAAGAGGCCAGAGAGGTCCCCATCAGCCACCAGGCTGACGTTGTCGTGGTCGGCGGCGGGACGGCCGGGCCCGTCGCCGCCCTGGCCGCGGCCCGCACCGGCGCCAGGACTGTGTTGATCGAGCGCTACGGGTTCCTGGGCGGCTGCTGCATCGGCGGAGCCACCGGCCTGCACAGCTTCTACAACATCTTCAAGCAGGAGCCCGGATACTCACCCAAGAAGATCGTCGAGGGGATTCCCCAGGAGCTGGTGGACCGCCTGACCGAGGCGGGCGGCGGCCTGGGGCACGTGGAGATGGAGCGCGGCGGCGACTTCGTCTCCATGCTCACTCCGGTGGACCCCGAGGCCTTCAAGCACGTCGTCCTCCAGATGCTCTCGGAGGCGGGCGTGTCCCTACTGCTGCACAGCCTGGCCGTCGGCGCTCCACGCGAGGGGCAGGAGATCAAGGCCGTGGTGGTGGAGAGCAAGTCGGGCCGCGAGGCGGTGGCCGGCAAGGTGTTCGTGGACTGCACCGGCGACGGCGACGTGGCAGCCCTGGCTGGCGCGCCCTTTCGGCATTTCGCCGGGGAGGGCAACTACGGCGTCTCCATGACCTTCCGCATGGCCAACATCGCCCTGGAGCGTGCCCGGGACTTCCTGGACGAGCGCGGGGCGATCACGCAACTGGCCCACGCGGTCAAGCATGGTGCAGCCGAGCCCGGCGTGGTGCGCCTGGGGATGAGCCTGCGGCCCTGGGAGGAGGAAAGGAAGCCGCGCGGCCTTCACGGCCGCATCCTGGCCACCTCCACGCGCGCCAACGACCTCACGCACCTCAACTGCACCGGCTACGCGCCGCTGGATGGCATCAGCCGAGATGACCTGTGCAAGGCCGAGGTGGAGCTGCGGCGGCAGGTGACGGAGATGGCGGCCTTCCTCAAGCAGCACGTGGGTGGCTTCGAGGGCTCGTACCTGGTCAACTCGGCCGTGGGCGCGGGCGTGCGGCGCACCAGAATCATCGAGTGCCTCTATGACCTGACGCGAGACGATGTGCTGGAGGGCAGGGGCTTCGACAGCGAGATCGGGCGCTTCGCCTTCATTGACAATGGACAGTACTTCGTCAGGGACGGTGGCAGCTACGGCATCCCCTACGAGGCGCTGGTGGCGCAGGGCGTGGACAACCTACTCGTCGCCGGCAGGATGATCTCATCCGACAGGGTCGTGCACAATTCCACGCGCAACACCGCCTGCTGCATGGCACAAGGCCAGGGGGCCGGGACGGCCGCCGCCATGTGCGCGCTGGAGGGCGACTCGCCCGCCGAGCTGGACGTGCAGCGCTTGCGGCGCAAGCTCAAGGACGACGGTGCGTACTTCGAATCGGCCTGACAGTGCGGGCGGCTTGCCGGATTCCCCTCAAGGGAGCGCCGAGGTTGTGGCGAGCATGAGTAGGCTGACGGCGCGGCCGAGCGACGCAATCCTCACACTGGCAGCCCTCTTGCTGCTCTGCGCCGGCCCTGCGCTGGGGCAGCCGGCCGGCGAGTGGGAAGGCCGGGCCGAGCCCGCCTTGGGGCCAAGGCTGAACCAGGCCCTGGCGGCCGTGGCTCAGGGGCGCGGCCTGGGGGCGGGCCTGCGCTGGCGCCAGGTCGGCGGCGAGACCCTTGTTGACGTCATAGTGCAGACGACGCAGCCCGCGGCGGTGCCGGCTCACGGCGGCCGCGTGCGCAGCGTGCTGCGGGACATGGTCACCGCCGAGGTGCCGCTCTCGCGCCTGCCGGCGCTATCCCGCGCGGCCGGCGTGCGTCGTGTGTGGGCAGCGCGGAGGGCCTGGCCCACGCTGGACGTGAGCGTGCCCGAGATCAACGCCGACGCCGTGCACGGCGGCAGCCCACCCAACATGGGCACGGGCGTGGTCGTCGGCGTCGTGGACACCGGCCTCGACTGGGCCCACCTGGACTTCGTGGTTGAGGCCGGCGGCCAGTCGCGGATTCTGTACCTCTGGGACCAGACGCTGACCCCCATAGTCGGCGAGACCAGCCCCCTCGGCTACGGCTATGGCGTCGAATACACGCGGGCGCAGATAACCGACGAGGTGGACGGCTCGCCCACGGGCTTCGTACGCCAGCAGGACACCAGCGGCCACGGCACGCACGTGACGGGGATTGCGGGCGGAGATGGCTCCGCCACGGGCAACGGCTACCCGGCGGGCCGGTACGTGGGCGCGGCGCCCGACGCGGACCTCATCGTGGTCAAGACGGACTTCCTCACCAGCAACATCATTGACGGCGTGGACTACATCTTCCAGAGGGCCGGGGGGCTGGGGCAGCCGGCGGTGGTGAACCTGAGCCTGGGCGACGACCTCGGCCCGCACGACGGCACCGACCCCTTCGAGCTGGCCCTCAGCAGCCTGGTTGGCCCCGGCAGAATCGTGGTGGTCTCGGCCGGCAACAGCGCCGACGATGACATCCACGCGGCGGACACCGTGCCTCCGCATGCCAACACCAGCGTCGGCTTTGCCACCGCGGCCGGGGCCACGGAGGTCTACTTCGATATCTGGTACGGCGCCGCCGACACCATGCGCGTGCGGGTGCACCGCCCCACCGAGGGAGCCACGCAGTGGGTGAAGGCGGGCCAGGTGCGCACCTTCACCGGCCCCGACGGCACCGTGGACGTCCAGGGGGAGACCACCAGCCCGGCCAACGGCGACCATCAGATCTTCTTCACCATCACCAGCCCCGTCGCCAGCAGCGCCTGGAGCTTCGAGCTACGCAGAGGGGGGCAGTCTTCGGGCGACGGCTCCTTCGACGCCTGGACGGTGCGCAGCAGTGGCTCCTGGTTCACCTCCTCTCTGAGCACGGCCACCACCGTCAGCACGCCGGGCACGGCCAGCTCGACCATCTCGGTTGGGGCCTACGTGACGAAGACGGCCTGGACCGACGTGACCGGCACGCCGCGCTGGTACGGCCCCGGGGTCGTGCTGGGCGACATCTGCGCCTTCAGCGGACTCGGCCCCAGCCGCGACGGCCGCACCAAGCCCGATCTGGCGGCCCCGGGCCAGGGCATCGCCTCCGCCCTGGCCAGCGGCGTCAACCCGGGCTTTCCCATCATCGTCGAGGACGGCGTGCACTGGGTGACTCAGGGCACCAGCCAGGCCGCGCCCCACGTGGCCGGCACCGTGGCGCTGATGCTCTACCGAGACCGCGGTCTGACCCCGGCCGAGGCGCTCTCGCTGTTGGCCGGATCCGGCCGCACGGACGCCTACACCGGCAGCGTGCCCAACAACACTTGGGGCGCGGGCAAGTTGGACGCCCTCGGCGCCGCCGGTGCCACGCCCGCCGTCGTGCTGGCCCGCTTCCTGGGGCTCGAACCTCTCTCCGATGGCCAAGGCCTGTTGCGGTGGCAGGTGCCGGCCGCCGGCGCGGCGGCGGGCTGCCACCTGTACACGCCGCGCCCAGGCGGCTCCCGGCGGCTCAACGACGCGCTGCTGGAGCCGACCGGCTCGCCGGGCATGGCCGCCGACTTCGCCACCCCGGTCCCCCTCCCCGCCGACTGGTACCTGGTGGAGCTCGTTGGCCTGGACGGGAAGGTGCTGGGCCGGGAGCGGCTGCGGCCCGACCGCGACCCACGGTAGGCCGACCCCGCCTCGCGCCATCCCCCTTGCGCCCACAGCCTCCCCGCTCACCGGTCAGTCAGGCGCTCCTTGTCAAGGCGCCGCAAACGTGATAGTATGCGGAGCACGCGGCCCTCCGTGCCCCTTGCGAGGCGGGAGGCCCAGGGAGCGGCCCAAGGTGGCGGAAGCGGACATCCTGGTAGTGGAAGACGAGCTGCCTCTGGCCCTGATGATCCAGGCCAACCTGGCCCGGCAGGGCTACACCGTACGCTGCGCCCATGACGGCAAGGACGCCCTGGACATGGTGGAGGCGCGCCACCCGGACCTGATGGTGCTGGACATCATGCTGCCCACGGTGTCCGGCTGGGAGGTCCTCCAGAGGCTCAAGACCGATCCCGAGACCATGGACATCCCCATCATCGTGCTCACCGCCCTGGGCGAGGACCGGGACGTGGCCAAGGGCTGGGGGCTGGGCAGCGACTGCTACATCTGCAAGCCCTTCGAGATAAACGACCTCCTGACGCTGGTGGAGCGCTTCTTGCAGGCCTAGGGGCCCGGCGGCCGGCCCGGGTCGGCGACGGCACACGGAGAACCAACCATGGCCAAACGCGTGCTGCTGGTGGACGACGAGCCGGCCATCGTCCAGCCCTTCAAGATGTACCTGGCCCACGAGGGCTACGAGGTGGAGGAGGCGTACGACGGCCAGGAGGGCCTGGAGAAGGCTCATAGCGCTAAGCCCGACATCATCGTGCTGGACGTGGTCATGCCGCAGATGAGCGGCAAGGAAGTGCTGCGCCGGCTCAAGGAAGACCCGGCCACCGCCCACATCCCCGTCATCATGCTCACCGGGGCGGCCACCGACCCCGAGGACGTGAGCGAGAGCTGGCTCCAGGGCGCGGAGACCCACTTGTCCAAGCCGTGTGAGCCCTCAGAACTGAGCCTCTGGATTGACCGCATACTCAAGGGACTCGAGTAGAGGATTCGCCGCCGGCCTGAGCGTGCCGGGCGCGGCGCAGATGCAGTTCTGCCCCCGTTGTCAGCGCAGCGTTGTCGTGGAGCAATCCTCCTACCCCAGCCCCAACGGGAAGACAAAGCACGTGACAGGCACCTGCTCGAGCTGCAAGCTCACCCTCTACCGCACAGACGAGCCCTTGGACGACGAGTAGGCCGCGGGGCAGGCGCCCCGCGCCGCCCGACGTGCGCAGGACCTCCCCCAACTCCCGGCGAAGGAATTGCGGGGTGAGCTAGCTGTGTGCTACCGCAATGCGTTGCGCTGTGCACTACTGGGGCTCGTCGGCCTCTGCATGGCCCTCGGGCCCCGTTCCATTCACGCCGCCACGGAGGCGAAGGGCATGGGCCAAGAAGTGCCGGCGGCAATGCGCGAGTTCCTGACCAGCGGCCAGGACACGCGCCTGACGGAGGTCCGGCATCTCGACCTGCACTACACCTGGCGGGGCTTCGAGACCAGGGACGAGTGGGAGGCCTGGGCCCAGCGCCTGCGCGAGCAGATCCTGGTCGGCGCCGGGCTGTGGCCCACGCCGGCGAAGTGCCCGCTGCGGGCGCAGGTGTTCGGCCGCATCGAGCGCCAGGGCTACTCGGTCGAGAAGGTGTACTTCGAGAGCTACCCGGGCTTCTTCGTGACCGGCAACCTGTACCGCCCGCTGGGCAAGAGGGGCCCCTTCCCCGCCATCCTCAACCCCCACGGCCACTGGAGCGTGGGGCGCCTGGCCAACGAGGAGCGCGGGTCCATCGCCGGGCGCTGCATCAACTTCGCCCGGCAGGGGTACGTTGCGTTCTCCTACGACATGGTGGGCTACAACGACAGCAAGCAGGTGGAGCACCGCTTCAGTGGCCGGCGGGAGGAGTTGTGGGGCATCGGCCCGCTGGCCTTGCAGCTCTGGAACAGCATGCGGGCGCTCGACTTCCTGCAATCGCTGCCGGACGTCAGCCCGCGGCGCGTCGCCTGCACGGGCGCCTCCGGCGGCGGCACACAGACCTTCATGCTGACGGCCGTGGACCCGCGCGTGAAGGTGGCCGCGCCGGTGAACATGATCTCAGCTCACATGCAGGGCGGCTGCGTGTGCGAGAATGCGCCGCTGGCCCGCCTGGACACCAACAACATGGAGATCGGCGCGCTGGCCGCCCCCCGGCCCTTGCTGATGGTCAGCGCCACCGGCGATTGGACCAAGAACACGCCCGAGGAGGAGTTCCCGGCGGTGCAGAGCGTCTACCGGCTCTACGAGGCCGAGGACAAGGTCGAGTGCGTGCGCTTTGACGCGCCGCACAACTACAACCGGGACAGCCGCGAGGCGGTGTACCGGTTCTTCGGCAAGTGGGTGCTGCACGACGACGATCCCGCCCACTTCGCCGAGCAGCCCTTCGAGGTCGAGAAGACCGAGGATCTGCTGGTGTTCAGCGGGCGCGAGCTGCCCGAGCACGCAGTCACGCAGGAGCAGCTCTTCGCGAACCTGAGGGCGGCCAGCGAGCAGCAGCTCCAGGCCGCCAAGCCCAAGAGCCTGGGAGCCCTGCGCCGCTTTCGCAACGTGTACGGCGTCGGCCTGGCGCGCTGCCTGGGCGCTGATCTGCCCGACCAGGTGGCGGGGGTCGTGCTGGAGCGGGTCGAGCGCGATGGCCTCGCGGCGCGGCGGCTGGTCCTCGGCCGGCCGGGCCAGGGCGACCGCGTGCCTGCGATCCTCTTCGTCCGCACGGGGCTGAAGCGCAAGGGAGCGGGCACGCTGGTGGTCCATCCGGACGGCAAGGCGGCGCTGTGCGATCACGAGACCCTGGAGCCGGGCGACCTGGTGCGGAGTCTGCTTCAGAGAGGGCGCGCCGTGCTGCTGATTGACTGCTTTCTGACCGGGGAGTCCCAGGCGCCGCCCAAGCGCGCCCAGCAGATCGAGAAGATCAAGTACTTCACCACCTACAACCGCACCGACACGGCCAACCGCGTGCAGGACATCCTGACCGGCCTGACCTACCTGGCCGGTCGGTCCGAGGTGTCGCGGGTCAGACTGGTCGGCCTGGAGGAAGCGGGCCTGTGGGCGCTGCTGGCGCGCGGACTGGCCACGCACGTGGCCGCGACGGCGGTTGACGCCGGCCGCTTCGACAACACCAGCGACGAGGGCTTCCTGAACCACCTGTTCGTGCCCTGCCTGCGGCGCCTGGGCGACGTGCGCACCGCCGGCGCCCTCGCCGCGCCCAGACCGCTCTTTGTCCACAACACCGGCGAGCAGTTCGACGCCGGCTTCATCGCCGACGTCTACCGCGCCGTGGGTGCCCAGAACCGGCTGGTAGTCAAAGCGGCGAAGGCGACGGAGGAGCAGTTGGTGAGGTGGTTGGGGGCGCAGCAGTAGCCACCCCCAGTCGCCAGCGGGAGCTGGCTCCTACGCGCCGACGGTGTGCATGAGTCGAGGCCGGCTCCAGTCGTGACATGACAGGCCACTTGGGCGAGTCGCAGCACCTTGCTCAGGTGATGGCGTGGGAGGCAGCTCCAGCCGCCGATCCGGGTTGGCACGGACTGGCATGGCCGCGCTGTGGGTAGTCGCAGGCTTCAGCCTGCGGGGGTGGCCTGCGGCGGGACGCTGCGGCCGGCGGGAGGCGGTGGACGATGACCAAGCGGATGCCGCTGAGCGTAGCCATCGCAGGCTACCTCTGCATGGGGCTGGGCGTGTTCGCGGCGCTGTGCTCGGGCGGGGCCTTTCTGGTGACCACTCTGGTCCCCGAGCTGCGACATCCGTTCGCTGGGGGAGCTCAGCCCCTTGAGTTCGTCGGAGCGCACTACCGCACCCTCGCGGCAACCGAGTTCGTGCTGGCCATTCCTTTCGCGGCGGCAGGGCTGGCACTCGCCAATGGCAGAGAATGGGGGCGGCGAGTCGTCGTGGCGATCCTCGGCCTTGCGATGCCGTTCATGCTGCTCTTTGGGTGCGGGATGAGCGCTGGCGTCCTGAGCGCGCCCCGCGTAACGTACCAGGACATGGTCGCTGAGGGAACGTCGCCGGTAGGCGCGGCGCTCCTGACCGGCACGCAGCCGTACTTCATCGCGACCTCCTGGACGCTCTCCGCGAAGCTCATGGTGATGCTCTACTTCGCCATCCACTGGCTGCGCAGCCCGGCCGTGATGGAGGCCTGCCGCGGAACAGGTGCGACAACGGCGGACGGCGAGACCTAAGGCCAGCCCCGCAGCAAGGATGCCGTGGGTCCCCGGCGAACAACCCGCCTGGTGAAGTGTTCGTACATGAGGGGCTCTGCCTCGGAGGAGTGGATCCATGAGAGGCCTGCACTACGCCTGCGTGTGTGCCGCGCTCCTGCTTGCCTGCGGCGCGGCCCTGGCCCAACACCTCACCGTGGACTTCGCCGGCATGCCCATCGAAGAGGCGTTGGGCGAGATCGAGCGCCAGAGCGGCATCCGCATCATCCACACCTTCCGCAACGTGGAGGACCAGCCCGTCGTGGACGTGCAGATGCAGGACGCGCCCCTGCGCGCCGTGCTCAGAGCCATCTGCCGGCAGATAGACTGCTACGCCTACCGCACCACCAGCGGCTACATCTACGTCCGGGAGGGCCCCGACCCGGCCGCCGACTGCCCCGCTGTCCAGGTTGGCCCCTACACGGTCCGCCTGCGCTACGTGCGCATCACCGACAGCACGACCCTGAGCTTTGAGCGCCAGGAGGAGGGGCCCCTGACCACTCAGGATAGCATGACCCTCAGCTTCACCATCGAGGCCGACGAGGACAGGGACGTCGCGGCCGTGGCCGCCATTGACCCGGCGCTCCAGGTGGTGGACAGCACGGGCAACGAGGTGGCGCCCAGGTACGACAAGCCGGTGCGACTGTCCAGTTCCAGCCTGGCGCGATCGTATTGGGGTCGAGTCAGCACCTATACCACCATGGACAGGCCCAGCCCCGAGGCGGTGAGCCTGCGCACGGTGGAGGGGGACATCCTGGTCTATACGGACGTACAGCCCGTCCGCTTTGAGTTCCCGCTGGACGATGAGGGCCTTCAGGCGCAGAGCAAGTCCGGCCACACCGTCACCTTGACCGAAGTGGAGGAGCCCAGCGACAGGACCACGGACGTCACCGTGGAGTGGCAGCTGCCGACGCTCACGCCCGAGGAGAGGGGCGAGTACTGGCGCCGGCCAACCTGCGAGGCTTATGTGACGGCCGCCGAGGGCGCGCGCATCGCCGCCCGCACCAGCAACATCAGGTCCCTGCGCACGGGCGAGCAGTTGGCTTACGAGTACACCTGGTCGTTTCGCCCCCCGGCCGGGACGGCGCCCGAGAGGTTCCTGCTGGAGATCTTCGTGCCCAGCGCCGAGACCAAGACCCTCCACTACAAGTTCGAGGACATCCCGCTGCCCACGTGGGAGGAGTGAGTTGCTATGCCACGCTGCCTATGGCTGGGCACGCTGGCCCTGTGCCTGCCACTGGGCGCTTGGGCCCAGCGCGTCACGGTTGACTTCGACCAGGTACCGCTGGAGCAGGCGCTGGACGAGATCAAGGGGCAGACGGGCTGGCAGATCTGGCACTCGCTGCGCGGACAGAATGACCAGCCCGCCATCAGCCTCCAGATGGAGGACGCGCCGCTGCGCGTCGTCCTCCGTGCCATTGGCCAGCAGGCGGGCTGCCACTTCCAACAAGCGGGCCGGCGCAACTTCCACCTGCGCTGGGGCCCGGACCCCGCCGAGGAGTGCCCCTCAACGCAGGTGGGCCCCTACACGGTTCGCGTCCGCTCCATCCGCATAACGGACGCCAGGATTCTGGCCTTCGACGGCCGCAACGAGCAGCCCTTGACCTTCCAGAACGACATGGCCATTGAGCTCAGCGTCGAGGCTGACGAGAACACGGACCTGGAGGCGGTCGCGGCCGTCCACCCGGGCCTCACGGCCGTGGACAACATCGGCCAGACCGTGCAGCCCAGAGTCAAGGAGCTCCCCCAATGGCACAGCCCGAACACCTCATGGCAGCACCAGGGCCACATTCGGGCCTCCGTCACCATGGACGAGCCCAGCCCCGAGGCCGTCAGCCTGCGCACGCTGGAGGGCGACATCGTGGTCTACACGGATGTCGAGCCCGTGCGCTTCGAGTTCCCCCTGGAGGGCCCGCGCCAGCCGCAGACCTCGGCCGGGCACACCGTCACCCTCACCAGCGTCGAGCTGACGGCGGGGAACGCCTACGAGATCAAGGCTAAGTGGGAGCTGCCGCCCCGAGGGCCCGAGCAGCGCCCCGGCCCGTGGCGGACTCCCTCCTATGAGGCCTATCTCGTGGCCGCAGACGGCACCCGCATCAGCGCCTTCGGAGGAGGAGGCATGGGTGGCTCGACCACGGGCAATCGCATGGTCTACGACTGCACCTGGCGACTCCAGCCCCGGGGGAACCAAGTCCCCGCCAAGTTCGCCCTCACCATAGTGGTGAAGAGCGAGCAGACCCAGTCGCTCCACTACAAGCTCGAGGACGTCCCCCTGCCGACGTGGGGGGAGTGAGAAGGCATGAGGACACGGGTGCTGATGATCGGTGTGTTGTTGTCTATGGCGGCGACGGCACAGGGACAGCGCGTGACGGTGGATTTCGTCGGCGCGCCCATTCAAGAGGCCCTGGAGGAACTCGAGCAGCAGGCTGGGGTCCACATCGAGGGCGTCCTGTGGCCGGAAGAGGACCAGCCAAGTGTTGACCTCCAGATGGAGGAGGCCCCGCTGCGGGCTGTGCTCCGCGCCATCTGCCGGCAGGCCAACTGTCACTTCTGGCAGAGCGGACGGCACGTCTTCTACCTGCAGGAGGGCCCCAATCCGGCGGAGCAGTGCCCCACGACGCAGGTCGGCCCCTATACGATTCGGGTCGGTTTCGTCCGCCTCGCAGACACTATGACACTCGCCTTTGCTCGGCGCCGTGGCAATCCCTTGAGCGTTGTTAAGCAGATGACCATTGGGCTGAGCGTGGAGGCCGATGAGGACATCGAGCTCGAGGCCGTCGCCGGCGTCCACCCGGGCGCAACAGCGGTGGAGAACACGGGCAAGACTGTGGAGCCCACCGTGAAGGAACTGCCGTCCCGAGAGGTCCCGATGCCCTGGCGGCGTCCCGGCTCGATGCCCGTGCTGATCAGGTTGGCACTGCCCAGCCCTGAGGCCATCAGGCTGCGCGCGCTGGAGGGCGACATCCTCGTCCATAGGGATGTGCAGCCCCTGCGCTTCGAGTTCCCCCTGGAGGGCCCGCGCCAGCCGCAGACGGTGGCCGGCCACACCGTCACCATCACCAGCATCGAGCGGCGGGGCGAGCGCGACTACGAGGTGAAGGCGAAGTGGCAGCTCCCGCGCCTCAAGCCCGGCGAACCCATGGAGGCCGAGCCCTTCCCCTCGTATAGCGGCTATCTGGTCACTGCCAGAGGCGAGGCAGCCGGCTCTGGCAGTAGCGAAGTGGGGGGGATAGGTCCCACCACCAATAGGGAGTTCGGGTGTAGCTGGCAGATGCGAGCCTTTCCCGAAGTCGTGCCTGAGAAGTTCGTATTGGAGATCGTGCTGAAGAGCGCGGAAACCGAGACCCTCCACTACAAGTTCGAGGACATTCCGCTGCCGACGTGGGAGGAGT
>JBHIEF010000125.1:0-12750 GCA_046760465.1 Armatimonadota bacterium | reverse complement strand
CCGCCGCCCGCGAGTGCAGGCGGCGGCCTCCCTACTGGTCTGGCGGCGCGCGGAGCGCTTTAGCGGCCCGGCGTGGGCGTCTCGTGCTCGCGCTCGGTGTATAGGCCCTTGTCGCGTTCCATCAGGCTGTCCCGCCGCTCCCGCGCCAGCCGCTTGCGCAGCTCCTCGGGCGTCTCCGCCATGCCCAGCTCCGCCCGCAGTGCCAGCGCCTTGCGCTCCGCGTACGAGTCCAATGCATAGCTGCGGGCCAGGAACTCCCATTGGCGCTGCGCCTTCTCCTTGAGGGCGCGCGCCCGTTCCGGGTCGGCGGTGGCCTCGGACTGCCGCTCGTAGATGGTGGCCAGAATGCGGTTGCCAATGGTGTCGGTGGGGTCGGTGGTCAGGAAGGCCACCATGAGGTCGCGCGCCTGCTCGTACTGGCCCGCCTCCAGCAGTCGCCACGCCTCCAGGTAGCGCTCCCGGATGGTCACGGTGGCGCCGATGGCCGTGTTGTCGAAGGGGTACCGCTTCAGGCAGTAGTCGTACCAGTCCAGCGCCCTCTCGATGTCGGGCTTGCGCTCGTAGCCGTGCGCCAGCAGCCGCTCCACGTAGTCGGGATGCTGAAACCGCAGCGCGTAGCCGAACCACCGCGCCGCCTCGTCGAAGTCGTCCATCTTGTCGAAGTAGTTCCAGCCCAACTCCACGTACAGGTCGGGCACCTCCGGGTTCCAGCTAATGCCCTCCTTGAGCACGTCTATGCCCTCGCGCAGGTACTGCTGGCGCTTCGCCTCCACCTCCGTCTCCACCGTCATGTTGTACATCAGGTGCCAGGAGGTGGTCTTCCAGGCGTCAATGAAGTGCGGGTCCAGCCAGGTGACCGCGCGCATGACGTACAGGCAGTCGTGCCACCTCTCGCTGTTCCAGTACTGGTCCATCTTGATCCACATGAAGTTGGCCGCCGTGCCGCGGAAGCCGCCCAGGATCATGCCGGCGATCACCCCGGTGATGGCCAACGGGTTGAACTCCAGGATCTGGGCGATGGGCGTGGGCTCGTTGTACCGTCGCAGCAGCCGCTCGCGCGTGATCACGTTCTGGAGCGGCGTGACCAGCAGCAGCCCGCACACCACCAGCAGCCAGGCTATCAGCTTGTTGCCCAGCGAGCGCTTCATGTCCCCACCTCACACCTCTCGCTCGTGGAAGAAGATATAGCCCAAGACCAGCAGTATTGCCGTGTAGAGGAAGGCGTGCAGCACGCACTCGCCCACGTACTTGGGCACCACGGGCGTCCCCGCGATGATGGCCTGGCGCACGTCGAAGTTATCGAAGTGGGGCAGCGCCACGCGCAGCACCGACAGGACGCCCTGGCTGATGGGGTTGTCGTAGGAGCCCGGCTCGGCCAGGTGTCCCAGCGTGGACCGCAGTTGGGCCGTGAAGTAGACGAAGAAGGAGAAGATGGCCGTGAACACCCAACTGGCGATGGTGGACACGGTGACGGCGATGCCGGTCAGGATCAACAGCTCGAACAGCATCAGCACCAGCGCCCACACCAGGTTGGGGTACAGGAAGTCCATGGCCCGCTCGCCCGCGAAGCTGCCCTGCTTCTTGTACATCACCGCCAGGAAGGCTCCGCCCATCAGCACGATGTTGATCAGCACCGTGAAGTAGGCGCCCAGGAACTTGCCAATCAAGAACTGCATGCGGCTCACCGGCTTGGCCAGCAACACGTGGATGGTCTTCTTCTCGATCTCGGTGGGGATGAGGATGGCTCCCAGGAACACGGCCATGAGCATGCCGAAGATGCGGATGGCCCCCAGGCTGGTGTCCACGATCATCTTCAGCTCCGCGCCGGGCGCCCAGGCGGCGAACATGGAGGACGAGGCGATGACCACGATGCCGAACAGCAGAATCACGTTCATGAAGCGCCGTCGCAACGCCTCGTGCACTGTGTACTTGGCGACCTGCAACACCGGACGCATCACGAGGCCTCCTGAATAGACTCGATGAAGACATCCTCCAGGGAGCGGCGCCGCTTCCCGATCAGGCTCACCTCGCCGCCGCTCTGGCGGATAAGGTCCGCAATCTCCAGAGCGCGCGGCTCCTCCGGCGTGACGATCTCCACCCCGCCATCAACCGTCTGCACGCTCTGGGCCAGCTCCCTGACCCGGGCCAGGCAGTCGTCGGCCACCTGGCGGGCCCGTACGCTGAACAGGCCCTCGCCCTCCAGCAGCTCGCCGATGCTGCCCGACCGCACCGTCTGCCCCTCGTTGAGGATGGTGACGTCATCGCAGATGCGCTCCACCTCGGCCAGCAGGTGCGAGCACAGGAACACCGTCTTGCCCCGCTCCCGCAGACGCAGGATGATCTCCCGCATTTGCAGCGACCCCTGCGGGTCCAGGCCCGAGGTGGGCTCGTCGAAGTAGAGCAGGTCGGGGTCGTTGATCATGGCCTGCGCCACGCCCACGCGCTGGATCATGCCCTTGGAGTACTCCCGCACTCTGCGCCGGCGCCGATCGGGGGCGGCCATGTCCACCAGCTCCAGCAGCTCGTCCACGCGGTTGCGCAGCTCCGCCCCGCGCAGCCCGAACACGCCGCCGTAGAAGCGCAGCAGCTCATCGGCGTTGAGGTAGTCGTAGAAGTAGGGACCGTCGGGCAGAAAGCCCACCCGCGAGCGATAGCGCGAGCTGCGCACCTTCTCCCCCAGCGCCTCGATGGTGCCGCTGGTGGGGAAGATCAGGCCCAGCAGCAGCTTAAGCGTGGTGGTCTTGCCCGAGCCGTTGGGGCCCACCAGGCCGAAGATGGTCCCCTCGCGCACGTCCAGGTTAAGGTCTGTCAGGGCCTCAACGCCTGGGCCCACCAGCCCGCGATAGACCTTGCTCAGTCCTCTGGTGCGAATTGCCACCGCCATGCACTATGCCTCCCATGCCCAGAGAGCGACCCACCGGTCGCCGGTCGCCCTCCTGAGACGACAACGGCCGCGAGTATACCATAGCCCGCTTCTGGCCGCAAGCAGGCCCCACGCGAGCCGCATTGCAGGGGGAAAACCCTCACCTGACCCAACACCGAAGACCCCGTGCCAAGTTCCTGGCGGCCCTTCTCCCGCAGATGCGTGCGAGGTAGCCACTGCTCTGCGAAGTGGCAACCCTTCGCTACGCAGCACGAGTCCAACTGCCGAGGCCGTTACACTGGCCAAGTAGGAAATCCCGCCGCTCCCCGCGAACTCCTTGCCGCGACAGGCACCGACCAGCAATCACAGCCATCTTCCGGGAGGCAGCCACAGTGAAAGTCACCACCTGCGCCGCCCTGATTGCAGCGCTCTCCTTGCCCACCGCCGTCCACGCCCTCGACCGCCCCTGGATCTCCGACGTCTACTTCTACTGGTACCTGTGGGACTACGAGACCCAGAAGGGCAGTTGGATCGGCGGCATCTACAACACCCCGCTGGGGGGCTACTACGACTCGGCCAGCTACGAGGACAACCTGCGCCAGCTCCACATGGCCTCCGAGTGGGGCCTCACCGACCACTTCATGGACTTCTGGGGCTTCGGCTGGAAGGACAGGGAGGGCAACCCCCGCGAGGACGCCCTCATGCGCGCGGCCGAGGCATTGCAGCGCCGTGGTTACGACTGCCACATGTCCTTCTACCAGGACGGCACCGACTTCGACATGAACGACTTCGCCGCCAACCTGGATGAGGGGCGGCAGGTGCGCTGGCTGTTTGAGAACTGGGGAAGCTCGCCGGCCCTGCCCCGCATCCAGGGCGAGCCCGTCTTCCTGGTCTACGGGCGCAACGGCCGGCCCGAGCTCGACCAGGACGAAGGCGCCTTCAGGGCCTGGCTGCGCGATAAGTACCAGACCGTCGAGGCCCTCAACCGGGCCTGGGGCAGCAGCCTGACCGGCTTCGACCAGGCCACCCTCAGCTACGCCACCGGCGCCCAGCGCGCCGACAGCATCAAGTACCAGTACTACCACTGGCGGCAAGAGATGGAGGCCATGAACCACCGGCTGGACACCGAGCTGGGCCTGCCCGACATCCGCCCCTCCTTCGACGTGGCCTTCCAGCCCTTCCGCGGCTTCGGCTATAGCGACTTCGCCGGCGTGCTCAACGGCCCCCACACCTATGCGGGCATCTTCGGCCAGCCGCAGGAGCAGGACGTCGAACGCTTCATCCAGACCGCCGTGGCCAAGTACTACGACACCGTCTTCTTCGACACCTACAAGAACTTCTATCACGACTGGGAGATACGCACCCCCGGCACCTGCTACCCGCCCGAGCCCGCCCACTTCGACCGCTTCTGGGTGGGCAACCTCATGCGCTACGCTGAGGCCATGCTGCACCTGAGCTGGAACGAGTGGTGGGAGGGCTCCAACCTGGAGCCCTGCTGGGAGTACGGCAAGACCTACTGCCAGAAGAACCTACTCTACGCCACCATCATGAAGCAGTGCTTCGAGAGCATCCAGAACTGGAGCCGGGGCGCCAAGATCGCCGTGCTGCTCAACGACTGGCACTGGCTGGCCGGCGGACAGCACCCGGAGGACCTCTACGACTGCATCCAGGCCCTGCGCCGCGACAACCTGACCTTCGACCTGATCCCCGACGACTTCGTCACCGCCGCCAAGCTGGACGACTTCGAGGTGGTGGTGGCCCCCAGCGGCGGCGTGGGCTTCGGCGTCAACGCCGAGGGCGAGCAGATCCTCGACCTGCTCAAGCAGTGGGCCGAGGCCCCGCAGGGCACCCCGCTGGCCGACCTGGTGGAGCGCGGCCCCGGGGTCGGCCGCGGGCGCAAGCTGGTCGTCTCCGACTGCCCCGAGCTGTGGGATTGGCTGGGCATCGAGCCCACCGAGCCGCCCCAGGCCACGCGCGAGGGCCCGGACATGAGCGTCTACGCCGACATCGGTGTGGAGGGAGACGACAGGTTCCTGGTCTCCGGGTTCACCCAGCGCGAGGACTGGGGCCGGCTGCCCGCCGAGGAATTCGGCGCCGCGCGGGAGAGCTACACCGTCCGCTGGACGCCCGGCGCCGGCTTCGAGACCAGCTTCGTCCTGCCCATGTCGCCGGGCCGCGGCCACCTGCTGCGCCTGGCCGGCACCGCCTTCCGCGACAACCAGGTCACCGTGCTCATTGACGGCCAGGAGGCCGCCGCCTTCGAGCTCAAGCAGGGACCCAACGAGGTGGAGGTGCCCATCCCCGCCCAGGCCATCGCCGGCCGCAAGCTGGGCACGCTCACCCTGCGCTACGCGGCGGCCCACGTGCCCGGCAAGATAGACCCTGAGAAGTTCCCCACCGAGAGCCGCGTCTGCAATCTGGCCATTGACTGGCTCCAGTTCAGCACGGACAACATGGAGAAGTCCACCGCCCAGGACTTCGGCTGGCCCGAGGAGCGCGTCGGCTTCGCCGACCGCATGCCCGGCCCCATGAGCGGCGCCCGACCGCAGGTGCCCTACCGGCCCCACGCGCCCATCATCGCCGAGCAGGCCGACGTCCTCAGCTACTACACCTCCGACCAGTCCCCCCGCGACCTGGTGGTCAGCTTCGGCAACAACCAGGTGCTGTACGTCAACGGTCTGCTGGGGGGCTTCGGCGACGACCGCTACCTGCGCAGCGTCTGGAAGTGGACGGGCGTGGAGCCCGAGTACACCATTCGCGGCCCCAACATCATCGGCACGCGCCTTCAGGCCGGCGACACCGACATCCTGCTGGCCTACAACTACGACATCAGCAAGCGCACCACCGTCCGCTGCCGCGCGCCTGCTCAGGGGCGCTGGGTCAGCGAGGTCCTGGCCCTGAGCCGCGACGGTAAGAACTGGCAAGAGGTCGAGTACAAGCTCGACAAGAAGACCGGCGACGTGCTCATCGAGGACGAGATCCGCTACTACGCCGTCTACCAGGTCGTCTTCTCACCCGTCACCCTGACGCTGGGCCGCCTGGCCATCCAGCCAGGTGAGGAGAAGACCGTCAAGCTCCAAATGCAGAACACTGCCGAGCGGACCATCGTCGGCCAGATGCGGCTGGTGTCGCATCTGCCCAGCCTCACCGCCGGCGAGGTGCGGTTCGACGCCAGCGCGGGCGACAAGTTCCCCATCAGCCTGGACCTGGAGGCGCGCGGGGACGCCGACTGGGGCCAGAAGACGGTCGTCTTCGAGGTCCGCGCCGGCGCGCTCAAGTCCTACTTCTGGCGGCCGCTGACCGTGCTGCGACCGCCCGACCTGGAGCTGGAGCAGCCGCTGGTGGACGCCGGCGACCCGGTGGTCACGGTGCGCAACGTCGAGCTGCCCTTCGTGCGTAACGGCGAGGCGCCCGAGGTGGTCCTCACCAGCGAGGGCGAGGCCACCACTTTGGGCACGGTGGGCCCGGGCGGCAGCAAGTCCAAGAAGCTCAAGCTGGACCTGCCCAAGGTCGAGCGGCCCCAGGTGGTCACCAGGTTCTATGACCTGGCCTACGAGATCAACGGCGAGCGCCGCGCCAAGGTCGTGCCCCTGCACTTCGCCTGCTACCCCACGGAGTACCCGCGCCCGCAGGACGCCATCGGCGCGGTGGTGGTCTTCAACCCCTCGCAGGAGTACCTGGAGAACGCCGTCGTGCGTCTGGAGCTCAAGCCCCATGCCCTGCCCGGCGACCCGGACCTCCTGATGCTCTACGTGCGCGAGAAGGGCGGAGCCGTGGTGCCCTCGCAGGTCAACTACGAGGCCCGCGAGCTGCTCACCGTGGCCATGCTCCCGCCCGGGGGCGCCACCACGCTCTACATCTGCCACGGCCGCGCCGCTCATCCCACCACCGATCTGACCATGCAGCCCGCGCAGCTCGGCACCGGCCACGGGGAGCTGGCCCTGGGCAACTCCAAGCTGTCGCTGATCCTGGCCGAGCAGGCCGGCGGCACCATTACCAAGCTGCTGTCGGCCGCCAGCGGCTTCGACTACGCCGCCCCCAACTGCGGCGGCGTGGCCTACGGCTCCTGGGGCCACTACGACCCGCTCAACCCACGCACCAACACCGCCAGCTATATCGGCGTCGAGGACAAGAGCTACCAGAACCAGTCGCCCGCCGCCGTCACCCTCCTGGAGACCGGGCCCATCCGCGCCAGCGCCCAGGTCGAGTGGCTGGGAGCCGACGCCAAGGTCACGCAGACCTACGAGTTCTACGCCTATCAGGACTACTTCAAGCTGACCACCAACATCCAGCCCCGCGGCCTCCAGAAGCACGACGAGCTGGTGGCCCTGGACCTGCGGCTTCAGCGCGGCCTGCTGACCAAGATCTACCCCAACTTCACCGGCATCGCCGCCAGCTTCGGCCAGCCCAAGACGCAGCACGGCTGGCGCGAGGCCAGTTACGTCCCACCCCTGGGCTCCTTCATGGCGCCCAACGAGTACGCCGAGAGCGTGTCGCTCATCTTGGGCGACACTAAGGGAATAGACAAGTGGCGCCAGGGCTTCTGGCCTGAAGATCGGCCCCAGCCCGGCCCGTGCCAGTACGCGCAGATCGAGCTGGTCTCCACCAGGGCCGGGCCGGTGGAGTACGAGGCCTATGTGCTGGTCCGCCCGGGGCACCAGGTCGTGCCCGAGGCCTTCGCCGAGCTGCTCAAGCACCCGCCTCTGGTCAAGCTGGCCAGGGTCAGGAGGTGGCTGGAGGGCCCCGCGCCCACCTCGCTGCGCCCCCTGGAGGGACCCGCCTGGTGGAGCCCCTTCTGGCACTTCCGCCTGCCGGTGACCGTCCAGGACCCGCCGCCCGGCGCAATCGCCCGCCTGGACACGGACTTCCAGAGGCTCCTGCTCCAGGCCGGCGCCGGCGAGCTGGATGCTGCCTCACCGCGGGTGATTGAGTACGGCCCCGACGGCGACATCGTGGGGGCGGTCCCCCACGACTTCGACGACCTGCGCCTGCGCTTCGCCATCCCGCCGCGGGAGGGCGTGGCCGGGCCGAGGCAGTTCTACGTATACTTCGACTCCCTGGCCAACGGCCCCAAGAAGCAGCCCTCCTACGCCCTGGGCGGACTGGCCGACGCCGTGCTGGACCCCTCCTTCGAGCGCGCCGGCGAGGTGTGGGACCTGGGCGGCAACGAGCTGGTCACCGAGGGCGCCCATAGCGGCGACAGGTGCGTGCTGCTCAGGCTGGACGAAGACGAGGGCACGGCCGTCGTCGCCAACGCCAGCATGGCCATCCAGCCCGGCACCGAATACCGCGTGCGCTTCTGGGCCCGCACGGAGACGCCGGGCGCCTTTGTGATGGCCAACCTCTATCGCAACGCCACCTACGACTTCCCGCAGATTCGCGTGGACCTTCAGCCGGACGGCCAGTGGCACCAGTACGAGACTACCATCCGGGCGGGCGCCTTCCCGCCCGAGATCCGGCCCGCCCTGCGCCTGTGGATCATCAACAAGGCCCAGGCCGTCTACCTCGACGACGTCACTCTCACCTCGCTGGCTCCACCGCCGCCCAGCCCCCAGCTCGCCGTGGGCCAGGTGGAGCGGCTGTAGCGGCCAGCAACGCCGCGCGGGGCCGGCCGCGCCCTCCCTCGTAGATCGTACATCGTGGATCATACTTCGCACCGGCCCCACCATGCCTACACCACCCAGCAACCGCAACTACCTCCCCGACACCCGCATCGAGGTCATCAACGAGGACGTGGTGCGCGGGCGGGTGCGGTCGGTGCTGTTCGACTTCGACGGCACCCTGTCGCTGATACGCGCGGGCTGGCAGGACGTCATGGTGCCCATGATGGTGGACGTCCTGGCCCAGCTCGACACCGGCGAGAGCCGCGAGGACCTGGAAGCCACCGTGCGCGAGTACGTCTTCCGGCTCACGGGCAAGCAGACCATCTATCAGATGATCCAACTGGCCGAGGAGGTCAGGAAGCGCGGCGGCCGGCCCCGCGATCCGGTGGAGTACAAGCACCAGTACCTCGACCTGCTGTGGGAGCAGATCAGCCATCGCGTCGAGGGCCTCAAGGACGGGTCCATTCAGCCCGAGCAGATGCTCCTGCCGGGCGCGCTGGCGATGGTCGAGCAGCTACACGGCCGCGGCTGCCGGCTCTACCTGGCCAGCGGGACCGATCTGCCCTTCGTGCAGGACGAGGCTCACGCGCTGGGCCTCGCCCGGTACTTCGCGGGCGAGATCTACGGCGCGGTGGACGACTACCCCACCTACTCCAAGCGCATGATCATTGAGCGCATCATCGAGGACCACCGGCTCGCGGGGCCGGAGTTTCTGGCCATCGGCGACGGTTACGTGGAGATCGAGGACGCCAAGGCAGTCGGCGGCATCGCCGTGGGCGTGGCCAGCGATGAGCTCAACCCGGGCCAACTCAACCAGTGGAAGCGCGAACGCCTCATCGGCGTGGGCGCCGACCTAATCGTCCCCGATTTCCGCGAGCACGAGATTCTGGTACAATACCTCTTCGAGGCAGGCGGTGGGTAGTCGCACACTTCAGTGTGCGGGGGTGGCAGGCGGTGGTGCCGTCGCAGGAGGCCCACCCCCAGCCACCTCCGCAGGCTAAAGCCTGCGACTACCCACCTCGCCACCAGCCAGATCATCACCACCGCGAGGTGCACCCCGTGTCGCCCGACGCGCCACAAGACAACCCCTTCGAGCCCTTCGACCGCTCGCAGCTGGAGCTCCGCCCCCTGCGCGAGCGGAGGCACGACATGGACCTCTCCGACGTACTGCCCCTCGACTGCCCGGCGAGTTTCGAACACCGCGACCTGCCCACCATCGCCGAGCGCATCGTCCAGGCGCGGAAGAAGGGTGCGGAAGTCATCGTCATGATGGGCGCCCACGTGGTCAAGCAGGCGCTGTCGCGGCACGTGATTGACCTGCTGGAGCGCGGGATCATCACCCACGTTGGCATGAACGGCGCCGTGCCCATCCACGACTTCGAACTGGCCCTGGTCGGCGCCACCACCGAGAGCGTGGCCGACTACATCACCACCGGCGAGTTCGGCCTGTGGACCGACACCGGCGGCATCAACGAGGCCGCCGCGCGGGCCCACCAGGAGGGCATCGGCTTCGGGCAGGCGCTGGGCCGCATGATTGCCGAGGGCGACTTCCCCCACAAGGACATCAGCATCCTGGCCGCCGCCTACCGCCTGGGCATCCCCGCCACCGTCCACGTGGGCATCGGCTACGACATCGTGCACGAGCACCCGAACTGCGACGGCGCCGCCGTTGGCGCGGCCAGCTACCAGGACTTTCTCATCCTCACCCAGACCATCACTCGCCTGGAGGGCGGCGTGCTGCTCAACTACGGCACCGCCGTGATGGGCCCCGAGGTCTATCTGAAGGCCCTGGCCATGGCCCGCAACGCGGCCAGGCAGCAGGGCCGGGAGATCCGCCACTTCACCACGGCCGTCTTCGACCTGGTTGACCTGCCCGAGGACTACCACACCGAGGCGCCGAAGCACGAGCCGGCCTACTACTACCGCCCCTACAAGACCATCCTGGTGCGCACGGTGGCCGAGGGCGGCGAGAGCTTCTACATCCAGGGCGACCACCGCGAAACCTTGCCCACCCTCCGCCGCCTGATCCTGGAGCGCCCTTGACGTTATGTGGAGTGCGACATCCCCCGATGTCGCGCCGTTGGCCCTCTTTGGAGTGCAACATCTCCTGATGTTGCAGGGGTCGGCCGGGCCTGGCCGGCACGCTGCGGGTAGTCGCAGACTTTAGTCCGCGGGGGCGGTCGGCTGTGGCTTCCGTCAACGGCCCACCACCTCATCCCACCTCCGCAGGCTGAAGCCTGCGACTACCCACCTCGCCGCACAACTGGCGAACCGGCAGCCGCTGACAGGCGTCGAAGGAGTAGAGGACTCACCCGCCGGACAGGAGTGATTTCGGATGCGCACCTGGCACCGCACTGGCACCGTCATCGCCGCCTGCATTCTGGCCGCCGCCATCCTGCCGGCACAGGCGCCTGACGATCCGGCCCCCGACCCCAACATCCTCTGGCAGCAGCGATTCGCTGCGCCCCCGCTGGTCCGCCTGTCGCAGGACGGACAGTACTTGGCCTACCTGGTAGCCGGAGGCATGGGCGTGCCAGTCGAGCGCGACGAACTGGGACTCGTCAGCGTGTCCGATCGCCGCGTCGTCTGGAGCAAGCGCCCCGCCGAGGGCATCCGCTTCGGCGGCACGCCCGTCTTCGACGAGCAGAGCCACAGCATCGCCTGCTCCTACTACTACCTGCCCGAGCCCGGCCCGGCGCTCCCCGCCGAGGAGCGCGGCCTGCTGGAGTTCCGCGGCGGCATCTACGTCTGGAGCGTTGACGGGAAGCTGGAGCTGGACATCCCGGGCACCATCCGCTCTCCTGAGCCCGGCGCCCAGGCGCCCTTCTGGCCCATCTTCATGGACTCCGAGCACATTGTCGCCACGCAGTCGGTCATGGAGGACGTGCAGGGCCTCTTCATCTTCGACCGGGAGGGCAACCTGCTGCGGCAGGTCGGCGGCGAGGGGCAGTGGGTCGCCCGCCAGGTCGCCGTCTCCCCCGATGGCAGCTACCTCGTCCTCGACGGGAGGGACGCGATCATCATGGAGAGCATGGGAGGCGAGCGCCTCGGCAGCTTCCCCGGTCACCTGTTCGAGTCGGGGCAGCCAACTACCAGCGACGGGGAGTACATTCTTGCGGACGCACGCGGGACGCGGCGGTCTGCGCCTACAGTGCTCAACCGGCGCGGCGAAGTCGTCTGCGAGCTTTGGCCCGACAGACCGGCTCCCTCGCGGGTGGGCGCGCCAGACGGTCGCCCTCAACCCCAGGCCGCAGCCGCCGCCGGGTCACGGGTGACTGAAGCCTGGATAGCTGGCGCGGACACCTCGCAACTCGTGTTCGCCATCCGGCGAGGGCTCTACCTGATCTTCGGCCTGACCCACTCGGCCATCGCCGACCGGCAAGACGCTGTGACCGACACCCGCCGACTGGGAGGCTGGTCTGCCGGTCGAAGCGGTGCCGGCGCGTCAGCGCTGTCGGCGAACGGCCACTGGCTGGCGTACGCAACGGTCCCCCTCGCGTGGCTCGAACGGCCGTGGCGGCGGGACCAGCGGCAGATCTGCTTCGCCGAGATGTCCCGTGCCGACCTGCTCTTACGCGCGGGCGGCGCCGTCGCCGTCCCACTGGCGAATGATGGCGCCCCAGCCGGCCCGCGCGTCTGGCACCTCCAACTCTCCTCCGACGGGCGCTACGCCGTGGCCGTGGCCGGCTCCACGGCCTACCTCCTCCACAACCCCGCCATGCAGGAAGAACCCCAGTAGCCGCGAATGCTGTGACCCCCACCACGGCCAACGGCGCGCCAGGGCGCAAGAATAGCAGGTGGAGGGGAAGAGATGCCCACGCAACGCGACCTACCCATCGACCGACTGCTGCACTTCTACGACGACATGCTGCGGATACGGATCTTCGAGGAGAAGGTCCGCGATGACCTGGGGCCCAACGACCTGATCCGCGGCTCCACCCACCTCTACATCGGCCAGGAGGCCGTCGCGGTTGGCGCCATGCACGCCCTCGAAAAGGAAGATTACGTGCTGAGCACCCATCGCGGCCACGGGCATTGCCTGGCCAAGGGCCTGGACGCCGAGGCCATGTTCGCCGAGATCCTGGGCAAGAAGACCGGCACCTGCCAGGGCAAGGGCGGGTCCATGCACATCGCCGACGCCGAGCTGGGCCTGCTGGGCGAGAACCCGGTCGTGGCCGGCAACTGCGGGCTGGCGGCGGGCGTGGCCTGGGCCTGCAAGCTCAAAGGCAATGGCCGCATCGTCGCCAACTTCATCGGCGAGGGCGCCATCAACAACGGGGCCTT
>JBHIEF010000124.1:0-12802 GCA_046760465.1 Armatimonadota bacterium | reverse complement strand
GCTGAAGACGTACAACCAGGGCTAACGGCGGCGTCATTCGTCTCTGACAGAGGGGGTAGGCCTTGACAAAGCAGCCTGCTCATGATATAATTGCTATTCCAACTTTTTGAGTTGCAGGTATTCAGTGGCTGCGGAGGAGCACGGGGCAATTGCATGGGAAGAGCGTAGTCGCCGCAGGGAAGCCGTCCAGAGCCGAGGTGGCGGCGAACGCGGCGCGAGACCTGTCGCGCATCTTGAAGGCCGTTGACGACTACTCGAAGCACATGCAGTCCAGGCACGGGGTCAGCGGGCCCCAACTCTGGGCGCTATGGGAGTTGAGGGACAGTCGAGGCCTGACCGTGACCCAGTTGGCCAGGCGGATGTACCTGCATCCGTCTACGATCTCTGGCATGGCAGGGCGCCTGGAAGCGAAAGGGCTGGCGCGACGAGACCGCGATGAGCAAGACCGCCGAGTCGTGCGCCTGGAGATCACCAAGGCGGGTAGCAAGCTGCTGCAACGAGCGCCCAGTCCGGCCAGGCATCGCTTGCTGAAGGCGCTGGAGGACATGCCCGACAGCCGTCTGCGTGCGCTGGGAGCGGGGATGTCGAAGTTGGCGGCGGCGATGGAGGCGCAAGACTGAGGTGAGGCTGTCGCCGCCGTGGCTTGGCGCGTGTGGAACTCCGCCAAGTACCGCGCCGCGAACTGCCTCGCCGACTCCTCACTGTCACCGTGCCCGGCAGGAACGGGGGATCACCTGGGGTCCGGGTCAGGGACGGCTCTAACCACGTCAGAGGGTGGCTCGAATGGGAATGTCGTCCGAGGTCCGAGAACGACCGCGCTTCTGCGTTATCGGTGCCGGTCACGGCGGGCTGGCCATGGCCGGCCATTTGGGATTCATGGGGTTCGACGTGCATCTCCATAACCGATCCGAAGAGCGGATTGCCCCAGTGAAGGCCCGCGGCGGCGTCCAGTTGGAGGGCGAGGTGGTGGGCTTCGGGAGCACGGCCTTGGCAACGACAAACGCGGAGGAGGCGGTCACGGGCTGCGACGTGATCATGGTGGTCGTCCCGGCCACGGCGCATCGGGACGTCGCGAAGGCGTGTGCTCCTCACTTGAGTGACGGCCAGATCGTGGTGTTGAACCCCGGGCGAACGTTAGGCGCCATAGAGTTCCATCAGGTGTTGCGGTCGCAGGGATGCAAGGCAGACGTCATCGTAGCCGAAGCCCAGACTCTGATCTACGCCTCCCGCGCCACCGGGCCCGGGGAAGCGAGGATCTTCCGCATCAAGAACGCCATTCCCGTTGCCTCGGTCCGAGCGCAGTTGATTCCGAAGGTGCTGGAGAAGCTCCGGATCGCCTTTCCGCAATTCGTGCCGGGAGACAACGTGCTCAAGACGGGGCTGAACAACATCGGCGCGGTCTTCCACCCGGCCCAGATGCTCCTGAACGCCGGTTGGGTCGAGAGTGCCGACGACTTCGAGTTCTACAATCAGGCGGCTTCGAAGTCAGTCTCTCGCGTCCTGCAGCAGCTTGACAGAGAGCGGGTCGCCGTTGCTGCGGCGCTGGGCGTTCGCGCCATGACAGCGAGAGAGTGGCTGTACTTCGCCTACGGGGCGACTGGCTCTGATTTGCCCGAGGCCATGGCGGAGAACCCCGGCTACAACGGCATACGAGCGCCCAGGAGGATGAACCATCGCTACATCACCGAGGATGTTCCCACGAGCCTGGTTCCCATCGCCTCGCTCGGCCACAAGTTCGGGCGTCCGACGCCAATCATGGATTGCATCATTGGCCTGGCATCGGTCATGCGAGAGGAGGACTACTGGGCCACCGGGCGGACGGTGGAGCGGCTGGGCCTCCAGGACATGTCGCTTCGTGAGCTGCTACTCCTCGCCATTGGGGAGGAGCCAGCATGAGTTCGGGGGCTGGCCTCACTGCGCGCATGTGGTCGGAAGGCGTCAACAGACGCGAGTTCGTTCGGCTGGCGGCGGGGTACCTGACGGCACTGTCCCTTCCTGGGCTGGCGGGATGTGGACGCCGTAGCCAGACAGTGGAAACGCTGGCCATAGGCATTGACCAAGACGTGCTCACCCTCGACCCAGCCATGCACCGTGAGCGCACCACCGAGGCCGTGCTGCGCAACCTCTTCGATGGCCTCGTCACGCGGGACGCGAACATGGGACTCGTGCCAGAAATCGCCGAGTCCTGGCGCGCTCTGGACACCCGTACCTGGGAATTCAGCATCCGCCAAGGCATTCGCTTCCACAGCGGCGACCCTCTGACCGCGGAGGATGCTGCTTTCACCATTCAACGGACGATCACGCCGGAGGCGATTGGGGGGCAGAGCTCGCCGAGGAAGGGGCTGCTGGGCAGCGTAGTGGAGGCCAAGGCTGTAAGCCAGCACGTCCTGCGCGTCAAGACTGCGGACCCGTACCCGATCCTGCCGAAGATGCTCGCCTTCCATGAGGTTGTGCCCAAGGCGCACATCGAGCGCGTGGGGGACGAGGAGTTCGCCCGCCGACCGGTGGGAGCGGGGCCCTTCCGATTCGTGCAGCACGTCCCGGGAGAGCGGGTCGTGATGGAACGGTTCCCGGACTACTACGGGGGGTCGCCCGAGATCCCGGAGCCGCGCCCGGCGCGGGTCCAGCGGCTGGTATTCCTGCCCATCCCCGAGGTGGCCACCCGCCTGGGGGCACTGCTGGCCGGCGAGATCGACATAGCTGAGAAGGTGCCACCGCACGCGGCCGAACTGGTCGAGCGCGACGAGGACACCCGCCTGTCGGCTTGCACCGGCACACGCACCTTCTTCATAGGGCTCAACTGCACCCGCCCACCCTTCGACCAGGTTCGCGTGCGGAGGGCCTTTGCCCATGGGCTGGAGTTGTCCCGGATGGTGGAGCGGATCCTGGCTGGCCACGTGACGGTTCTAGCCGGACCGTTGGTGCCGGCCGCGTTTGGGTTTGACCGAAGCCTACAACGCCGCCGGTACGATCCGGAGCTCGCGAAGTCGCTCCTGCGCAAGGCCGGCGTGTCTGAATCGCTCAGCATCGAGTTGGACTGCGAGGATGTGGATCGTGAGTTGGCGGAGGCGGCCGCCGCTCAGCTCAGCACGCTGGGAATAGGGGTGCGACCCCGGGTCTGGAAGTGGGACGTTCTCCAGCCACTGCTGGCCCGACACGAGCGCACCATGTTCCTAACGAGCTGGGGCAACGCCAGCCTGGACCCGGCGGGCATACTGCCACCTCTGCTCAGGACAGGGGGACGTGGCAACTACATGGGGTACTCCAATCCGCACGTTGACGAGGCGCTCGACAGGTCGCGAGCGGCCTTCGACCCGGATGTCCGCAGGGCTCTCTTCGTCAAGGTCCAGCGCCTCGTGCACGAGGATGTGCCCGCCATATTCGGCTGGGCAAAGCGGGAGCTGTACGGGGTCCGCGAGCGGGTGCGGAACTGGCAGGCTCGGCCCGACTCCATGCTCATGATGCACCGGGTGTTCCTCGCCGACCAGACCCGTCGCAGAAGGGAACCGGGGGGACGATGAGGCCAGTTGCGCTACTTCGGAGGCTGCTCTTGCTCGTGGTAGTGCTCCTCGGCGTCAGCCTCGTCGTGTTCTCCATGATGCACCTGACGCCGGGCGATCCGGTGGAGTTGATGCTGAGCCAAGCTGGCCACGTCACGGACGAGGAAGTGCAGGCCCTTCGTCACGAGTACGGCCTGGACTCGCCTCTTCACCGCCAGTATTGCCGGTTCGTCGGCGGAGCCGTGCGCGGCGACTTGGGGCTCTCCTACAAACACAAGAAGCCCGTGGCACAGGTCATCGCAACCCACCTGCCAGCCACGGTCGAGTTGACCGTGTGCGCGCTCGTCTTGGCACTGCTGGTAGCGATCCCAGTCGGGGTTGCTTCCGCTCTCAGGCACGGGTCGGGGTTGGACTGGGCGGCAATCGGGGGCAGCCTGATCGGTGTGTCCATGCCCGGCTTCTGGTTGGGCATTGTGCTCATGCTCGTGTTTGCCATTGGCCTGGAGATCCTACCCATCTCGGGGCGGATCGACCATGCGCTGGTCTTCCAGCCCAGAACGGGGCTCTACGTATTGGACGGCCTAATCGCCGGCGACCCCGTGGCCTTAGGGAGCGCCCTGCGCCACCTCCTGCTCCCTGCCGTGACCCTGGGAGCGCCCATGGCAGCGATAACCGCCAGAATGGTGCGTCGGAGCATGATTGAGGCTCTGCAGCAGGACTACGTCCTGTTCGCGCGCGCCAAGGGCCTGCCGGAATCGGTCGTGGTCATCAAGCATGCCTTGCGCAATGCCCTGATCCCCACGATTACCGTGGTCGCGCTGCAGACCGGGCTGTTGCTCAGCGGAAACATGATCATCGAGACGGTCTTCAGTTGGCCGGGGGTAGGTCGCCTGGCAGTGCAGGGCATCGAGGCCCGGGACTACCCCTTGGTGCAAGGCGTGGTCCTGCTGTACGCCACCACTTACGTCATGCTGAACCTGTTAGCCGATCTGCTGTACGGGTGGGCGAACCCGAGGATCGAGGAGTAGCTGACGATGCGGGCCTCCGAAGGCGCCTTGCCCGAGACCACGGCCATCGAAGTGGCGCCGTCGTTCTGGCGGGACCTGGCGCGAAACAAGCCGGCCGTGGCTGCCGCCGCCGTGCTGGGCCTGTTCATCCTGGTGGCCCTGATCGCACCGGTGGTGGCTCGGCACGATCCCTATGCGATAGACTTGGATCGCCGGCTACAGGCACCCGCATGGGCTGGCGGCGAGTGGTCCTATCCGCTCGGGTGTGACCAAGTGGGGCGGGACTTGCTGAGCCGCATCATCTACGGGTCACGCACCTCCATCCTCCTCGGCGTGGCCATTGTGCTGATCACCCTAGCGGTTGGCGTCGCCCTGGGCAGCGTGGCTGGCTATGCCGGGGGCTGGCTGGACGTCGTGCTCTCGCGCATCGTGGACGTGCTGCTCGCCTTCCCGCTTCTGGTGTTCGCCTTAGGGATGATGGCGGTGCTTGGGCCGGGACTGCTCAACCTAGTCATCGTCCTGGCCTTCAAGGGATGGGTGGACTTCTACCGAGTGGCGCGGGCCGAGGTGATGTCGCTAAAGGCGGCCGACTTCGTGGAGGCCGCGCGGGCGTTGGGCCTCGGCCGCGCCACCATCGTGGTGTCCGAGATCCTGCCCAACGTGCTGCCCTCGGTGATCGTGCTGGCCACGCTGCGCATGGCAGTCATCATCATCGCCGAGGCCTCCCTGAGCTTCCTGGGCCTGGGCGTTCAGCCGCCCGCGCCGGCGTGGGGGACCATGATCAACGAGGGCCGGCCCTACATGCTCAACGCCTGGTGGATCTCGACCTTCCCCGGCTTGGCCATCCTGGCCCTGGTGCTGGCCATCAACCTGTTCGGCGAGGGGCTGCGCGACGCCCTGGACCCGCGGCTGAGGGGTGTGCGGTGAACGGGAAGGCGGCAGAACAGAAGCCGGCTGCGCCCCTGCTCCGCGTGCGCGACCTGACGACGACCTTCCACACTGGCGCGGGGCCGTTTCGTGCCATCGAGGACGTCAGCTTCTCCGTGCAGCCGCAGGAGGCGCTGGCACTCGTCGGTGAGTCGGGCTGCGGCAAGACGGTGACGGCTCTGTCCATCATGCGTCTAGCCGGTCCCGCCGCGCGGACGGAGGGAGAGGTCCACCTGAACGGGACCGAGTTATTGACCCTCTCCGACCGAGAGATGCGGGAAGTGCGCGGCAAGCGGATCTCCATGGTCTTCCAGAATCCGTTGACCGCCCTGAATCCGGCTCTCACCATCGGCGACCAGATCGCCGAAGTCATCCGTGCACACGAGGAGAAGGGCGGGCCGCATGGCAGCCGATGGCGGTGGCTGGTGGGCAAAGAGGATTGCCGAGGCGAGGTATGGCGCCGAGTGCTACAGCTGCTGGATCGTGTCGCCATCCCTTCGCCCAAGGAATCCGCCGAACGCTGGCCGCACCAGCTCAGTGGCGGCATGCGCCAACGCGCTGTGATTGCCGCAGCGCTGGCTGGCTCCCCGCAACTGCTCATCGCCGACGAGCCCACAACGGCGCTGGACGTTACCGTCCAGGGGCAGATCATTAACCTGCTCAACGACGTGCGCGAGAAGTCTGCGACCGCGATACTGCTGATATCGCACGACTTCGCACTGGTGGCGGAGTTTGCGGACCGGGCCGCCGTCATGTATGCCGGTCAGATCGTCGAGCTGGCCGACACGCAGCGCGTCGTGGCGGCGCCTCTGCACCCGTACACCAGGGCCTTGCTGCTCTGTGTGCCCACGTTGGAAGAGCAGCAGCCGCTGAGGACCATCCCCGGCTCGGTGCCGGCCCGCTACGAGACCATTCCCGGATGTCGCTTTCGGGAGCGATGTCCCATCGCGGCGGCGCGATGCGAACGGGAAGTGCCGGCCTTGAGGGAGATAGAGGAGGGACACTGGGTACGATGCCACCTGGCGTGACAGGATCGCGAACCGTACCCGAAGCGCCGCTCCTTTCCGTCCGGGGACTGCACAAGCACTTCCCGTTGCGTCGCTCGTTGCTGGAGGCTGGCCTTGCACGCCTGCGTAGAGAGCAGCCTCAGCTAGTGCGCGCCGTGGACGGCGTTTCCTTCGATCTCCATCGCTCGGAAACCCTGGGAATCGTCGGCGAAAGCGGCTGCGGGAAGACAACCCTGGGCAGGACGGTTCTGCGACTCCTGGAGCCCAGTGAAGGCGCAGTCGTCTTCGAGGGCACTGACCTGTGCAGCCTTGCCCGGCGCGAGCTGCGCCGGCTCAGGCCCCGAATGCAGATCGTGTTCCAGGACCCGGCGGCCTCACTGAACCCACGCAAGAGCACGGGGCAGATCATCCGTCGGGCGCTTCGGGTAGCTGGCGTACGCCAAAGGGCTGAGCGCCAGAAGCGCATGGCCGGCCTGCTCCGCTCGGTTCGTCTGGAGCCAGAAGCGGCGGGGCGCTACCCCCACCAGCTAAGCGGGGGCCAGAAGCAGCGTGTCAGCATTGCACGCGCACTGGCGACGGAGCCGGCCTTCATCGTGGCCGACGAGCCGGTGTCGTCATTGGACGTGTCTGTCCAGGCACAGATCCTCCGCATCCTGGCTGAGCTCCAGCAGGAGCGAGGCCTGTCCCTGCTGTTCATATCTCACGACTTGAGCGTGGTTCGCCAGGTGAGCCACCGCATCGCCGTCATGTATCTGGGGAAGATCGTCGAGATCGGGCGCACCTCAGACGTGATCGGCCACCCCGCTCATCCGTACACGCAGTCTCTGCTGGCAGCCGTTCCCAGGCTGCGCAGGCGTCGCTTGCTGTCGCAACGGCTGCTGGCTGGCGAGACGCCGAGCGCCACGTCACCGCCCACCGGCTGCCACTTCCATCCTCGGTGTCCCGCGTCGCAGATCGCCGCCTGCCAAGAGCGGAGCCCGGACGTGCGCGACCTGGGCGGTGGGCACAGTGCTGCCTGTCACCTGCTGAACCGGGAGGAGGAGGCATGAGAGTCATCGTGACAGGGGGCGCAGGGAAGCTCGGTCAGTACCTCGTCCCGCGCCTGGAGCAGGACTACGACGTGGCCGTCTTCGATCTCGCCGAGCCCGAGGAGCTCAACGTAGAGTGCTTTGTCGGAGAGGCCACCGATTTCGACCGTCTGATCCGGGCGTTCCGCGGCGCTGACGCGGTCGTGCACCTGGCAGCCTTGCGGTCCAGATACAACCACCGGCCCTTGGAGGTCATGCGCACGAACGTGCAAGGCACCTTCTGCGCCTTGCAGGCTGCGGCCGACGCCGGCGCGCGGCGCTTCGTGTTCGCCAGCAGCGATGCCGTGGTGGGACTGACGCAGCGGATCAGGCACTTCGCGCCCGTCTATCTGCCGCTGGACGAGGCCCATCCGTTGCAGCCTCAAGACCCCTACGGCCTCAGTAAGATGCTGGGCGAGCAGATGTGTGCCAGCTTCGGCAGAGCCCAGGGGCTGAGTACAGTCTGCCTGCGGTCGTCCAATATCCTGTGTCCTGGTGACGAGCCGGTCTACGCGCGCGATGCGCGCAACCCTGAGGCCCGACAGAAGTCGCTGTGGGCCTATGTGCACGTGTCGGACCTGGTGGAGGTGTATGCCTCAGCGCTCGACCCGAAGTCGGCGGCAGAGGGCGCCTTCTTCGTGGCGGCTTCGGATCCGTGCGTCCTCGATGAGGATGTGCGCCAGTTGGCAGCTCGGTTCTATCCTGAGACGCCGCCGGAGCTGGTCAGGGTCGGGCCCCGGGACGCCCTAATCAACGCTGACGCCGCCCGGAAGGCTCTTGGGCTTCGCACGGACGATAGCTTTGAAGGCATTCTCCGAGAAGCAGGATGTCTCGGCTGAAAGTGCCGACCCACCGGGAGCGCCAGCACGCGATCCTGCGCTGTGAACGGCAGCCGGATGGTCTCATGACGCACACGAAAGGAAGGAGGGGTCTGCCGTGAGTGTAAAGGTGGCATTGGTCTACCATCGCCCGCGCATGTTGGCGACGGAGGACAAGATCCACGGTCCCGACCGCGATCAGCCACTCCCTACCCTCGGGCGCATCCAGATGGCCCTAGCTGAGGAGGGGCACGAGACCGTTGCGATCGACGGCACCAACAACTTGATAGCCGATGTTGAGGAGCAGTCTCCCGACATAGCCTTCAACCTCTACGCTGTGGCCGGCAGCGCCGAGCAGTGCTTCGTGCCTGCAGTCATGGACCAGATGGGGGTGCCCTACACCGGGTCCGATACTGTGGGCCACGCCGTAGCGATGCACAAGCGGATCTCGTGCGAGCTGTTCGTGCAGGAGGGCGTTCCGACACCGCCCTTCGCAGTGTGCCAAGCCGATGAAGAGCCTACACCGGACGCCATCGAGTTTCCGGCGCTGGTCAAGCCGTGCACCGGTGGCTCCAGTGAGGGCATTGAGGCCAACTCACTGGTCGAGGAGCCGGACGATCTGGCGGGAGCACTCGAGTCCGTCTTTGAGAACGGCCAGGATGCCCTCATCAGCCAGTACGTGGAGGGGCGGGAGTTAACCGTCGGGCTGCTGGGCAACGACGGCGACCTGCGCACGCTTCCCATCCTGGAGAAGCACCTGCGCGTTGCCGAGGACGAGCCGAACATCTTCACTGGAAAGATGAAGAAGAAGGTCCGCCACTGGCACGACGACGTGACCGTCCCGGACCTGTTGCCCGCTGTGGAAGAGGCCATTAAAGACGTCGCCTTCCGCGCTTTCCGCGCCGTGGGCCTGCGCGACTATGGTCGTGTTGACGTGCGGCTGAGTCCCGAAGGGACGCCTTACGTCCTGGAGGTGAACAGCATGCCGGGCTTGTTCCCCAACTTCAGCCCCATGACCAAGATGGCCAAGGAACTGGACTGGAGGCAAACTGAACGCTTGGCCCGGGAGATCCTGCGCATCGCGATGGATCGGTGCGGGCTGAACTGACACGCTACGTGGGCCCCACTCGCTGCCCCAGAACGGGTGCAGCTGGACTGCGTCCGTTTCTGGGTAAGTGCTCTTCATAGGAACGTCGCGCAGAAGCGCTCCATGTCCTCCTCAGTGAAGACGATGTCGTTCTCGTGGCAAGCGCGCGCGAACTCCACCGAGGCTGCGGCGTGGTTGAAGCGAGCGCTGCGCTCGCGCTGGGCTGGCTCGAGTACGAGCCTGTACTCCCAGTCGTACGCGCCATCTGCGAGGCTGAGGCGCCTTCTGAAAAGCGTCGCCACCTTGCGGGCCCGGTCCAGCGCAGCCGCATCGCCCGTGGCCAGCCCCAACTCGAGCCATGTACGCCCTGCCATGCACTGTTTCTCGTAGCTGCCCGGCTCGCCGCGAGCGATCTCGAAGTAGTACCCCTCGCCCTCTCCCGGACCATCTCGCCAGTCTGCCTCGAAGTCGGCTAGGCTCTCGCGGATGGCCGCAGCGTAGACGTCAGCCTTGTGGCCGTACGTCTCAACCAGTGCTTGGTCCCCTCGCACCAGTCGGACGAAGCCGGCGATCTGGGCGTACACGTGACACGCTAGATCCAGCCGCGCGTGGTAGCCGGATAGTCGCCTCGATTGGAGTCCCCACGACTTCATCGGGCGCTTGCGAGCCGTGTCCTGCCGGCCGGTGACGTCATCGCGGACGCGGAGGAAGGCGTCGAAGCGATGGATCAGGCGGTCGAGGTACTGGGTGTCCCCCGTGGCTTCGTAGAGGGCGACGTAGGCCCGATACCGACAGCCCTCTCGGAAGCAGACCTTGCCCGGCTCCCTCAACGTTGGGAAGTAGCTGACGTTCTGCCAGTCGGCGTCATGCTCGTTGAAGAGCTCGAGGCAGCGCTCGCTAGACAACGTCTCCCCCGCGGCCGCTGGAGGAGCAGCCACCACCGCCGCGAACGGGGCAAGGAACAGCACGGCGACGCTGATTCGACAGAGAACGCGCCAGACGAGCCTCATGGTATCCGTGTCTGCGCCCTTCGCCCCCCGCTGGCGGTGTCGGGCTCCCCCGAACGGAGTTCGCCCCGACTCATGCACGTGCCGCCCCCGGGGCCAATCATCGCGAACCACCCGCAGGCTGGCCACTGTTGGGGTGATGGAGTGGTGAGGCGCTCCTGGGAACGGTAGCCCTTGACACAAGCATCAAAGCGACCTATGGCCCGGCCGAGCCAAGGCCCAGTGAGCGGACTACACTACTCCTCGAGGGACGCTACGGCTGCTCGGGCTCCCCAAGCGCTTCGCACGGCCACGGAATCTGCAACTCCGCCGCTCGCGTCTCCGGGCTGACCTTCTGCCCGAACAGGAAGGAGTCGTCTTCGCGCATGGCACAGTATCGCCGCATCAGCTGCGACCATTCGCCCTCGTAGACCTCCCGCAACGGCGCCAGCTCCGTGTCCAGATTCTCGTCGCCCAGTGTCAGGGCCCAGACAGCCCGGGGGTGCATCCGCATGCTGGCATAAAGCCCGGCGATCTCTCGCAGCTTCTCCGCATCTACGGACGGCAGTGCCACTGGGGCCTGTTCCTGCCCGTTCGTCACCGTCTTCAGTGCGGCAGCGATCTCGGCCTCGGCCGCAGGAGCGCATGAGAAGTAGGCCTTGGCCAAGGCATCCGCCGCTCGAGCTCTCTGTCCACACAAGAGGGCGTTGCGGCCGGAAGCTCGCCACAGTTCGGCCGTAGCGAGCGAGAACCAGCACTCACGCCAGAGGTAGGCGTCCGACACCGGCTGTACCGCAAAGGCCGAGTAGGCCGCCTCCATGTAGGCGGCCGCCGCCGGTTCATGAAGCTCCACATCCTCGAACGCCAACGCGACGCGGCGCAGCGAGTCAGCCCGCACACCCGGTACTACGGGCCGGTCGGTCTCGACTGGATGTGCAGTCAGCGCGGCGTCGCGGAGCCGTCCCCAGGCACTCACCGGCAGGCAGCGGCCAAGCCGATCGTAGGGCGGCCCTAGCGCAGTGGGGCCACCCTCGAGGTAGTCGATCTGCGCCCTGAGAAACAGCGCCTCTGGGCTCAGCCGACTCGCCTTGCGCGTCTGTGCCAGCATGCTCTTCGCGGCCGTCATGTCGCCGGCAACCAGCAGGAGACGGGCATGCAGATACGCCAAGAATGGCGAACGGTCGCCCACCTCGCTAGCCAGCGCGACCAGCTCTTGCACTGCTTGACGGGCGACGCGTTGCCGTTGCACGGCGTCATCACCCGCTTCTGCGAGCCCCGCTTCGGCACGCTTGCAGACGGACAGCTGCTCGACCACTAGGTCCGAATCCACCTGCGGCTGCCCGATCCGCGTCGCCACGATCTGGGCCACGCGGCGCTCCACAGGATCTAGCCCCTCATCTTGCGCCAGTCGATGCAGCAACGGCAACGCACCTGCCCCCGCCTCCAGAAGCGGCCCGACCGCCCGCGCGTACTCGTCCTCGCCCGGCACGTACTGCCAGATTGGCGCCGACTTGGCCTGGCGGCAGGCGTCCGTCGCCGCCTTGATGGTGCCGACGACGCTGTCGAGTGTCAGGTCGCCCGGAGCGACTTCCACCTCCTGCCCGACCGCCAGCCATATGGGCAGTAGGACTACGCAGGCCACGCCGACGGCGAGCGCCCTCCGCCATGTCCCTGAAACGCCGCTCATGGCTGGTTCTCCCACCATTTCAGGTCCCAGGACTGCCGCTTGGCGGCCGTCACGCAGTGGACCTCACCATCGAGCCTATGGTACCCATCCCAGTCGTCCGCGTACACGGCGCCCCCGCCGAGGATGGCCGTTGCCGCCATCTCGAACAGGTCCTCGCCCGGCGGCGCCCCCCCGCGCGGCCCGGCGGCGCGTCCTATGGGCCTTCGTCGCCCGCACCAGCCATGACTACGCCCTCCGAGAGCATGCGGGCGATGAAGGGGTTGCCGTCGCGGGTCATGCGCGCCAACTCGTCCTCAGTGTAGGGGAACAGCTCGACGGGCACCGGGGCCCGCACGAAGTCGTCCAGGAACTCGGGGATGCGGTCAAAGTAACGCGAGTGCTCGCTCTCCTTGAGCACCAATAGCAGGTCCGCGTCCGAGTAGAGGCCGTAGTCACCCCGCGCCAGCGAACCGAAGAGCGTCACGCGCTCGAGCTGCGGGTGGCGCCGCACCGCCTGCCGCGCCAACTCCCCCAGGGCCTCCAGGATGGCGCCGCGGTCCCTATAGATGCTGCTGGCAGAACTCGATGACCTGCTGGGCATGGCCGATCGCGTCCTCGGCGTCGTCCGCGGTGTAGTAGTCTGCAGGAGTGCCGGCCTCGAAGCCGTTGGGGTAGCGCGCCGGGATGTAGTGCCGGTCCAACGCCTTGGCGGCGGAGAGCACTTCCGCCGCGGCCGG
>JBHIEF010000123.1:0-12850 GCA_046760465.1 Armatimonadota bacterium | reverse complement strand
GTCACGTAGGCGTTGGGGTCCACGCCCTCCTCCTCGTCCCCGGGCTCCTCAGCCTCGAACCCCTCCCAGCCCTCATCCACCCACTGGCCTGTGGGCGCATTGCCGGGAGGTACCGGGCCCTGTGCCGCCCGACGCCCACACCCAGCCGACACGGACAACAGGAGTAGGCCAACAACGACTGCCCTGCCAACTAATGCTCGCCGGTCCATACCAACCACCTCCGTGCTTTGACGCTCTCCTTGCCTCCTCGACGCTCAGCGGAAACGCAGAGTTCCCGTGGGCCTAGATTCCCGGCCGGGGAGCGGGCTCCTGCTGCCTTCGTAGTCCCCGACAGACCACAGAAGGTGCCGCCTGGAGTGTGGTAGAACCACTTGCGCGAGCCGGACGTTCGTGGCCACGGCGCCCGGACCCTCGGAGGCCTGCGGCATGCAATTCCCCACCACCAACATCGGCGGCCTGGAGATCTCGCGCATGGTGTGCGGGAGCAATCCCTTCTTCGGCCACTCGCACTTCAGCGCCGCCCGCAGCGCGTGGCTGCGGCGTCACTTCACCACCGAGCGCATCGTCGAGATCCTGCGCAAGTGCAGCGAATACGGCATCAACGCCGTGGTCAGCGGCATGGAGGAGAGAATGCACGAGGCCATCGTCGGCCTCGAGCAGGAGACGGGCTATCACTTCCACTGGTTCTGCACGCCGGGGGGCGACTCGGTCGAGGAGCTGCTGGAGGGGGTGCAATGGTGCGCCGACCACGGCGCCGAGTACTGCCTGCCACACACCAGCTACACCGACACGCGCATGAACATCGCCGACCTGACCATTGACGGCCTGACCGAGTTCTGCGAGAAGGTGCGCGAGCTGGGCATGATACCGGGCCTGAGCACGCACCGACCCGAGAGCGTGCGCATCGCCGACGAGGGCGGCTACGACATCGAGACTTACATCCAGATCTACAACCCCATCGGCTTCCTGTGCCAGGTGGAGACCGACTGGGTGCAGCAGGTGATTGTCAACGCGGCCAAGCCCGTGCTCTGCATCAAGCCCCTGGCCTCCGGCCGCGTGCTCCCACCCACGGGCCTGCGCTTCGTCTACGAGACCATCAAGCCGACCGACACCGTCGCGGTTGGGTTCTTGAGCGCCGAGGAGGTCGCGGAGGACGTCACCATCGCGCTCAACGTGCTGACCGAAATGGAAGAGCAGGTGCCCCTGACCTACACCCGCAGCAAGCAGGCCATCGCCGACGGCCTGCCCACTCCCACGGATCGGTAGAGGCGGCGAGTCAGTCCGCGGCCGCAGTATCTGCCCCGCCCATGGCCTGCTCCGCCTCCAGGTAGATGGGGCACTCGGCGCAGCGCGACAGGTCCCTGCGCTTGCAGCAGGGCTTGTCCGCCACCTCCCAGCAGTTCCGGTCGGTGTCGAAGGCCACGCAGTTCATGTAGTGGCTGGCCGGACAAGACCGGACCTTCTGGCAGATGCTCATCTCGGCCACCTAGGGCGACGCCTCTGCGCCTCCCTGCTCTCCCTGCGACCGCTCCCGAGCCAGGGCCCGAAACAGGGCCTGGACGACGTCCGCGTCGAACTGCGTGTGCGCGCCGAACTCCAGCTCCCGCCGGGCGCGCTCGTCCGTGAAGGCGGCGCTGTACGGCCGCTCCGAGGTCATCGCATCATAGGCGTCCGCCACCGTGACGATGCGGGTGAGGGGGTCAATGGCGTCCCCGCTCAGGCCGTCCGGGTAGCCCAGGCCATCCAGACGCTCGTGGTGGGAGCGCACCGGGCCCAAATGCGGATGGAGGGCAGGTATGGGAGCCAGGATGGCCGCGCCCGCGTCCGGATGGCGCTGGACCACCTCGAAGTCCTCCCGGTCCAAGATGGTGTTCTTGTCCAGGATGGACAGGTCTATGCTCAGCTTACCCAGATCGTGCAGCCGACACACGGTCTCCAGCAGCCTGATCTCCTCCTCCGGCAGCCCCATCTCGCGCGCGATCATCGCCGCGTAGCCGGCCACGCGCTCCGAGTGCCCGCGCGTGTACGGGTGCTTCTCCTCCATGGCCTGCACGAACAGGCTGACCGTGTCGCCATCGTCATCATGCGGCTCGGCGTGCAGGGCGGCGCTCTCCAGCGCCAGGCCCAGCACGTTGGCCAGCATGCCGAAGGCCTGTATCTCGCCCTGATCATGTTCGCGCCGATGGTCGTAGTAGACGGTCAGCGTGCCCCGCGGCCCGTTGCAGCCCAGCAGCGGCGCGCTCACCAATGAGGTCAGGCCCTCCGAGGCGGCGTAGTCGGGATAGGCGTAGCGCCGGTCGTTGCTGAGGTCTGCAACCGCCGTGGGCGAGCCGGTTCGGAACACCTCTCCCGCTACGCTCTGCCCCACCTTCAGGGCCGGCTTCTGGTGGTAATGGCGGCTGAGCCCGTGGCTCACCCGCAGGGCCAGAACGCCCTCGCCGGGCTCATAGAGGCGCAGAGTGCAGGCACGGGCCGCGGCAATCCCCGCCGCGCGTTCGACCAGCAGGCCCAGGCCCTCGTGGATGGTGTAGCTGGGGCCGGCGCGGGACATCCGCTCGATGGCCTCCCGCAGGAGGCCCAGCATAAGGAGCCCGCGAGGTCGAGGAGAGCTGGTGAGGTCTCCAGACATAAAGCAAACGCGCTCCCTGGTTGGCACACCAGAGCAGCGCGCCACTTCGCGACGTCACTGCGGGCGGGCACAGCCCGCTCGCCCAGCACAACCCACGGCCAGCGGCCACCATCATACCACGAAATGGCGCCGCAGGCAACCCGCTGGAGCGCTCCTCACAGCGGTGGAGCACTGAGGTCGGGGAAGCCCAGCTCCTGCGGCGTCTGGGCCGTGATGCCCCAGATGAAGACCTGGCCGGGGTAGTAGCGCTCGCGCAGCTCGAAGTTCTCGAAGGAGATGCCGCCGGGGATCTCCTGCCGCGACCGCCAGTAGGTGCGCCGACCGTTGACGCGCGCGTGCAGGTCCGGCCGAAAGCTGCCGGCCGGCTTGCGCCAGTACTGAGTGAACACGCCGCCCCGCCAGCGCCAGAACGGGCGCCCGGAGAAGGGCAGGACGGCCGCCGGGTCCTGCTCGTCCGGCGTGGCGGCGGCGATCACGTCGCCGGCCGGCGTGATAAACAGGTCGCGCAGCGGGAAGTAGGCGTCCGGCGTGAAGCCCTCCCCCTGGTAGTCCGCATAGACCGCCTTGCTGTCCACCACCCGGTTCCGCAGCCACAGCTTCCGCAGGCGGGCGAAGTTGCCCATGGTGGCCGTGAGCGTGGCATAGCCCATCTCGGCGCTGTCCTCTTCGGCGTAAACGGAGAACTGCACCTCGCCGGGCCGATCGGTGCGAAACAGGGCCGTCAGACGCACGTGGGCCCCGTTGGCGAAGGGCTCGATGGCGATGGGAACCGAGAGCGTTTCGACCCCCGGGGCGTCGGCCACCGCGCCCAGCTCCCCCGCCGAGGGAGGCGGTGCCGTGCGCCGGTCCGCCGTGAGTGGCTCGTCCATGGCCATCATGCGCAGGCCCGGCTGGCCATCGTGGGGGCTGCGCTCCAACTCGCTGAAGCCCTTCTGCCGGCGTACGACCGGCTCCACGGCGATGAAGTTGACCAGCGTAGCCGGCTCGGCCTGCCCCTACACTGGGTAGAAGAGGCGGATCAGCCCCCGCGGCCCCTCCCGCCGCTGCGCGTGCCACAGACCGATCTCCAGCCCCCCCGCCACGCCCCAGCGCGGCGCGTCGCCCTGCTTCTGCGGCCGCACGAAATCGGCCGCGGCCGGCGCGACCGCAACGGCCGACGCCAGCCCCAAGACGACCAACTGACCCAGCGAGTGGCTACTCATGCTCAAGCGAGTCCCTGCCCACCACCACGCCCGAGTGGGCGTTGATGTACCTCCAGCGCGCCAGGCGGCGGTCCTGCCAGACCGAGGGCCGGGCGTGCACGTCTGCCTCCGTGTTCGTGAAGACCACCACCCGCCCACCCCAATCGGCGATGATCTCCTCTCGGTAGTCGCCGATGATGTCCGCGGCACGGACCGTCGCCGGAGCCAACCGACCCTCGTAGGTGAGCACCGCCAGCGGCCCAGCCGTGGGAACGGAGGGGCTGCGGACCTCGATGAGGTTGCGGGCCGCGTCGTAGGTCATGGCCTCCAGCCCTGGATACAGGCCGGACCAGTCAACCACGTCAAACCGCCTCAGGCCGCGGGGCGGGGTCAGCAGGCTTCCATTGGCCGACAACCAGTGGCTGGCCGCGCCCTGAGAGACTACCTCCAGGCCGGGCGCGTCGGCGAACAGGTCGCCCAGGATCAGCCGGCCACCGGGACCGCCTACCCCCTCCATGTACCAGATAGCCTCGCCATCTGCTCCGTACATGCACATCGGGGCGCCCTCCTGCGCCCCCTTCACGACTATCTCCAGACCGGGCCGGTTAGGAGCTACGTCACCGACTACGCAACTGTCCGCCTCGGCAAAGCCGTCGAGCCCCGGGGCGGCGGACCCCTCCCCCGCTACGAGCCTGGGTGAACCGCCGAAATCCACGCGGAACAGCTCCTGCCCCTCCGGGCCCAAGGTCACTGCGCCGCTGGCCACGACGTCGTCGCGGCCGTCGAGGTCAATGTCGGCCACACGCATGTGATGCGCGGCTCCGCAGTTCAGCGCCACCCACCACAGCGGCTCCAGCTTGGCGCTGAAGGCCGCCACCTGCGGTCGCGGCTCGCCACTGGCCGGGTCCGTGGGAGCAGCGTCCACCAAGGGCTGCGATAGCTCTCCCGAGTTGCCGCGCTTGAGCACCACCGCCCAACTGCGCCCGCGCCCCTCCAGGTCCGCCACCTGGAGCGTCGCCGGCCCGTCGTGCCACGCGATCACGGGATGAGTCGCGTTCTCCGCCTCCACCTTGCCGGTGCGGCCATCGAGCACGACCAATCCCGTCCCCCGCTCGAGGCAGACCACCTCGCCGGCACCGTCGCGGTCCACGTCCCAGATGAGCGGCCCCGGCCCGGCCCCGGTCACGTCGCCTCCCGCGCGCTCCCAGAGCAGCTCTCCCGCGTGCGTGTAGGCCCGCAGCACTCCGGCAGAGCCCTCCCTGCCGTACGCGCACACGAAGTCCACCAGCTCGTCCCTGTCCAGGAAGCCCAGCGACACCGGTATCGCCATGCGCTCCCCGGCTCCGGCCGCCACCGCCGGAATCACGCGGTAGACGTTGGTGGCCTCGGCGCCGGCGGTAATGCTCACGGGCCGGCACGCCCGTCCCTGCCGCTCCCGGGAACGCGCGCGCACGGTATACTCGTGCTCGCCTGGTGGGGGACGGTCCACATAGTTGGTGAGCTTGGTGGTGGCGATCTCCTGCCGGTCGCGGATGATCGTGTAGGAGGTCACCGACTCGGCCGCTCGGTTCATGCGCCACGACAGATGGACACCGCCATCCGCCGCGGGCAGCGCCACGAGCCAGCACGGTGGCGAGAGCCTCGCGGCCGCGCTGCTGCCCGTTGCCAGGACAGCGACGAAGAAGGCTAGGCCAGTGATTCTGTGCATGGACCGTCCCTCTCGCACCAGACAGCCGTAGCCGCGGCGCGGCACACTCGCTGCCACGTAGGCTCCGGGTTGGCACCTACTCAGACAGCGCCCCGACCGGCGAGTCTCGCCTTTGTTGTGGTCGAGGCCACACGCCTCGGCCCCCTCGGCAGGACCCCTGCGGGCCTCGGGGAAGTATGCAGTCCCGACCGGGAGCGGCGCGCTCCCGGGCCGGTCCCGATTCTGCCCGCGAAGGAGGGTCCTGCCTTGGCCCAATCGCCAATCTGGAAGTGCAGCAACTGCAACCTGGTGTGCGACTGTGATGAGGCTCCCGACCAGTGCCCGCGCTGCGGCGCCCCCAAGGAAGACCTCAAGCAGCTCGACGACAACGCCGCCGAGCTGGTGCGCCGGTCACGCCTGTCCAACGATCTGCACATGAAGCTGGCCACGCTCCTCGAGAAGGTGATCGAGGTCGGCAAGGCTGGCGAGGAGGACAACCTCGACCCGACCTGTGTGCAGATCTTCCTCAAGGCGCAGCAGGACGCCACCATGCTGCGCCAGTGGATCAAGGCCGAGATCGAGGGGCACCAGAGCAAGGGCAAGTGGGGATAGCGGGGCGCCCCGCTACTTCCGCCCCTCCAGGAAGGCCTTGTAGATCTCCTCGTAGAGGCGCACGTCCGTCAGCGTGTCCTGACCCGACGAGCGGAACTGCTCGCCGCTGCGTACCCGCTCGATGAAGTGCTCCGCCTCCCGGCGGAACGACCACGTCCACGCCGGTCGAGGGATCTTGCGCGTGAACTCCTGCCGGTCGCCGGCGCGGTAGATCTCCACCTCGGCCGGCTGGTTGCGCAGCAGCAGCGGCGGCGCCCACGTGTGGACCCAGCCGTGCTGGAAGTACACCTGCGTGTGTTCGTCCCAGCGGTAGTGGCTCAGGCCCGCCGACTCCACCACCGCCCGCACGCCGGCCATGTCGAAGACGACGATGCCCGTCATGCCGTCGTCGTCCAGGTCCACCGCCTTGACCCGCACGTCGTCGCCCGCGTCCAGGAACCAGCGCAGCAGGTTGATGTTGTGGGTCCACTGCTGTAGGTAGCCCAGGTAGCTGTTGCCCCACTCGGGGGGCAGCCACGAGGGCAGCGGCGTGGGCGAAGGCGGCATGGGCTCGTCGGTGGTGTCCATGGGCGCGTCCAGTCCCGCCACCCAGTCGCCGCAGAACCCGTGGTTGCGCGCGTAGGTGACCTGCCCCAGCTCCCCGCTCTGGCGGAACTCGTCCACGGCCTCCTTCGCCATCTCATTGCCGGCGTCGTAGCGCTTCATGTAGGCGACCATGAGCCGTCCGCCGCCCTCCTCGGCAGCGGCAAGCATGGCCTCGGCCTGCTCCACCGACACGGCCATCGGCTTCTCCATGAACACCTGCTTGCCGGCCGCCAGTAGGTCCCGCGCGATCTCGCTCTGCGCGCCGAAGGCCGCCGACACACCCGCCGCCTCCACTCCGTCGTCCTGCGCCAACTCCAGGTGGTGCCGGTACAGGTGCGGAATGCCAAAACGCTGCCGCACCTTCTCGCCCAACTCCGGCCGCAGCTCGGCCAGCGCCACCAGCTCGCAGTCGGGGATGGCCGCGAAGTTGGGCAGATGCACCTTCTGGGCCATGAAGCCACAGCCGACGTAACCGAACCTGACCTTGCCCATCAACTCGCCCCCCTCCGGCGTCACCACTCCGGCCGCTGGAAGATGCAGGCCAGGGCCACCGCCGCCACCGCAGCGGTGAGCCAGAGCAGGATCTTCAGGCGCGTCCTGCTGGCCGGCGTCGCCACCCCGACCGGCGGCGGATCGTAGTCCCGGAAGAACCTCAGGGCCTCCTGAGGTGCGGTCTGTCGCGAGTACGCGCTGGTCCCTACGACCTCCCGAGCGTAGGCGAGCTGCTCCCGCACGGTCTCGATCCCGCTCATGTCCGGATGCCACAGCACTATCTCGGCCGCAGCCACGTGGCTCTCGTAGTCCGCCAGGATCTGCGTCATGCGGTTCAGGTCGCGGTGGAAGTCCTCTCCGTAGCTGTGACGCTGAGCGCGTTTCAGCGCATGGTCCAGGCGGCGGTCCGTGAAGTAGCCGATGACGAAGAGGTAATACAGAAACTCGAGGACCAGCAGGCCCACCAGGGGCCAGAAGGCCTTGCCGAACACGGCCGGCAGCGTTCTGGGCTGGGGTCTGGCTCGCCTTATCTGTGTACGCATCTACCAGGCATTCCCGACCGGCCGTTCAGGGGTGCGCCACGCCGCCGGCGCCGGGCTCGCGCCATACGCTTCCCTAAGCAGTGCCCCCTGCCCTGCCCGGCAGGCGGCTGGCAGGCGCGTGCCTACAGCAGCCCGCTACCACACGGCGTGTCTGGCCTAGTGAAGACAGTGGGGGGTGCGGACGGGGCGGCTACTCGCCTTCCCCCTCGCCCGGGGGCGCCGCCGCTGCGTCAGGCTCTTCCTCGGAGGCAGGCGGCTCGGGCTTGGCGCGCGCGGGCAGGGGATTCCATCCCTTCAGGATGTTGGCGACGATGGGGATGAGCTCTGGGTGCTTGCGCTTGGCGTGGGCGATCACTTCGTCAATCAGGCCGGGGTACTTCTTCTTGACCTCCGACATGATGTCCGCGCCCAGGCCCGGGAACTCCTCGGCGATGCTGCGCTGGATCTGCGGCAGCAGGCTGGGCTCCCGACGCTTGATCAGGCCCAGAATGTCGTCCAGTAGGTTGGGGTACTTCTCTCGAATCAGCGCCGCGATCTCCGGCCGCGGATCGCTGTCCGGATGGGCCTGGATTATCCTCCCTATCTCGGCTCTGAGGGCCGGGTACTTGGTGGTGATGAGCCTGATGACCTCGGGGTTGAACGTGGGCGAGACGCGTTGGATGAGGATGATGATCTCTTCCTGGACGAAGGCGTCCAGATCGGGGTACTTCTGCGCCACCAACTGCCCCAGCTTCTGCTCCATGAACTTCCACAGGTCGGGGTACTTCTCGCTTACCAGCTCGTCAACGTCCTTGTGCAGGTCGGGGTACTTGCGCTGGATGTAGAGGAAGGCCGTCACGTACCTGTCCACCGGCCTCTCCACGGCCAGCGGAACCGTCCTGGGCTCATCGGGGGACGCGGAGGGGGCCTGCCCCCAGCACGCAGCCGCCAGCCCCGCCACGAGCATGGCGGCGATGGTCGCTGACAGGATACGATGATGCGTCACGGCTCGGCCTCTCTCGCTGAACTCACGTGCTAGCTGCTGCCTCGAGGGGGCCCCGGCGTCGAGTCCACCACGCGCTCCCAGTCCGTCTCAGTGAATACCTCGAAGAGAAACTTCAGGGCAACGTCCTCGTCGTCAATCAGGCCCTCTACGCGGTCTTCCCACCGACCGCGCTGGTGACCAGCTCGACCTTGGCCTCGCCCATCTCAGGCGTTTCCGTCGAGGGCAGAGGCTTGAAGACCAGCACGCCGCCCGCCAGGTACTTCCTGGAGTTGGGGCCCTCGATCTCTCGGGGCTGGATGACGATTCTGCGCGGCTCCTCCTCCGGGCCAGGCGACGCCGGCACGGCCGGCGTCGGACCCTCGTCCTCCTCGCGCGCTGCGGGAGGCCCCGATCGCTCTGGCCGGTAGCGCACCAGCTCCGTGCCCGTGCGCTCTCGCCTGGGCTCCGGGACCGGCGCCGGCGCCTGGGGCTCGACCTGGTCGGGCGACACCTCGTGCGTCCGTGGGCCGCGCTCGACCTCGACCACCACCGGCGCCTCCGGCCCTGGCATCGGCGCAGGCACCCACACCAAGCGGCCGATGGCTATGCCCACGATCACAAGCACGACTGCCGCCGCCGCGTAGGCCAGCCTGGGCGTCGAGAAGACGGGCACGCGCGCGCTGCGCCCGGCCTCGGCCTCGTGGGCCGCCCGGCGGACGCCGTTGATGATGCTCCGGCGGAACTCGACCGGCGCCTTCAGCTCCGACAGCCCGCGCAGAGCGCCCAGGGCCTCCTCCAGCCCGGCCAGCTCGGCCCGGCAGGGCTCGCACCCGCGCAGGTGCTCCTCGACCCCTGCGTGCTGGCGTGCGGTCAAGCGTCCGTCGCCGTACAGCGGCAGCAGCTTCTTCACTTTGCCACAGCGCATTGTGGTCCTCCCGAGGCCCTACGCCTCGGCGCGCCCTCTGGGCGCTGCTGCGGAGGGGGCCCACGTCCCCTGGCGGCTCCGCAGCCTCTGTGGTTTCCCGCAACCCTATGCCTGCCCCCTCGCCGCTCGCGCCATGTACTGCTGGTACTTATCCTTGAAGGCGCTGCGCGCCCGGGACAGCCGCGACTTGAGGGTGCCCAGCGAGCAGCCCAGAATCTCGGCCGCCTCCTCGTAGCTGAGCCCCTCGATGTCCACCAGCATCAACGCCGCCTCGTGGTGCGGCGACAACTGCCGGATCACCACGTGCACCAGCGCCTGCGTCTCCTTGCGCTCGACCATATCGTCGGGCACCTGCGAGTAGTCGGGCACTACCCGCTCCACCTCGCCCGTCTCGGTCTGCACCAACTGGTCGAGCGACTGCCCCTCTATGCGCTGCTTGCGCCGGCGCCGGCGCAGCTCGTTAATGCACACGTTTACCGCTATGCGGTACAGCCAGGTGCGGAAGCTGACCTCGTCCCGGTACTGGAACTTCCCCAGCGCCTGGAAGGCCCGCAGGAAGATCTCCTGGCCCAGGTCGTTCATGTCCTCACCCGGGCCGCACATGCGGTAGATGATGCCAAAGATCTTCTGGTGGTGGCGATTCACCAGCTCGGCGAAAGCATCCGCGTCCCCGGCCTTGGCACGACCGACCAGTCGCCCCTCCTGAGAAGGCCCGACCGCCGCAAAGCCCACCGGGGAAATGCCGGTGATGCCTGTCCGATCTAACGAACGCCCCATATCGCTAAAGGTTCCGAGTCGCATGGCGGCCTGTGGCCGCAGAGGCACCTTCATCGCCTCTCAGCGGCGTTTGACACCTTCCGCGCCCCAAGGCCTCGGGGCACGCTCCCCTCGTGACGAGGCTCAAACCGCTCCTTTGGGCGCCGACGTTTAGGATCGCCTCCACGTGGTATACTCTTACCTGCAACGCTCCCCCTTTGGCAATCTACCGGACTGAACCTCTGAGGGGGCGTGTGGCCGGGCTCGAGGCGACGTACGGGAACAGCGTCGCCGGTTCGAGTCGGCCTTTTTTTGTGTGCCGACGGTCGCACCGGGCCGGGCAATCCGCCCTGCTGCTACGCTCCCACTTCGAAGAGCTCGCGCCCCGCCTGCCACACCCTCAGCGAGGCCTGCTCCTCGCCCAGCTCCCGTATCCACTCCCCGAACGCGTCCCTGGTCTGATCGGGCAGGCGCAGGGAGAGCCTGCGCCCGTCGTCGGTGTTCTGGCACGCGATGAGCACGGAGTCAGACGCTTCCAGGGCGATGTTGCGCTTGCCCAGCGTGCAGCCCGTGGAGAACTGTATCCCATCGGCCAGGCACGAGGGCGGCGGCTGCGGCGGGCAGTGCAGCTCGACCTTCATGCCGAAGTAGCGCCGCGCGCCCAGCTCCTCCAGGGCCAGCGCCCCCGCCACGTATCCGGCCACCACGAACGGGCCCAGGTGGCCGTGGAACTGCCTCAAGGCCTCTAGCTCGGCGGGGAGCTTCATGCCCCTGCTGCCTTCCTCTACACGCCCAGCCCAAGGCGCTGCGCCAAGGGCGAGGGCAGGCCCTTCTCCAGCATGTCCCTCTGGCACTCGGCTATGTCGTACGGCACGCGCAGGACCTCGACGGTGCCCTGGTCAGTATCATACACGGCGCAGGCCGCCCGTGGGTCGCCGTCGCGGGGCTGGCCCACACTGCCCGGGTTGACGATGTAGCGCACCCCGTTGGTGAACGTCAGCGTGCGCCCGCTGGTGGCGCCCACTTGCAGCGGCACCGCCGCTCCCGGCCGCAGTTCGTACCACTCCGCGAAGTGGCTGTGTCCTACGAAGCACAGTTGGGTCTTCATGGCCTCGAAGGTGGGCTGCGCCTCCCAGGGCGAGGAGATGTAGTCCCACAGGTCCGGCGCCAGTGCGCCGTGGACCAGCGTCACGTCGTCGAATACCGCCACCGGCTGGAGGCCGCGCAGGTACTCGCTGTTGCCCTCGCTCAACTCCTGCCGCGTCCACACCACCGCCGCCCGCGCCATGGCGTTGAACCACTCGTCCGCAGCCGTGTCCAGCGCCGCCACGTCGTGGTTGCCCACCACCGACACCGGCTCCAGCTCCCGCACCAGTCGAACGCACTCGTTGGGCCTGGGCCCATAGCCGACCGTGTCGCCCGGGCAGACGAACTTGTCAATGTCGCGCCCCTCCAACTCACCAAGAACGGCCTTCAGCGCCACAAGGTTGCTGTGCACGTCAGAAATGATGCCGTAACGCACTCAAGGACCGCCTCCCCGGCGATGGCTCCACCGGGCCACGCCGAACGGGCACGGCCCCGGGGCCGTGCCCTCAGTAGGTTCCCTGCCGCGCTCCCGGCACCTGCCGATCGGCGCTGGGCAGGGGTGCAACTGCGCCGCGCTGGCTGGTCTCAGGAGGACTCAGCCTCCTTTTCCACGGCGTTGGCTATGTACTTCAGGAATATGTTGACGTTGCGCAGCGAAGCCCCGCCGGTGTTGTTGACGTAGTCCACCAGGCTCTGGGCCAGGCCGCGACCGTGCTCGGCGATGAACTCGGGGTCCTCCGCCATGCTCTTAGCGGCCGCCAGCGCCAGGCAGATGTCGCCGTAGCCGTAGCCCCTGTCTCGCAGGCTGGCGACTTGCCCGGGGGAGCCGCCCAGGTATCCGGCTACCAGCCCGTCGTAGATGGGCCGGCGCTCGGCCGGAGCAAGGGCCGTGGCCACGTCTATCTGCGCCAGGAGCGTGCGCGTGCGCGCCGTGTCGGCAATCCGCTTCGCCTTCTGCGCCGCGGCCCTCGCCTTGGCCCCAGACTCGCGGGCCTTCTTCAGGCTCGCGTGGAGCATCTGCGCATCCGCCATCCCCATGGGGCGCACGACCGCCGCGCTCACGTCGCGCAGGCCGGCGGTGGCGGCATTGGTGGCCTGCTTGATGGCGGGTATGGCCTCGTCGCTCTCCTGAGCTGCGACCTTGTACTCCGCCAGGGCCGTGCGGGCCTCGCGCACGGCCTCCGCCAGCACCTCGACCTGCCGCTGCGAGGCGCCCAGGTCCAGCGCCTGCTGCAAGGCCGCCCGGGCGCGCGCGGCCACGGCCGCCACGCGCTCCACGCCGTCCGCCGTCTGCGCGCCCATGGTCTCCAGGGCGTAGAGCGCCTCGTTCGCTCCGTGCACGGCCGCGTCGGCGGCCAGCGTCAGCTTGTTCTTGCCCTGCCCGACGCTTC
>JBHIEF010000122.1:0-12942 GCA_046760465.1 Armatimonadota bacterium | reverse complement strand
GTGCCGTCCTCGTCGGTCGCGTCGAGCAGCTCGTGTGAGGCTCCCGTGCTGGCCAGTGCCTGGTCGGCGCGGTGCTCCGGGTCCGTGTAGATGAGGTAGAGCGGGCCGAAGACCGCCCGGCATGCCCGCCGCAGCTTGAGTCGGTCCTGCTTGGGTCCCGCCAGCGTCCCCTCGTGGGGAAAGACGGCGTCTTCGCCCAGGGGCTCCAGCTTGAGCAAAGCCACGAAGCCCCGCCGCGACAGCTCTCCGCTGGGTCCCAGCATACCCGGCGGGATGCGATACGTCTGCTCCCAGAGGTAGAGGGCGGGGCCGGGGTCGTGCGTCAGGACCCGATCTGCAAGCCACTCGTTTAGCAGTTCAGCGGCGCGCTGGTAGCGTGCAGGAGGGGGGTCCTGGGTCAGGGGCTCGTCGCCCAGGGTCAAGCGGACGATGTTGTGCTCGTCCTGCGCACGGCAGCGCTCCCGATCCTCCTCATCCAGCACATCGTAGGGGGGAGCCACCACCTGATCGGCTTCGACTTTCTCGGGATTGTAGCGCAGGGCGCGCAGGGGTCTGATCTCGGCCATTCGTGCGCCAGCCTCTCGTCCTTGCGGTCTCACGCCCATAACAAGCGCCGCGGGCACGGGAATGCCCGCGGGCCTCAGGGCATCGTCTCAACGGGTCGGAGTATAGCAGAGGCGCAGGGCGAAGGCAAGATAGCTGGAGGCCTGGCCAATCGGGGAGCAGACCCGGGTCACTGCCGCGTCTGCAATGCCTCGGGGATGTCTTTGAGGCCGTCGGGGTGCAGGTAGTCGTCGGGATGGGCGACCAGGAGGGACTTCTTGGTCCAGACGAACTTCTCGCGGGAATCGTCGGTCAGGCGGTGCTCCTGGTGGAGCACGATGGCATCCACCGGGCAGGCCTCTTCGCAGTAGCCACAGTAGATGCAGTGCAGCAGGTTGATCTCGTAACGCTCGGCGTAGCGCTCGCCGGCGGAGGTGGGGTTGGCGGGGTCGTTCTCGGCCGCGCCCACGTAGATGCAGCCCACGGGGCAGTTGGCCGCACACAGCGAGCAACCCACGCAGCGCTCCAGCCCGTTGGGCCAGCGGTGCAGCTTGTGCCGCCAGCGGATGCGCTCGACGACGGGGCGCTGCTCCTCCGGGTAGAAGACCGTGACGGGCTTCTTGAAGAGGTGCTTGAAGGTGACCCAGAGGCCTTTGGCTATGGCGGTCATCATGGCGACATCATGGCTGGCGGCGGGACGAGCGCTGGGCCGCGCGGTCGGCCAGCTTGGACCACTCGAAAGGCGCGTAGCCGGGAACTTCGCGGGCGATCTGTGCAAACCACTCCTGCGCCGACTGGGCCGGCAGGGCGATGTCCAGGCGCGAGGCCAGCTCGGCGATGATCTCCAGGTCTGGGCGAGCGTCGCCGGGCGGCGGCACTGCCCCGCGCAGGCGCTGGATCCTGCGCTCGGTGCTGGTCATAGTGCCGTCCTTCTCAGCGGGGTGCGCCCCGGGCAGAGAGAAGTGCGCGAGCTTGCTGGTCTCGGTTGGCGCATGGTCCTGCACGATCAGCGGCTCAAGGCGCGCAAGCAGCTTCCGCAATCCCCCGTCGGCAAGGGGGTCGGCGCCGAGGACGTAGAGGGCCTTGGTCTGGCCTGGTGGCAGGCTGGCACTGACACCCATGTCCAGCGCGCCGACGGCGTTGGCCTCTCGCGCTACGAACAGGGCTCGGGCCTTTCGCTGCTCGTGAAGCTCCTGCACTCGATCCAGGAGGGTGGCTATCTGCTCCTCGGGGACGGCCTCGGGGCCGACAATGACCACTACCTCGCCCTCGCCGCAGGCGTAGAGCGCGTCATTGAACTGGTCCAGCCCGGCGCGGAAGATGCGCTCCGCGTGCCGGTCGAGCTCGATCTCCTGCCCGTGCACGACAACCAAGCGGGCGCCGAGCTTGGTCACTGCCTTCTTGAGCCACAGGTCCAGCACGGGCAGCTCGCGGCTCGGGTCCGAGCCGAAGAGCAGGATGCGCTCGGCCTCGGCGAGGTCGCGGATGCTGGCGTTGGACAGCCCACGCCGCAACGCGGCGGCCAGCAGCTTGTTGGGCGGCCACAGGTGCACGCTGCCGCGGAGGGCCTCGATGAAGGCCCGAAGAGCGAACGTCTCCTCGTTGGTGCAGGTGGCGGAGACTAGGCCGGCGATGGGCTCCCCGCGGTCGCGCAAGGCGGACAGGCGGTCGGCCAGCCAGTCTAGCGTTTCGTCCCAGGAGTGCTCTTCCAAGTCCCGGTCGCGTCGGCAGGCCGGGCGGGTGAGGCGGGGGCGGTATGTTGCGGCTTCGACCGTTCCGAAGCACCCCTCGTCGCAGAGCCAGCCGTCGTCCACCTCGGGATGCTCGTGGCTCTCCACCCTCCGCAGCTTGCGGTCGCGCCAGTGCAGCTCGACGTTGCAGCCCATCCCGCAGCGCGCGCAGATGCTGTAGGTGCGCCCGTACTCCCAGGGGCGCGACTTGAAACGATACTGCTTAGTGGTCAAGGCGCCGACCGGGCATATCTCTACCGTGTTGCAGGAGAACTGCGTGTCGAAGGGTGGATCAGAATCCGTGTCAATGTAGCTTTGGTCGCCGCGTTCGATGACTGCCAGAACCGGATGGGCGGCGATCTCCCGACAGAAGCGGACGCAGCGCCCGCACATTATGCAGCGCTCGCGGTCGAGGAGGATGTGCGCCCCGAGATCAACGGGCTTTTCGAAGTGGCGCTTCCACTGCTGCGGGTAACGGCTCTGGACGGGGCCCCACTTGTAGGTCAGGTCCTGGAGCGGGCACTCGCCACCCTCGTCGCAGACGGGGCAGTCCAGCGGGTGGTTGAGCAGCAGGAACTCGAGCTGCTCCCGGCGGCCCTGGAGCGCCTCCGGCGAGTCGGTGCGGACCACCATGCCCTCCTGGACCGGCAGCGTGCAGGCGGTCTGGAGCGTGGGGGCGCGTTCTATCTCCACCAGGCACATGCGGCACATGCCCACGGGCTCGAGCTTGGGATGGGCGCAGAACACGGGGATGTCAATGCCCAGCTTCTCCGCCGCCCGCAGCACCGTGGTCCCGGGGCGCACGCTGACCTGCCGGCCATCAATGGTCAACGTGACCAGTTCTTGGTTGTCGTCGTTATCCGGCATCGCTTTCGCTCTGTGGCTCGTATCCGCCGCACGTGCCGTGGCGTATGTGGTGCTCGTATTCCTCGCGGAATAGCCTGAGGCTGCTGACCACTGGGAAGGTGGCCGAGTCGCCCAGCAGGCACAGCGACTTGGTGGCAATGCCGTCGCAGATATCCAGCAACAGGTCCAGGTCGGTTTCTTCTGCCTGGCCCTCCAGGATCTTGCCGTAGACCAGCCACAGCCAGCGGCAGCCTTCGCGGCAGGGCGTGCACTGTCCGCAGGACTCGCGCATGTAGAACTTGACCAGCCGGCGGGTGGCGCGGACGATGCAGGTGTCCTCATCCAGGACGATCACGGCAGCCGATCCCAGCATGGAGCCGGCCGCGCGCACGGACTCGGGGTCCATGTTGACGTCGAGTTGGTCCTCGGCCAGGTACGGCGTGGAAGAACCTCCCGGGATGACGGCCTTGACGCGCTTGCCGCCGGGCACGCCGCCGGCGTGGTCGTAGATGAGCTCCCGCAGGGGCGTGCCCATGGGGGCCTCGTAGTTGCCCGGCCGGTTGACATGGCCGCTCAGGCAGTAGATCTTGCGCCCGGGCGCCCGCTCCGTACCCCACTGCTTGAACCACTCGGGACCATGGCGCAGGATGGGCGGCACGTTGGAGAGCGTCTCCACGTTGTTGACCACGGTGGGGCGCTTGTTGACGCCGGACTGCCCTGGGAAGGGCGGCTTCAGGCGCGGCCAGCCGCGCGTGCCATCCACCGAACTGAGCAAGGCCGTCTCCTCCCCGCAGATGTAGGCGCCGGCACCCACGTGCACATAGATGTGTAGCCGCTTCCCCGTTCCCAGCACGTCGTCCCCCAGGTAGCCGGCCTCATGTGCCTCCTGGATGGCCCTCTCCAGCGACTTGATGGGCTCGTGGAACTCCCCGCGGACGTAGATGTAGACCGTCTCGGCGTCGTTGGCGTAAGCGGCGATGCAGCACCCCTCCAGGACCTGGTGGGGGTTGAACTGCATGAGTTCGCGGTCCTTGAAGGTGCCTGGCTCGCTCTCGTCGCCGTTGCAGCAGAGGTAGTTGGGCCCGCCGTCTCGGATGGTAAGGCTCCACTTGCGCCCGGTGGGGAAGAAGGCCCCGCCGCAGCCGCGTAGCTCCGCCTCGGAGACCACCTCGATGACCTCCTGCGGAGTCATCTCCCGGGCCGCCCGCGCCCAGGCCTCATACCCGTCGTGCTCGCGGTAGACGTCCAGCTCCGCGATGTTGGGGATGTCTCGGTTTCTCAGCAGAACGTGCTCAGGCATCCTCGTGTCCGAGACTGCGCAGGATCTCGTCAACCTTCTCCTCGGTCAGGTTGCCGTACACAACGCCGTTGATCTGCATCATCGGCGCCACGTCGCAATAGCCCAGGCACTCGGCCTCGAAGAGGCTGAACTTACCGTCCGGGGTGGTCTCGCCCTCGCCGATGCCCAACTTCTCCTGTAGGTACTGAAAGAGCTCCTCCCCGCCGCGCAGCATGCAGGAGAGGTTGGTGCATAGCTCGATGATGTGCTCGCCCACGGGCTCCAGATGGAGCATGTGGTAGAAGCTGGCCACGTCGCGGACCTCGGTGGTGGTCAGGCCCAGCGCGTCGGCGATGCCTGCGATGGCCTCGGCGGTGACGTAGCCGTCGCGCTCCTGGGCCAGCCACAGCAGCGGCAGCACGGCCGACCGTCGCCGCGGGTAGCGCCGGGCTAGCTCCTCAGCTTCGCTGTCCTTGATCTTGGCCAGCACCGAACAATGCCTTCCTTTGTAGAGCCGCCCCTCGCCGCGATCTTGTAGGAGCGGCGTCTCGCCGCGATGCCGTTAGCTAGTCGCCGCGGGGACGCGGCTCCTACAAGGACAACTTCCACCTGCCGTCCGCTTCAACAAACTAGCCTGCCTACCGATCCACGTCTCCCATCACCAGGTCGAAGCTGGCCATGACGGCCACCAAGTCAGACAGTAGATGCCCTCGCACGGCGGGAGCCAGGGCCTGCAGGTTGGCGAAGGACGGCACGCGAATGTGCATGCGGTAGGGTTTGCCGGTGCCGTCGCTGACCAGGTAGTAGCCCAGCTCGCCCCGCGGGCTCTCCACCGCGGCGTAGGCCTCGCCCTTGGGCGGCTCAAAGCCCTTGCTCACCAGCAGGAAGTGGTGAATGAGACTCTCCATGCTCTCGTAGACCTCTTCCCGCGGCGGCAGGGCGAACTTGCGGTCATCGCTCACGACCGGCCCGTCCGGCAGCCGCTTGAGGCCCTGGCGGACGATGCGGATGGACTGCCGCATCTCCTCCATTCGCACCACGAATCGGGCGTAGGTGTCCCCTTCTTGCGCGGTGGGCACCTCGAAGTCGTAGTCCTCATAGCCGCAGTAGGGCATGTGCTTGCGCAGGTCCCAGTCGAAGCCCGAAGCGCGCAGCGTGGGGCCGGTTACCCCAAAGGAGAGCAGTTCCTGGGCGCCGATCACGCCGATGCCCTTGGTGCGCTGCTGAAAGATGGGGTTGTTGGTCAGCAGGTTGTCATAGTCGGGCAGGCGTGCCTCGATCGCGTCCACGGCGCCGGCCACCATCTCCTCGAAGCCATCGGGGAGCTGGTGGGTCAAGCCGCCGGGGCGGATGTAGCTGGTCATCATGCGCACGCCGGAACAGGCCTCGAAGATGTCCAGGATCAGCTCCCGATCGCGCAGGCCGTAGAGGAAGACGGTCACGGCCCCCAGGTCAATGCCGAAGGCGGCCAGCCACACCAGGTGGCTGGCGATGCGCTGGAGCTCGCAGAGGATGACCCTGGCCACGACGGCCCGCTCGGGAACCGCTATCTCGGCGATGCGCTCGCAGGCCATGCTGAAGCCCAGGTTGTTGTGCATGTTCGACAGGTAGTCGGTGCGGTCGGTCAGCGTCAGGGCGTGGGTGTAGAGCTTGTCCTCGGCCGTCTTCTCGATGCCGGTGTGCAGGAAGCCCACGTCGGGGGTGAGGTCCACAATCGTCTCGCCGTCGAGCTCCACGATCACCCGCAGCACACCGTGGGTGGAGGGGTGATGTGGCCCCACGTTGAGCATCATCGTCCTGATCTCGGTGGCTGCGGCGGCCATGGCTAGTAGGGCGTTGGCCTGCCCCGCTCCTCCCAGTCGTGGCTGAAGGGCACCGGCTCCGTGGTCAGCGGGTAGTCCTTGCGCAGCGGGTGGCCCTCCCAATCCTCGGGCATCATGATGCGGCGCAGATCCGGATGGCCGGAGAAGTGGACGCCGAACAGATCGTACACCTCGCGCTCGTAGAAGTTGGCCCCCGGCCACAGCTCGGTGAGGCTGGGCACGGGCTCGTCCTCGGGGACGTAGGTCTTGAGCGACAGGCGAGCGCGGCGTTGCATGGAGAGCAGGTGGTAGACCAGGCAGAAGCGGTCGCCGCGCTGGGGATAGTCAACGGCGGTGATGTCAACGAGAAAGCCGTAATCCAGCTCCTCCTCCGCGCGCAGGAACCGGCAGACGTCCAGCAGCACCCCGGTGGGCACGGTGACGGTCAGCTCGCCCCGGAAGACCGTGAAGGCCAACCTCGCGTCGGGGAAGGAGGCGACGAGCCTGGCGCGGGTGCGTTCAAGTTGGTCGCTGAGCTGGTCCATGAGTGGGGCCTAACGCTTCACTACCTGCTCCTCGTCAATGCGCTTCTGTAGCTCGCAGATGGACCACACCAAGGCCTCCGGGTCGGGCGGGCAGCCCGGCACGTACAGGTCCACGGGCAGGAGCTTGTCCACGCCCTGCACGATGGCGTAGTTGTTGAAGACGCCGCCGCAGGAGGCGCAGGCGCCCATGGCGATGACCCACTTGGGCTCGGCCATCTGGTCGTAGATGTGCTTGATGACGGGCGCCATCTTCTGGCTGACGCGCCCCGACACAATCAGCAGGTCGGCCTGGCGGGGACTGGCGCGGAAGACCTCGGAGCCAAAGCGCGCCAGATCGTACCGGCTGGCGGCCGCGCACATCATCTCGATGGCGCAGCAGGCCAGCCCGAACAGCGAGGGCCAGATCGAGGAGCGCCGAGACCAGTTGATGAGCTTGCGCTCCACCAGGTCCCAGGCCCAGTCCATTCTGGTGGCTATGGCCAACTGACCCACGCGTTCTTCGAGTTGCACCGTCCAGGCCTCCTACTGTCGGGCACGGGCTCCGCGCCCCGGCCTATCGGCTGACCAGCAGCGCCCCGACGCCGGAGAGCATGTTCAGCACCGGGCCGGGGAGGACGCCCAGGGCGATGGTGCCCACGGCTGCGAAGACCAGCGCGAAACCGAGGTAGACGCCGGTCCGCGCGGCCAGCGGGGCGGGCTCCTCTCGCGGGCGCATGTACATGAGCACCACGACGCGTAGATAGTAGTATACGGAGACGACTCCGTTGATAACTGCGATCACAACTAGCCCATAGAAGCCGGCGTGCACGGCCGCGCTGAACACGTAGAGCTTGGCCAGAAAGCCGGCCGCAGGCGGGAAGCCGGCCAGGCTGAGCAGAAACAGGCTCATGGCGGCAGCCAGCCAGGGACGATCGTAGCCCAGTCCGGCGTAGTCGGCCAGATCCAGGCCGCGGCGCTTGTGGCCCAGGGCCACTACCACGCTGAAGGCTCCGATGTTGGCGAGCGTGTAGACCAACAGATAGAAGCAGATGGCGCGCACGGGCAGCTCCTGCCCAAGCGCGTCGCCGGTGCGGGCTAGTGGCGGCTGCGATAGCGCCACGAAGGCCACCAGCACGTAACCGGCGTGGGCGATGCTGGAGTAGGCCAGCAGGCGCTTGATGTTGGTCTGCACGATGGCTACCAGGTTGCCCACCGTCATGGTCACGGCGGCCAGGGCCCAGAAGGCGACCAGCCATTCGTTGGCCACCTCGTTCATGCTCACCAGCAGAATGCGCAGCAGCGGCGCGAAGATGGCGACCTTGGGGCCGGCCGACATGAAGGCGGTGATGGGCGTGGGCGCGCCCTGGTAGACGTCGGGCGTCCAGAAGTGGAAGGGCACCAGGGAGATCTTGAAGCCCAGCCCGACCAGGATGAGGGCGGCGCTGATCAGAAGCATCGGTAGGTGGCTGCTGGACACGAATGCAGAGCGCACGGCCTGAAGCTGAAGCTCGCCGGTGGCAGCGTACAGCAGGGCAATGCCATACAGCAGGAAGCCGGAGGCGAAGGCCCCCAGCAGGAAGTACTTGAGGGCGGCCTCGTTCGAGATCAGTCGGCCGCGAGCCGATCCGGCCAGCACGTAGATGGGAATGGAGACCAGCTCCACTCCCAGGAACACCATCACCAGATCGGCGGCCGAGACCAGGAACAGCATGCCGCAGGTGGAGAGCAGGATCAGTGCGTAGTATTCGCCGAAGGCGATGCCCTCGCTGCCCAGCCGGCCCATGGAGATCAGCACCGTCAGCAGCGAGCCCAGCAGCACCACCAACTCCATGAACAGGGCCAGATTGTCGAGATCGAGGGACCCGTCAAAGGCAGTGCTGGGTCGGCTCAGGCGTGCGGTGCTGGCAGCCAAGGCGGCGGCCAGCGTCAGGAAGCTGACGGCTCCGCACAGGGCGCGAGACCCCTCCCGCACGAAGGCGGCCAGCACCAGCACCGCCAGGGCGCCGGCCGCCAGCACCAGGTGCGGGCCGATGGTGTGCCAATGCACTGTGGACAGGTCAATCGGCACTAGCGCACTCCAGGACTGCTGCTCGTCGGCGGCCGCTCGGCCCCGACCGCGCCTGGCGGCACCACGCCGCCCGGCCACTCCGCGGGGGTCGGCGCGGGGACCTCCTGCCCCGCCAGCGCGCCGCGCTCGCGCACCTCAGTCACCGCGGCCTGCACCGAGGCCTCCGTGCGCTCCAGGAAGGGCTTCGGATACAGGCCGATGGCGAAGATGAGCAGGACGATGGGCAGGAGCACGAGGGCCTCCCGTACGGACAGGTCGTGCAGCCGACGATTCTCCTCCTTGGTCAGTTCGCCGTGCATGACCCGCCGGAACATCCACAGCAGGTAGACGGCGGCCAGGACCACGCCGAAGGCCGCCAGCACGGGCAGTGCGTAATGCGCGCCCCCGCCCTCGCTGGCGTGCAAGAAGGCGCCCACCAGGACGAGGAACTCGCCCACGAATCCGTTCAGGCCCGGCAGCCCCAGGGACGACAGCACCACGATCATGAAGAAGGCAGCGAACAGGGGCATCTGCTTCCACAGGCCGCCGAACTCGGTGATCAGCCGCGTGTGCCGCCGCTCATAGAGCATGCCGGCTATCAGGAACAGGGCTCCCGTGCTCAGGCCGTGGTTGACCATCTGGATCATGGCGCCCTGTAGGCCCTGCACGTTGAAGGCGAAGATGCCCAGCACCACAAACCCCAGGTGGCTGACGCTGGAGTAGGCGATCAGCTTCTTCACGTCGGGCTGCACCAGCGCCACCAGGGCGCCGTAGATGATGCCGATCACGGCCAGCACGGCCAGGTAAGGCATGAATAGGAGGGCTGCCTCCGGAAACAGCGGCAAGCAGAAGCGCACGAATCCGTACGTGCCCATCTTCAGCAGGACGCCGGCCAGCAGCACGCTGCCAGCCGTGGGCGCCTCCACGTGCGCGTCGGGCAGCCCCGTGTGAAAGGGGAAGAGCGGCACCTTGATGGCGAAAGCCAGGGCGAAGGCCAGGAAGAACCAGATTTGCAGCGTGTAGGCGATGTGCTGCGAGCGCAGCGCCAGCAGGTCGAAGGTGCCGGTGCCGGTCGTCGCTCGGTGGTAGAAGTAGAGCCCCAGGATTGCGACCAGCATCAGGGCGCTGCCGAACATCGTGTACAGGATGAACTTGACGGTGGCGTAGATGCGGCGCTCGTGGCCCCAGACCCCGATGAGCAGGTACATCGGGATCAACATGGCCTCCCAGAAGACGAAGAACAGGATCAGGTCCAGAGAGACGAACACGCCGATCATGCCCGTCTCCAGTACCAGCATGGCGGCCATGAAGGCCTTCACGCGCTCGGTGATGCCGCGCCAGGAGGCGAGTACGCTGATCGTCGCCAGGAAGGTCGTCAACAGCACCAGCAGCAGGCTGATGCCGTCTACTCCCATGTAGTAGTGTATGCCCAGGGCCGGAATCCACCGCAGGCGCAGCTCGAACTGGACGCCAGTGCTGGCGGTGTCGAATCCGGTCCACAGCAGCAGCGAGAGCGCAAAGGTCGCCAGGGAGAACGCCAGGGCGAGCCAGCGATACGCGTTGTCGCGGCCGCGCGGCATCGCCAGCACGAGCAGGGCCCCCGCCGTGGGCAGGAACGTGATGATGGTCAGGATGTAGCGGTCGAGCGCTTCCATCGCAGTCTTGCCGGGCTCAGGCCGCCTCCAGCACCCCTCTCCCGCTAGGAGAGGGGGTGCGGGTGAGGGGTGGCATCCGCGGCTCTATCGCAGCAGATAGTAGACCAACATGATCAACGCCCCCAGCACGGTGGCCAGGGCGTAGTGGCGCACGTAGCCCGTCTGCGTGCGGCGCAGTGCCTGGCCGAACTGGCCGAAGGCCTCTGCCAGCCCGTTCACGGCGGCGTCAACCACCTTGACGTCCACGAACTGCCAGCACCACTGGCTCAGCCGATGGCCGGGGCTGACCACCACGGCAGCGTATAGCTCGTCAATGCGATACTTGTCATACACCAGCCGGTAGAGGCCGCCCAGACCCCGCTTGATTCGGTTGGGCAGGTCAGGGACGAGCAGGTAGGCGCGGTACGCCAGGTAGATGCCGCAGATGGCCAGCAGGACCGAGACGGCCATCACCATGGCTTCCAGCGGAGTCGAGTGCAGCCCGTGCTCGCCGCCCATAATGCGCACGGCGGGCTCGAAGACCGGTTCCAGCCACCCCTTGAACACCTTCCCCTGCTCCCAGAACGGAATCCACACCAGGCCGCCGATCACGGACAGGATGGCCAACAGCACCAGGGGCAGAGCCATCGAGGTGGGCGCCTCATGGATGTGCTGCTGCTCCTCCTCGCTCATGCGGGGCTCTCCGGCGAAGACTACGTAGTACAGTCGGAACATGTAGAAGGCAGTCATCAAGGCCGCGAGAGCACCCACGATCCAGCAGCCGAGGCCGAGGGCGCCGCCGCGGCTGAAGGCGCTCCAGAGGATCTCGTCCTTGCTGAAGAAGCCGGCGAAGATGGGCACGCCGGCGATCGCCAGGCAGGCCACCAGGAAGGTGGTGCGGGTGATGGGCAGGTGCTTGCGTAGGCCCCCCATGTTGCGGATGTCCAACTCCCCATGCAGGGCGTGCATCACCGCCCCCGCGCACAGGAAGAGCAGGGCCTTGAAGAAGGCGTGGGTCATCAGGTGGAAGATGCCGGCGGCGAAGGCGCCGACGCCGCAGGCCAGGAACATGTACCCAAGCTGGCTGATGGTCGAGTAGGCCAGCACCCGCTTGAAGTCGTATTGGGTCACGGCGATGGAGGCCGCGTAGATGGCCGTGGCCGCGCCGATGGCGGCCACGACGACCAGTGCGGCCGGGGCCAGGGCATAGAGCACGCTACAGCGGGCCACCATGTAGACGCCGGCGGTCACCATGGTGGCGGCGTGGATCAGCGCGCTCACTGGCGTGGGGCCCTCCATGGCATCGGGCAGCCACACGTACAACGGGATCTGCGCCGACTTGCCGGTGGCGCCGACGAACAGCAGCAGCGCAATGGCCAGCATCCACGGATCGCCCGGGCCGAACTGGCTGCTGGCCTGTGCGAAGACCTCCCGGAAGTCCAGAGTGCCGAAGAGCGCGAAGATGGCCAGGATTCCCACCAGGAACCCGAAGTCGCCGATGCGGTTGACCACGAAGGCCTTCAGCCCGGCGGCGGCTGCGGTCGCGCGCTCGAACCAGAAGCCGATCAGCAGATAGGAGCACAGCCCCACCATCTCCCAGCCCACGAAGAAGACCAGGAAGTTGTGGGCCAGGACCAAGAGCAGCATGGACCCCGCGAACAGGTTCAGGTAGGTGAAGTAGCGTGGGTAGTCCTCGTCCTCCGCCATGTAGCCGACGGAGTAGACGTGGATCAGGAAGCTCACTCCGCTGACCACCAGGCACATGACGATGGCCAGGGGGTCGGCAAAGGTGGCGAAGCTGATCTGTAGGTCTCCCACGGGGATCCAGGAGAAGACGGTCGCCTGGACGATCTGGGGGGCAACGCGCATCTCCGGCTCCAGGTGCGCCAGCTCGAAGAAGCACAACGCAGACAGCACGAAGGAGCCCGCCACCGAGCCGCAGGCCACCAGGCTGACCAGCAGGCGCGGCAGACGCCGCCCGACCAGCCCGTTGATCAAGCAGCCGAGGAGCGGAAACAGGATGATCAGGTAGGCGTATTGCAGCATCTCAGGACTCGGGATCCCTGGGGCTCCCGGAGGCGGCTACCATTTCAGCAGGTTGACCTCGTCTACGCTAACGGTCCGCTTGTGGCGGAAGATGGCCACCACAATGCCCAGTCCCACCACGACTTCGGCGGCCGCCACGGTCATGACGAAGAAGGCGACCACCTGCCCGTCCAGGGACCCCACCTGCCGGCCCACGGCAATGAAGGCCAGGTTGGCGGCGTTGAACATGAGCTCAATGGCCAGGAAGATGACGACCGCGTTGCGCCGCGTCAGCACACCCACCGCCCCGATCAAGAACAGCAGCGCGCTGAGGGCCAGGTAGTGGGAGGTGGGCACTGTGGCGGGCAGCATGGCCGGTCAGTCCTCCTCCCCGTCGTCCGTTGGCGGACGCAGGACCAGTACCACCACGGCCACCATGCCTGCCAGGAGGATCAGCGAGGCTATCTCCACGGGCAGGGCGTACTTGAGGCTGAACAGAGCCGCGCCGAACT
>JBHIEF010000121.1:0-12989 GCA_046760465.1 Armatimonadota bacterium | reverse complement strand
AAGAATCTCGTGGTGGGCCCGAGGCGAGACGCTCCGCTGGGCGGACTGCTCCGCAGTCCGCAGCTCCGGGTGACACCTTAGGGTCTTGGGATAGGCTCTAAGTGGCCGGCTCGGCCGCGGCCGCTTCCCGGAGTAGGCGCCGCAACTGCCCCCGCAGCTCGGGGAATCTCGGGTGTCGTACCAGCGACTCGAAGTCCGAGACCACCATCTCCGTCGCGCCCAGGCGCAGCCCGAAGCGCAGGGCCTCCAGCAGCCGATCCTCGGGCGCCGGCGAGCCACCCACCCATATCTGCGCCTGCTTGCTAGCTTGCTCCGCCTCCCGCATGGCCCCGTGGGCGATCCGCGACATCACGTCCTCCATGCCCCCCCGCGGCGGTGACCAGTCCGCCGACACCGCCAGTCCGTCCAGGGCGGCACTGGCCAGTACGGGCTGCCAGTACTCTGACTCCATGGCCACCTGCCCGGGCGCCAGCCACGGCGTCATCTTGACCACGCTGCGCGCCGCGGGGTTGATGCCCTTGATGGCCGCGGTGGCGGCCAGCAGGAACCCCATCAGGCTCTTCTGGCGGAAGTGCAGGACGCGGTGATCCAACTCCACCGGCATGTCCTCGTCGTGCTCGGCCGCGTAGAACTGCTGGCAGTACTGGCAGCGGCAGCCCCAGGTCCCGCGGTCGTAGTGAAAACTGGGCTCGGCCCAGACGAATCCGTCGCAGGCCAGCATCTCCGCCAGGTCGAGCATGCGGGACTGCATCCATTCCAGGAACTCGGGGTGGTTGGGACACGCTCTGGCAATCAGCCCTCCCCGGCTGTCAACTTGGCGAACGTGAGGAAAGGACCCCAGGAACGGGCTCCCCGCGCCAGCCCTCGAGGCCAACACTCGACCGTACCCCAGCGGCAGTGCGTACGTCCTCAGGTCCCGGCTGCGGCATTCGCGCGTGAAGGCGGCCAACTCCAGCCCGGCCTCATCCTGCCGGTCCTCCTCGCACTCGATGAACAGACTGCGGAAGCCGCAGTCCTCGATGAGCGCCAGGCTCACGGCATTGGCCGTGTCCGGATGTCCGCGCAACACGATGCCTACGCGCATGCCGCCGCTTCGCCCTCGACCGGGTTGCCCACCGATTCCACGGCGCGCTGAGATTGTCCTCTGAGTTCGCCCCCGCCGAAGGTGTGGCCGACTGCCGCGGTGGGTATAGAGCCTACAATGGGCAGCGCATCTTGCTGCCGCAATGAGGTCTGGCTCCGGCAATCTCCGCCATGCTTGGCGGCTTCCATAGCCGTGCAGCGTCGCTGCCACTCGGCCGCGACGATGATCGGTCAGGGAAGGGCCTCCGATGCTGTGCCGGAATTGCTGGGACGAGACCTGGGAAGGACTGCGCTGCAAGACTTGCGGGCTTAACCTCCTGCGCCAGAAGTCCGCCCGGCTCCGCCTCCACGAGGCGCGGGAGCGCGAGATCAAGCGCACCATGGCCTGGGGCTTTGGCCTGGCGCTGCTGGTCGTCCTGGCCTGGACCCACACCGTGCCGCACATGATCCTCTACAGCGCCGCGGTGTCCGGCGTGCTCATCGCCTTCTACCTGTCTACCGTAGGCGCGCTCGACCCGTATGAGGAGGGCCATGAGTGCTTCTGGGAGACGTACGGCCCGGGCATTCGATACCTCCTCGGCACGGGCGGCCAAGTCCTCGTCGCCTGTCTCCGCCGCGAGGGCCTCACCAACTTCCTCATCATCGAATGCGGCGTGCTCATCTGGAGCCTCCCCCTTTACGCTATGGTGGGCAGCATGTATGATGTGACCTGCCCGCTGGTTATGTACGGCGCCGGCGTGTTCGGGTGGTTCTGCTCCAGCTTCGTCCGTCGCGAGTGGTACTAGCCGCCCAGCGCGCCCGGCCAGGCAGGGAGGGCTGCGCATGAAGGGCGTCATCCTCGCCGGCGGCGGCGGCACCCGCCTCTGGCCCCTCACCAAGGTGATCAACAAGCACCTGCTGCCCGTTGGCCCCTACCCCATGATCTACTACCCCCTGGGCACGCTGGTGGAGGCCGGCATCGAGGACATCATCATCGTCACCGGCGGCAACAACGCAGGGATGTTCCTGGAGCTTCTGGGCAACGGGCGCGACTTCGGCCTGCGCCATCTCAACTACACACACCAGGACCGTGCCGGCGGCATCGCCCACGCCCTGCGCCTCACCGAGGACTTCGTGGACGGCGAGCGCTGCGTGGTCATGCTGGGCGACAACATCCTGGGCGGGAGCATCAAGCGGCACGTTGAGGCCTTCGCCCAGCAGGACAAGGGCGCCAAGATCCTGCTCACGGAGGTGGCCACTCCCGAGTCGTACGGCGTGGCCGAGGTGGATGATGAGGGTCGGGTCAAGCAGATCGTAGAGAAGCCCCAGGAGTTCATCTCGAACTACGCGGTCATCGGCGTCTACATGTACGACGAGCAGGTCTGGGAGATCATCCCCACGCTGACGGCGTCGGCCCGCGGGGAGCTAGAGATCACCGACGTCAACAACGCCTACCTCGAGCGGGGCCTGCTGACCGCCGACGTGATCGAGTGCGAGTGGGGGGACGGCGGAGAGTCGTTTGAGTCCTACCACGAGGCCACCCACGTCGCCGAACGCAATCAGCCTCTGGCGGGCTTCGAGGCACTCGGCGAGCTCAAGGAGTCGTAGGCGTCCGGCCTGAGCGTGCCGCTGGCACCAGCCTCGCCCATTGATGCAAGCCCCCGCATCACGCCCCCGCTGAGAAGGGCAGCACGCCCCGCACGGCGAACTAGAGGTCGTTGCCCCCGCATTCCCCTTGCGGCCTCTCTGCCGCAGGTCATCATTCTCTGAGCCGCGCCGCGGCCAAGGAAGGGAAGCGACTTTCATGAAAGTCACCGTCGTCGGAGCCGGTCACGTTGGCGAGAACTGTGCCATGCGCATCGCGGAGTCGGGGCTGGCGGACGTGGTGCTGGTTGACATCCTGGAGAGTATGGCCAAGGGCAAGGCCCTGGACATGATGCAGGCCGGACCGGTGGTCGGCCACAGCCGCGAGATCGTGGGCACGGGCGACTACGCCGACTGCAAGGGCTCGGACATCGCCGTGATCACGGCCGGCGTGCCGCGCAAGCCGGGCATGTCGCGCGACGACCTGCTTGAGGTCAACGCCGACATCGTCACGGACGTGGTCACCAAGCTCAAGAGGGTGGCGCGCAACTGCATGCTCATCATGGTCAGCAACCCGCTGGACGTGACCACCTGGCTGGCCTACAACCTAAGCGGCCTGCCCAAGGAGCGAGTGATGGGCATGGCCGGCGTGCTGGACAGCACGCGCTTCCGTGCCTTCATCGCCATGGAGCTGGGCTGCTCGCCGGAGGAGGTCAACGCCATGGTGCTGGGCGGGCACGGCGACAGCATGGTGCCGCTGCCGCGCCACGCCACGGTGGCCGGCGTCCCGGTGACCGAGCTTTTGGGCAAGCGCGCCATCAACCGGATCGTCAAGCGGACGCAGGTGGCCGGCGGCGAGATCGTCAAGCTGCTGGGCACCGGCAGCGCCTACTACGCTCCGGCCGCGGCGGTCACGCAGATGGTGGGCGCCATCCTGCGCGACGAGAAGCGCTTGCTGCCGGCCAGCGTGCTCCTGCGCGGCGAGTATGGCCTCAGGAACGTGTTCCTCGGCGTTCCGGTCATCCTCGGCGCCGGCGGCGTGGAGGAGATCGTGGAGCTGAAGCTCAACCGCGAGGAGAAGAAGGCGCTGCACGCCTCGGCCGAGCACGTTCGCGGCACCATAGCCGACTACAGGCGACTGGCCCGCAAGAAGGCGCGCAGGAAGAAGAAGTAGGCGAGGGCCATGCGAGAGCTGGACGTGAGCACGATAACGCCGACTGTGGCCCGGCTCTGCCAGCAGGCGAACTACGAGCTGGACGATGACGTGCGCCGGGCACTCGAGCGAGCCATCGCCGAGGAGACTGACGACCGGGCGCGGGACATCCTCGAGAAGCTGATCGAGAACGCCGACATCGCCGCGGCCGAGCAAATGCCCCTCTGCCAGGACACGGGCCTGGCCGTGGTCTTCGTCAAGCTGGGGCAGGAGGTCCAGCTTGTCGGCGGCAGCCTGCACGAGGCCATCAACGAGGGCGTGCGCGAGGGGTACGAAGAGGGCTACCTGCGCAAGTCGGCCCTCAACGACCCACTGGAGAGGGTCAACACCGGCGACAACACGCCGGCCGTCGTGCACGTGGAGATCGTCCCCGGCGACGCGTTCGAGATCGTCGTGGCCACCAAGGGCGGCGGCAGCGAGAACATGAGCACGGTGCAGATGCTCACCCCGGCGGTCGGGCGCGAGGGCGTGGTGGAGTTCGTGACCGACTGGGTGAAGCAAGCCGGGGGCAAGCCCTGCCCGCCCGTGATCGTGGGCGTGGGCCTGGGCGGTACCTTCGAGAAGGCCGCGCTGCTGGCCAAGACCGCCCTGCTGCGCGAGGTGGGCGAGGCCAGCCCCGACTCCGACACGGCCGACCTCGAGCGCGAGCTCCTGGCCAGGATCAACGAGACCGACGTCGGGCCCATGGGCATGGGCGGGCGCACCACGGCCCTGGCCGTCCACGTGCTGCGCCATCCCTGCCACATCGCCTCGCTGCCCTGCGCCGTCAACGTCCAGTGCCACGCACACCGGCACCGATCGGCGACCCTGTGAGGCAGGCCATGAGCGAGCAGCCCATCCGACTGACCACGCCTCTGACCGACGACGACATCGAGCAGCTCCATGCCGGCGACGCCGTGTTGCTCTCGGGGGTCATCTACACCGGCCGCGACGCGGCCCACAAGCGGCTCATCGAGCTTGTCGACGAGGGCAAGGAGCTGCCCCTGGATGTCCAGGGCCAGGTGATGTACTACTGCGGCCCGACCCCCGCCCCGCCGGGCCAGCCCATCGGCTCGGCCGGTCCTACTACCAGCTATCGCATGGACGCCTACACGCCGCAGCTCACGGCGCTGGGCCTGAAGGGCAGCATCGGCAAGGGGCCGCGCTCGGACCAAGTCAGGCAGGCTCTCATTGAGCACAAGGGAGCCTACTTCGCCGCCATCGGCGGCGCCGGCGCGCTGTTGGCCAAGGCGATCAAGAGCGCGGAGGTGGTGGCCTACGAGGACTTGGGGCCAGAGGCAATCCGCCGCCTGGAAGTGGTCGAGTTCCCGCTGCACGTGGCGTACGACTGCCACGGTGGAGACGTCTATGCCCGCTAGTCGGCCCGCCGTCGAGCACTGGCGCCAGGGGTGAGCATTGGCCAGCGAGACGACCCTGATCATCATCAAGCCCGACGGCGTCGAGCGCGGCCTGGTGGGCGAGTTGATCGGTCGCTTCGAGGCGGCCGACTTCCGCATTGAGGCGGCCACGTGCTTGCGGCTCTCTCGGGAGCAGGCGCAGACCTTCTATGCCGAGCACCAGGACAAGGAGTTCTTCGCCCGGCTGATCGAGTTCATGACCTCGGGCCGCGTGCTGGCGCTGGCGTTATCGCGAGAAGACGCCATTGGAGGTGCCCGCAGCCTGGTGGGTGCCACGGATCCGGCTCAGGCCGAACCGGGCAGCATCCGCGGCGACTACGGACTGGATAACACGCGCAACACGGTCCACGCCAGTGACTCGCCGCAGTCGGCTCAGCGCGAGGTGGCCTTCTTCTTCCCGCAGCTCAACGGCGAGTGAAGGCGTCGCCTGGTGGAACCTTCCCCTGGGCGGCGCGTTGTCTTAGGGTGATCAAGGCCGGCAGGCGCGCCCGCCGGCCACGTCGGGGGGATGATCACGCATGCGCATTGGCTATGCAATCACCGTGCTGCTCGTCCTGCTGCTCGCATCCACTCCGGCCTGGTGTCAGCCGCCCGTACCGGCAGAAGCGGACGCAGGGGCTGGAGACGTGGGAGCCGCAGAGCCCGCGCAGCCGCAGATCGTGCCGCAGGAACTTCCGCTGACCTTCGACTTCGAGGACGATGCCGACGCCCAGGGCTGGGCGCCTCTGGTGGAGGGAACGACCCTCACCATCACTCACGAGCCCGACGAAGTGCGCCAGGGGCAGGGGGCGCTGCGGTTCGACTACGAACCGGTCGAGGACTACTACCTATTCCAGTATGGTGGGCTCCAGGTGCCGGGCGCCAAGTCGCTGAGCTTCTCGGTCAAGGCCTCAGAGAAGACCCCCTTCCTGTACGGCCTGGGTGAGGGCGATGGCTCGGCCTACGATGCCTTCATGCAGCTACCGGCCAATCAGTGGGTAGATGTCGAGGCCAGCCTGGACGACCTCCAACTCCGGCCCGGCTCAGACGACGAGAACGGCGAACTGGACAGCGACCAGATCACGACCATCGTGTTCTTCGACCTATCCAACATGCCTGGCGAAGACGGCCGGGCCCTGGGGTGGAAGCGCGACCCTCAGAAGCTGTGCATTGACAACGTCGTCATCAGCGATCAGGAAGTGCCCTCCATCTTCCAGACGGAGAATCTCGCAGACGGCAACCGCCGCATCGTCGTAGCCGACTTCGAGTCAGATAACCTGCACGGCCTGGGCGTAGGCGGCGCCACCTTGGATCACGTGGCTGCCGGCAGGGGGCAGGCACTGAAGATCACCTATCAGGTCGGCCCGGAGCGCTGGTCTGGGATTGTGATTGGCGTCGAGCCTCTGGACCTCGCGGGCCTGGCGACGGTCAAGATGCGCCTGAAGTCCGCAGGCAAGTCCAGCGTCAACGTGGTGCTGGAAGAGCGCGGCGACAAGAGCCAGTATGAGCGACTGGTGGACGTGGCCGGCGACGGCACCTGGCAGAGCCGAGAGGTGAAGCTCGCGGACTTTGCCCTATCGGAGACCTCCGAGGACGAGAACGAGCAGATAGACCTGGGTGAGGTCCGCGTGCTCATCGTCGTGGTGGACACGTACAACTCCGAGGTGGATGCGTTGGGCCAGGGCTCGGTGACGGTGGACGATATCGAGTTCATCTGCGGGCCGGCCGTGGGGCCCTTGGGCCGCGAACTGGGGCCAACGCGCTTCGGGGCGCCGATGGGCGGCACCGCCCCCGTGGGGCCCGCCACGGCCGCGCTGAGGCCCCGCACTGGGGCCTGATAGCGACGTCACGCTGGCGCGAACGTCTCGCGCTTTCCTATCTCACCCCGGGTACGGCAGTAACCCGGGACTCGCCAACGCGCGCAGGCAGCAGGACCGACGGCTCCGCAGTGCGGCCGGCGGCCGTTGGCGTCTGGCTTACGGCATGGGCGACGCCGGTGGGGGTAGAATGAGGCGGCGCCGGTAGGTACACTTGTGCCACGTGGTGCCGACCTGGGGCACACATCTCAGCGCGCGCAGACAGCGGGAGGGCGTCATGGCGCAGGCAAAGGGAGGCGTTCCCCGTTCCTTCCTCCTATCCGCCTGGTTGGCCGCAGCCGTTTCTCTGCTAGCCACACCCCCTGCCGTACCTGCGACGGGTTACCAGTTCTTAGACGACGAAGCAGAGGGCGACTTCGACATCGCCGCCCTCCTCACGGCCCCGGACAAGTGGCCCCAGGGGGAGCTGCGCATCTGCTTCGGCTACGCTGACGAGGCCAACCACTACTACGCCCGTCTGTCGCAGGGCAAGGTCAGCTTCATCAAGGTCGCGGGCGGCGACGCCAAGCCCATCGGCACAGTAGGGACGCTTCCCCCCGGAGCCAAGGACATCGCCGTGGTTCGGCGCGACTGGCGTATGGCCTTCACGGCCGAGGGGCGACTGGTGGCCGAGGCCTTCGATGGGGAGCTGCGGGGCCCCAAGGCAGGCTGGTGGTCCTCCAACGAGGCCTTGAAGCTGGAGGAGCCCTTCATACAGCCGGTTGACGAGATCTACGTACAAGACGACTTCGTCCGACCGCCGGGAGAATCGGGCGACTGGAGGGGCCTGGCCGGCAAGTGGGAGGGCACCTCCCTCCAAACCGGCAAGGCCAACCTCCAGCTCAGCGCCAACCCCTTCGCCTACGCCGCGCACGATCCCGCCAACAGCCTGGCCAGCATCGGCTACTGGTTCTGGGACGAGTACCGGATCGAGGCGGCGGCCAAGGCCGAGGGTCCGGCGCACCTGGGCCTGGCATGCTACGTGCAAGACCAGGACAACTTCGTGCTCTTCCGCTGGGCACCGACCGGCGGGGCAGAGGGCGGCCGCGAGCGGCAGCTCGTGCAGGTGTCCAACGGCCAATGGAAGCCGCTGGCCTCCGCCCCGGGCGGCCACGTGCCGGGACACTGGTATCGCCTGGCCCTGGTCTGCTACCACGGCACGGTGCAGCCCTTCATAGATGGCCAGCCGGCCCTCCCGGCCGCGACCACGGTCTACCGGCACGGCGCGGCCGGCCTGTATGCCGATCAGGGGAAGATGGCCTACTACGACGACGTGGCCGTGACCGGCAGCTCCGGCCTGGCGGACGACTTCGAAACCGACGAGGGCCGGTGGCATATAGCCCACGGCCATGGCGCCTACCGGGAGGGCAAGCTCAAGCTGTACGCACCCAATGGGGCCGCTCGCATCGTGGGCGGATCGTACTCATGGCGCAGCATCAGCCTCACGACCGACCTCAAGAGCCAGGACAACGGCGGCATCGGGCTGCTATTCTGCTACCAGGATGAGGACAACTACTACGCGTTCCGCTGGGGCGGGAGCAAGCGCCCGGCGTACCGGCACAAGAAGCAGATCGTCCGGGTGGTGGACGGACAGCCCGAGGTGATAGCGCAGACCTTTGGCGCCTACAAGGCCGGGCAGGTCTACCCAGTCCGGCTAACCTACGAGCAGGGGCACATCAAGGTGGAGGCGGCCGGGCACACGATCCTGGAGGCGGCCGATGCCGCCCTCGACCACGGCGCGGTGGGCTTCTTTGCCGAGGAGAACAAGGCCGCCTTCTTCGACAACTTCTCCCTGGCTACTATCCGTCCAGACTACCGCCCGCCCAGAATCACCGAGCAGTTCACCAAGGAAGCGACCATGTCCGGCTGGGCCAGCCCCGCCGGCATCTGGGACCCCAAGAACGGGGCCTACTGGAACAAGACCGTGTTCTACGGACCGTCCTGGGCGAGGGTCATCCTTCCGGAGGTTGGGAGACACTCCGGCAACGTCACGCTGGTGGTAGCCGGCGACGGCAACGACCTGAAGAGCGGGTATAGCCTGACGGCGCAGATGGAGGGCGGCAAGCGCGAGGTCATCCTGGTATTGGGGCGGAGACAAGAGCAGGTGGCCTTCGCCGCAGCCACCGTGCCCGACGGCGTCGAGCAGCCCGAGTTGGTGCTGCGCAGGTGGGGCCAGTGTGTCGTCGGCATCCTCGAGGGGCGGCCGGTAGTGGCCATGCTCGACGACGGGCGCCCGCTGGACGGTCACTACGCTGCCGTCTCGGTACAGGGCCTGCCGGTCTCGCTCCAGACCGCCTACGCCTGCGGCGACCACCTCCTCGACTACACCTTCTCCGGCGCCCCCGCGGACTGGTACGCGAGCGACGGCGTCTGGCAGGTGGTGGACCGCTGGCCCTGTGCGCCGGGCTGGGCCTGGTTTGGCTGCAAGCCTCACCAGCGGCCGGTCGTGTTCAGCAAGCACAGCTTCGAGGGCGACCTGACCTTCGAGTTCTACGGCGCGGTGGTCATGGACCTGCCCAAGGAGCCCGGCTACAGCCACCCCAGCGACGTCAATGCGGTCATCTGCTCCGACGGCAAGCGTCTGGACAGCGGCTACAGCGCCATCTTCGGAGGCTGGCTAGGCAGCGGCTGTGGGCTGCTGCGCAGGGACCAACTGATCGAGCAGAACAGCAAGTTCCGCTTCGTCAACCCGGTCAGCACCAACTTCGCCTTTCACCGGCACTGGTTCTACATACGCATCGAGAAGCAGGGCAATCGCATCCGCCAGTCCATTGACGGCGTGGAGATCGCCGACTTCGAGGACCCCGCCCCCCTGTCCGGCGGCCACGTGGGCTTCTGGAGCTGGGACAACGGCATTACCATCGCCCGCGCCCGCATCTCCTACGAGAAGATGGGCCCACTCGTTGACCCCTCCTCCCTGCCCAGCCTGGGCGGGGAGCCGGACACCACCGACGTGCCCTTCGAACTGTACAAGCAGTAACGCAGGCACGGGCACGGGCTCCACCTGGGCAGGCGAGTTCCCGCCTGACGCCCCGAGGCACGCCGACCGCCCCCGGTCCGATCCACTCCTGGGAGGACCAGTGGCCGCCCCTAGCGAATGTAGGCCCGTCGTTAGCCGGGGCGTCGGCTTGCGAATGCTGGCAACAGAAGGGGGAAGACCGCTTGGACAGTGGCGTTTCGGAGCTGAGGCCGCCCGACCGGATTCTGATGGGCCCTGGGCCCAGCAACGTCCCTCCTCGGGTGCTGCGAGCCATGGCCTGGCCCGTGATCGGGCACCTGGACCCGCAGTTCATCAGCATCATGGAGGAGACGAAGGCGCTGCTCCGGCGGCTCTTCCAGACCGATAATGAGTTGACGTTCCCCGTATCGGGCACTGGGAGCGCCGGCATGGAAGCGTGTCTGGCCAACCTGATCGAGCCCGGCGACCAGGTGATCGTGTGCGTGAACGGCGTCTTCGGCAGGCGCATGGCCGACATCGTGCGCCGGTGCCAGGGCGTACCGGTCGTCGTGGAGGCGGCCTGGGGCGAGATCATCGAGCCCGAGGATGTCGAGCGCGCACTGGCCGACTCCGGGGCCAAGATGGTTGCGGTCGTCCACGCCGAGACCTCGACCGGCGTCCTGCAACCGCTGACCGAGCTATCGCGCATCGTGCGCGAGCGGGAGGCGCTGTTCCTGGTGGACACGGTCACCTCGCTGGGCGGCTTCCCCGTGCAGCTCGATACCTGGGGCATTGACGCGGTCTATAGCGGCACGCAAAAGTGCCTGAGTTGCCCACCCGGCCTGGCGCCGATCTCGTTCAGCCCACGGGCCATAGCCGCCCTCGACGCCCGCCGGACGCCGGTGCAAAGCTGGTACCTGGACCTGACCATGGTGCGGCGGTATTGGGGCGAGGAACGCCTCTACCACCACACGGCACCCATCAGCATGGTATATGCTCTGCACGAGGCCCTGCGCATCATCTTCGAGGAGGGCCTCGACCAGCGCTTCGCCCGACACAAGCAGAACCACGAGGCGCTGCTGGCTGGCCTCGCGGCGATGGGCTTGGACCTGCTGCCCAGAGAGGGCCACAGATTGTGGATGCTGAATGCGATAGTAGTACCGGAAGGGGTGGACGAGACTCGCGTGCGCCAGCGGCTGCTCGACGAGTTCGGTATGGAGGTGGGCGGAGGCCTGGGGGACCTCAAGGGCAAGATCTGGCGCGTGGGGTTGATGGGTCACTCCTCCACGCGCAACAACGTGCTGCTGTTCCTGGCCGCCCTGGAGCACGTGCTCCGCGCGGAGGGCTATACGCTGCCCTCGGGAGCCGGCGTGGCGGCGGCGCAGGCGGAGTACGCGGAGGGCACCCAGCGCTCGGGCCAACACTGATCCCAGCGGTCGCCCACTTCAGGAAACGGAACACTCATGGCCAAACGGACCCCTCTGTACGATCGGCATATCGCACTTGGCGCCAAGATGACGGAGTTCACCGGCTGGGAGATGCCCGAGCGCTATTCGGGCATCATCAAGGAGCACGACGCAGTCAGGCAGCGCGCGGGGCTCTTTGACATATTCCACATGGGCCAGATCGAAGTCCGCGGCGAGCACGCTACTGCCGTGGTGCAGCGGGTGAGCACTAACGACGTGGGCAAGCTGCCCTTCGGCAAGGCGCAGTACTCGGTCATGTGCCGCGAGGACGGCGGCATCGTGGACGACATCCTCACCTACCGCCTGGCCCCCGATCGCCTCCTGATGGTGGTCAATGCCGGCAACCGCCAGAAGGACTACGAGTGGATCAGGCAGGTGGCGGCCGGCGAGGCCGAGGTGGTTGACATCTCCGAACGTACCGCGCTGCTGGCCCTGCAAGGGCCAGCTTCGGAGCGTGTGCTACAGCGGCTGACGGACAGCGACCTTTCCCAGATCGGCCGCTACTGGGTGGACGAGGTTAGGCTGCTCAGCAGCATCCATGCCATGGCCTCGCGCACGGGCTACGCCGGCGAAGACGGCTTCGAGGTCTACTGCTCCCCGCAAGACGTGGGGACGGTGTGGGACGCCATCCTGGATGCGGGCAAGCCCGAGGGCGTTGTCCCGTGCGGCCTGGGAGCCCGCGACGTGCTGCGGCTGGAGGCGGGCCTGTGCCTCTATGGACAGGATATCAGCGAGGAGACGAATCCACTCGAGGCCGGCCTGGAGTGGATCGTCAAGTGCGACACCAAGCCCGACTTCGTGGGACGAGAGGCGCTCTGTCAGATCAAAGCTCGAGGCGTGCAGCAGCGCATGGTGGGGCTGCAAATGGAGGGGCGACGCATCCCCCGCCACGGCTGCGTTGTCAGCGTTGAGGATGAACGCATCGGCACGGTGACCAGCGGCACCTACTCACCGTCGCTGGAGTGTCCGATTGCGCTGGCGTATGTGCGCAAGCCCCACGCCCGCGAGGGAGTGGCAGTCTCGGTCAGCATCGGGCCGCGTCACCAACGCGAGCCCGGGCGGGTGGTGTCGAAACGACTGCTGGACGAGTTGAACAAGCACTGACGCTGCTCCCGGGAGCGGCGTCTGGCCGCGCATTACGAGGGGGAGAGTAAGCCGTGGAAATCCCGCAAGAGCTGAAGTACACGGAGAGCCACGAATGGGCCCGCCAGGAGGGCGAGTTGGTCCGCGTGGGCATAACCGACTACGCTCAGAACGAGCTGGGCGACATCGTCTACCTGGAGCTGCCCGAGGTGGGCCAGTCGTTCGCCAAGGGGGAGCCCTTCGGCGTGATCGAGAGCGTCAAGGCAGCAGCCGACCTCTACATGCCGCTGAGCGGCGAGGTAGTGGAGGCCAACACGGCCGCGACCGAGGACCTGGACGCTATCAGCACGTCTCCCTACGAGAGGGGCTGGCTGGTCCTCATCAAGCCGTCTGACCCCTCGGAGTGGGCCG
>JBHIEF010000120.1:0-13106 GCA_046760465.1 Armatimonadota bacterium | reverse complement strand
GCCGCCAGGAACTGCTCGACCGCCTCGTTCAGATCGCCCCGGGCGTACCGCAGGTACGCCAGCTCCATGCGCGCGCCGAAATCGTCCGGACTGGCCTGCACGGCCCGCTCGGCAGCCGCCAAGTCCGTCTGCGGCGCCGCGGCCGCCAGCATCGCGCGCTCGGCTGGGCCTTGCCCACGCACACGCAGATACCAGACCGCCCCAACCACACAGAGCCCGACAACCGCGCCCCATGTGACGCCGCGAGCCCAGTCTACTCGGCGTTTCCGGTCGCCGTTCTGGCCGCTTGCCTCGTCCGTACGGGGCGGGGCTGACCCTCGGCTCTCATTCTCGCCCTTGGCCGGGATCACGAATCCACCTGTGCCTGTCGAACGCCATCGCAACCGACGCGGCCGTCGGCCAGCTAGCGCGGACTCGCGGTTACACGCGGACCGTAGCAGTCTCGCCTCTGCTCGACTGGCACGCGCCTCAGCGCGACGGATTCTCATACCAGATGACGCCCAGGTTCTCGCTCTCCTCGCAGGTGACCACGTCGAGGTCACCGTCGCGGTCCAGGTCCAGCAGCTCGATGCGGTCGTACTTGGTCCCTACTGGGCCACTTATCTCGTGGTCCGCCCACTCCGGCTCTGTGGGCGACTCGCGGTAGGAGAGCCAGCGCACCCCTGACTTGCCGCCGGAGTTCTCGCAGGTGAAGATGACGTCGTTGCGGCCGTCCCCGTCCACATCGCACACGGCGACTCCCTTGCCGGTTCCGCAGCCCTCCGGCATGGGGATCTCGTGATGCCGCCACGGCTGTTCGGCCTCGCCCGTGGCCCGCAGGAACGACACCCCGCGTCCCCTGACGGCGCACACAACGTCGCGCCGGCCGTCCCGATCCATGTCGGCCATGGTTAGGAACATGACCTCACGGTCGTCGTCGCCAAGGCGGTGCTGCTTCCACTCCGCACCGGCCGCGACGGCTTTCGGGCCGGGGTTCTGCAGCCAGACGATGCCGCGACGAGCGCCCTTACGATCCGACACGAGGACGTCCTTGTCCCCATCGCCGTCCATGTCGCGTGCCTGCAGCGACATGATCCAGCCGGCCTCGTACAGGGGGTAGAACGTCCATGCCGCAAGGTCACGCGGGTCGTTCGGCGATCGCAGCCAACCCACCGTGGCGCTTGGTGACTTCGAACCGACCACCAGATCAACCCCACCCTCGCCGTCAACTTGCATCGGCAGCGCGAACATCCAACGAGTTCGGTTCTCCGTGCAGGGGACGGCACTGGTCGTCCAAGCTGCCGCGTCCAGATAGCGCTCCTGCTGCTTCGGGGCCCAGTGGATGTACACCGTCTGTGTGCTTCCTTCGCAACAACTCACTACATCCATTGCGCCGTCCCCGTCAAGATCGGCGAACACCGCGTCCTCCGGAGACCCAACTTCCCCGACGGTGACGGCCGGCCAGGGCGACCGCACGCTCTCGGCCCCGGGGTTGAGATAGACCCGGATCACTCCCCCCTGCTCCCAGCCCGTAGTGATGTCCATCAGCCCGTCGCCGTTGACGTCCGCGACGCGCACGCCGTCGGCGCCGCGCGAGGAGTCGTCTATGGTGTGTCGCTGCCACGGCGCCGCCCGGCAGGCAGCCGTGCCCGACAGCAGGACGAGGGAGACCAGAATGACGCGCATGGATGCTCTCCGTTCGGCGGCTCTCATCGATCCCCGGTCCTCGTCCGGCCGCAGGCTCCGGTCTCCGCTACGGGCGGCGAGGACCGTAGTGAGGCATTTCCGTGCCAAACTCATAAGCACCAAGGTCAGGCGCCTTGCCGGCAAAGCCGTCGTTGAAGCCGGGCAAGACTTCCCCCGCGTCTATGGCGGCTGTTCCCTCTCGCAGCCGCAGGTCGGGTGGGGTGTCGAACTGCCGCTTCTCGTCGTCGGGTGGCAGCGCCCCGCTGGCGAAGACTGTGGCTGCGTCCACGAGCACGGCGTGGCTGTAGACGGGGGCCTTGGTCTTGGCATCCTCCAGCGATTCGTAGCGCGCGCCGTTCCACTTCAGGAAGAGCTGCCAGGGACCACCCCCGAAGCCGTCGTAGTCGAAGTCGCATCCAACCATGGGGGCCGTCGTTTCGTACGCGTAGTTGCCGGCCGTCCCGATGAAGAGGTTGTTGCGGTACACGCAGTTGCGCACCGGCTCGCCCGTCCAGAGCACGAGCGGCATGCCCTTCTTCACGGAGGTGTTGTGGATCATCAGCGCGCCCGAGGGGCTGTTGTGCATCTTGAAGGTCTCCACGCCCACGTTGTAGAGCACGTTGCGGAAGACGTAGACCGGCCCGCCGAAGACCGGCTGAACGGAGATGCCCTGGAACACGTTGGTCAGCCGGTTGTAGAAGCACCGCGTGTTGCGTTCGGAGTAGTCCATCTCGATGCCGTCGTCGGTCATCTCACTGATGTCGTTATTGTGGAAGTCAATGGCCGCGCAGCGCTGCGAGGGGAAGGTGTCAATGGCGTCGGCGAAGCCCCGGATGCGGTTGTAGCAGACGACGTGCTCCGTGCCGGTGACCTGTATGCCCCGGGCGTTCTCGATGCCCTTCGTGCGCGGCCACGCGGAGGGGCCTTCGATCAGGTTGTCTGCAATGAAGAAGCCGCGGACAGCGTCCCTCGAGTTGTTGGTGCACGTCAGACCGTAGTTCACGCCGTGGATGTGGCAGCGCCGCACGACCATGCGCGACGAGTTGTGGGCTACCAGGCCGTAGTTGGCGTTGCGCAGCGTGAGGTTCTCGAACCAGACATCGTGCACGTTGTTGGCGCTGATAACCCGCTCGGGACGATCAGCCGCGTTCCCCTGCGCATCGAGGATGGCCTCGCCCTGGCCGCGCCAGAGGATGGGCCTCCCGGGCTCGCCGCTGCGGTCTACCAGGAAGGTGCCCTGGTACACGCCGCCGTGCACCACGAACAGGTCGCCTGGTTCTGCGGCTGCCTGCGCCGTTGCCAGCCCGCGGAAGGGATCGGCTTGAGTGCCAGCCCCGCCGCCGTTGCCCGGCGCCACGTGACGGACGCGAAGGCCTGCGGGTGCGTTTGGCTCGGCGATCGTCCGCGCCCGTAGCGTGCGCTCTGCCTCGCCGCCATCGGGATCGCTCAGGCGCAGCCTCAGCTCATACTCCGTATCGGGCTTGAGCAGCAGCACGCTGCCCGCAAATAGCCACGCGTCCTCGGGCACGCTCAGTCTGCTCTCGCCCCTCGAGTTCTCGTGGGCACCCTTCTCCACGCGGAACAGCTGGGGGCCCTGCCTCCATTCGGTCCTGGCCACCTCCCGGTACTGCACCTCGACACGCGCGTTCTCGTTCTCATCGCCGGCCACGATCCAGTAGGCGCCGAGGGAGTGCAGTGTGGGCGGATCGAGCACCGGCTCCGACAACGGCGTGGCGGCGTTCTTCGCCGCTAATTCGGCCGTGACAGGTCGGCCGCGCGGCGTCAGCAGCTTGGGCACCTCGCCGCTGCCCGGCGTCCGCTCGTCCGGCAGAGCGATGCGCAGGTCGAACGGCTCGTACTTGAGCGAATCCAGCACCTGCACTTCGTTCACGCAGACCGAACGCTCTGGCGTGATCCTGAAGCGTACATATCGCGCCTGGACGGCTCGTGGGGGAATCAGCTCGAACACATGCGCAGTCAGCGTCTCTGCATCGGGCAGCATGTGATTGACGGGCACGTCCTTGCGTCGCAGGTTCAGGTTGACGAAGCCGTGGCTTGTGTATCGGTCGTCGTCGAGGGAAGTGAGCACCTCGATCTGGTCCTCGACCTCGCCCTTGAGCGCATCCCACCACGGCCAGCCGCCACCCACGTTAATCCCGAACGCTGCGCACTTCTGCGGCTCACCCAGGTCCACCGTGATGTCAGGCTGGCTGCCCTTGTCCCACCCGAGCCCGTAGGAGGCGTTGACGCCGCCGGCGAACGGCGGCCCCACAATGCCGTCGGTGAGCTTCTTCCCCTCGGGATCGCCCGCGCCCCACTTGTCGTTGGAGGGGACTGACACCGTGTAGGGCCTGCCTTCGGCGAGGTTCTCGCCGCGGGTGACCCACCGCCACACGAACTTCTGGCCGCCGACGTCTTCGCCGTCCGAATAGCCGTACTTCACATTCGGCACGGCGCCCTTCAGGTTGACTCGCAGGGAGTTGACCACCGGATGGTCCGCGCCGCCGACGTTCACCGTGTAACGCGCGGGGAGCTTCTCGATCAACTGAGTGTGGCTGCGCTCGACCAGCGAGTAGTCCTCCTGGCGCTCGCCCCAACTGAAGGTGATTTCCACGGGCTGAGAGCCGGCATCCGCGGGCTCGTAGTTCGCCTCCATCCGAACTGCGTAGATGCTGCATGCATTGGGCCCCGCCTGTGTTCCGTCCAGTAGATACTTGAGCAGAACCGACCTCGTGCCCGGCGGTGCCTGGGCGGTGACATAGTGGATGACATCCCAGGGCGGATCGGTGTCGGTGAGGGAGTAGCTCTTCGTCCAGGTCTTCCCTCCGTCGAACGAGTGCAGGAAGTCAATGTGGGACTGGGGCGCGCGGTTGTAGAGGCGGCCGCCGTAGTGGACCTCCGTCAGGTCGCCAGGCGCGTCAATGCGGAAGACGACATGGGCCGCTTCATTGGGCCGGATCGCATGCATCGTGCCTTGGTAGCCGGGGTTCTTGGGCTGTGACATCACGTTCCTATGCTCGACGACGTAGGGCTTCCAGCTCTCGCCCCGAAGATCGGGCCAGAGCACGATCGAGCCGGTCTGCTCGCCCGCACCGACGTAGACCGTGTTCCTGCCCAGGAGTAGCCTCGGCTGGGTCTTGCTGTTCAGCATCGTGATGGTCTCGAACTCGATGCTCTTCAGTCGCGCGTCGGAGGCTGCGGCCTTGCCCAGGAGGGTGGCCTTTACGAGCACCTCGTAAGCACCGTTCACCTCGTCAAGCAGTCTCAACCGTAGCGGCGTCTCGCCAGGCTGCTTGCTCACCCACACCTCCTGCCAGGCCAGCCCATTGGTCGTGCTGACGGACAGGGCGGCTACGTCGGCGTCTGTCTTCCGATGGAAGACGGCGTTGAGGGACAGGCTAGTGATGACGTTGGCGCCTTCGATCTTGAAGACCACCTCGGCCGGCTCGCCCGCCTGCACTGGCTCGACGCCCTCCGTGCCCGCGGCCCTGGCGTTGACCAGGCCAACGGTGTTCCTGGACAGCGCGTCGGCCGTCAGCCGAGGCCTGAACGTGCGCACGCCGTTCCCGCGGATCCTGAACCGCTTATCGTCCGGGTCCTTGCCGCCGTTGGGGACATAGTACTCTGGCGTGTCACCGAGCTTGTGGTAGTAGCGTGTGTAGACCTCGCCGTCCCGCAGGTTGAGTATGTAGCGGTGCCCTCGGTCCCAGTCGTAGTAGTAGTAGCGGTACTTGAGACCGTTTGGGTTGAAGCAGCGGTACTCCTGATCGAGGCTGCGCGCGGTGTCAGAGCCGGTGAGAAAGCCGTTGGCGCTCGTGGCCGTGAGGCAGTGGTACTTCGCGATGTGCCCGGGGACGGGCTTGCCGCTGGAGGCCTCGCACGCCAGCGTCTTCCCGATGTCCTCCACTCCGGCGATGGTCTTGCCGTCGCAGAGGGTGTAGAGTGCCGACAGGCTGTTGTCGTACATGTGCCAGCGGCCGCCACACTCCACCTCGGGGACCGTGTGGTTGCTGATGTCCCAGTACTTCACCCGGAACCCCATGGCATCCCAGATGGCGCAGTTGATGCCGGCGATGGTGCTGCACATGGTGAAGCCGTAGTCGTTAAACTGCCGGATGGGGTCGGTGCAGGCAGTTCCGTGGACTATCATCGGGCTTGTCTGTCGCCGGGCAATGTGGTTCCAGTAGAACATCGCCCACAGCTTCTCTTCCGGCGTCTCCCACTTGCCGGTAATGCTGTGGATCATGCTGTTCATGTCGCTATAGTCCGGCGAGGCATCGGTGACCACCTTCAGGTTGTATACCGACGCAGCAGCCTCGACCGCCCCGAGCGACACGGCGATCGCCAACGTGATGGCCTGCCGACGGTTCATCGTCTCACCTCTTGCGGAACGCTCCCGAAGCCGACTGCCAAGTCCTGCTGCTGCCGCTGCGTCACCCAAAGGGCAGGATCTCGCGCAGGCTTGGCCAGATCCTCATGAGCGTCCTTGCAGCGATGGCCAGCAGCACTACGGCGCCGACGGGCACCACCAGCTTGGCCCAGACCGGTAGGGGACGGCCCTTCGTCGCTCGCCTGTCGAAGAGGACTACCAGCATCGCGATCGTGCCCAGCGGCACCGCCACCAGCGTCGCCGCCTGCCCCACGACTATGGCCTTGATCTCGATCTGTGCCCTGGGTGCCGGTGCGGGCTGGGCCGCGCTTGGAGCCGGGGGCGTGGCGGGTGGCGCTCCGGCGATGATCAGCAGGGCAGTGATCATGCCGACGAGCAGCACCAGCGTGGAGAACGCCTTGGTCGGCACCGAGTCCAGCTTGCCTCCTAACCCTATGCCGTCGTTCATCAGCACGCCGCCCACCAGGGCGTTCGTTACGAAGCTGGAGAAGGCCGCCGACCAGAAGCCGATGCAGAAGACGAGCTTGGCGTAGGGCCCAAAGACGCCCTCAAGCTGCCGCGCCATCGCCGTGGCGCTCGTCACCTCGACGCCCTTCGGATGCAGCACGGCCGCCGCCGTCATCATGATGACGCTCCCGATTAGCGTCAACATAATCGAGCCCAGCACGGTGTCGGTGATGCCGCTGACCAGGTGGCGCTCACCCCACCCCTTGGCCTTGACCAGGTACGACTGGAAGAAGGCTGCCGCAATGGAGAAGGTGGTCGCGACCAGCCCGCCGATCGTCACCCAGTCCATGTCCTGGGGAATGGTGGGGACACAGATGCCCTTCAGGATGCCAGGCACGTCGGGGCGAGCCCACAGCAGGTTGGTGGCGAAGGCGACGAGCATGAGCACCAGGAAGAACGTCATCATCTTCTCGATGATGGCGTATATGCGCCTGAAGGCGAACATGAAGGTGATGGCCGCCAGCGTGAAGGCGATGGGCCAAACAAGCTTGGGCACACCCTCCAGGAGCATGTTCATGCCCGCAGTGACGCCCAGGCAGTTGCCGAACTGGAAGGCGGCTGCCACGCAGAAGACCGACACGCCACACAGCGCTGCATACCAGCGGCCCAGCTTCCTCGCCGTCAGGCCGAGGAAGGTGTCATCGGACAGCACGCCCAGGCGCATGAAGAGCGCGATGAAGCAGGCCATCAGCGCTCCGGACAGTAGCGACAGCCACAGCATCGAGTAGCCGTAGAGAGACCCGGTCCTCGACATCAGCGTGATGCTGCCGGGCCCGATGACGCAGGCGCCGACAATGAACGCCGGGCCGATCCGGCGCAGCACGTCTCGAAGGGTGAGCCTGCCCGCTTGGCTCTCCATCATCGTCTCACGAGACGTGGTTCCCCGAAAGCCAGGTGTGTCCTGCACAGGTGGATCATCTGGCTGCGAGCTCTGGGCGCCCCGACGGCACGCGTCAGTCCGTCGGCCCTACGGGCGCAATTGCCGCAAGCGGGCAGGCGGCCGGCGGGGCAATGCGCGCAGACAGGCGCCACCCTTCCGATAGGCCACTGTCGGCAGTTCCATTGATTGGCATGACGCCGTTGGGCTACAATCCCGAGTCGGCTGCCGATCGTCTATCTGATACTGCGGGAGCGCGTACGAATGTGTGACCTGAGTGACCAAGACCAGGCCAGGATCGAGAGCATTCTCGACTACTGGTTCGGACCGCAGGACCGCTGGAGCGATTCGGACTTCATCATGGAGCGGATGAAGACGCTGTGGTTTGCGGAGGACCCCGCTGTTGATGAGGAGATCGCAGACCGCTTTGGAGACGACTACACCCTCGCCGTGTCAGGAGCGTACGATCACTGGCGCACGACCGTCAGCGGTAGGCTGGCGCTCATCATCTTGCTGGATCAGTTCTCCAGGAACATGTTCAGGGACTCGGCAAAGGCATTTGCACAGGATACGGTGGGACGGGAGTTGACGCTCGAGGGACTCAGATTGGGCATTGACGGTCAACTGGCGCCGGTCGAGAGGCTGTTCTTCTATCTGCCCTTGGAGCACTCGGAACTGCTCGAGGATCAAGAGGAATCAGTCAGGCGGTTTGAGCAGCTCCATCGCGAAGCGCCGACGGACGCGCAAGCCTACACCGGAGTCGCTCTGGACTACGCCATCAGGCACAAAGTGGTAATCGAGCAGTTCGGGAGGTTCCCGCACAGGAACGAGCTGCTGGGGAGGACCTCGACCGAAGAGGAGTCAGCGTTCCTGCGCGAGCACGGAGCGGGGTTCTAGGCAAGAGCCCACGCATGCAATGGTGGCCGCAAGGGCGTGCTGCGTTCTCATCTCGAACGCCCTTGACAACCACACACTACCCCGCGAACTCAGTGCTGCCGCAGCGCCTCCTTGACTCTCTCCGGGGTCATGGGCAGTTGCAGCAGCCTTGCGCCGGTGGCATCGTAGATGGCATTCGCCACTACTGCACCGATGGTGATGATGGCTGGCTCGCCCCCGCCCTGCGGCGCAGCCTCTTCGTTGTCAATCAGCACCGTCTCGATCCTCGGCAGCCAGGAGAAGCGGGGAATCTCGTAGGTATCGAAGTTGCGGTCCAGGATCTCCCCACCCCGGAAGCGGATGTCCTCGGTCAGGGCGTAGCCGAGGCCCATGGTGATACAGCCTTCCACTTGGAGCTCCGCCCCCTGTGGGTTGATCGCCAGGCCCATATCCTGCGCACAGACGACGCGCTTGACCTGAACGGAGCCAGTCTGCTCGTTCACCTCGGCTTCGGCCATCGTGGCCACATACGTTCCCGAGTCTATACCGCAGGCGACGCCGTAGCCGCGGCGGCTGGGCGCCTTGGCCGGCGTCCATCCGAACTTCTCAGAAACAGCTTTCAGCACCCCCTGCATCTTCTCGTCTCGCAGGTGCGCGAGTCGGAACTCCACGGGGTCCATTCCCGCCTTGGCAGCCATGGTGTCTACGTGCGATTCGCGGGCGAAGGTGTTGGTGTTGTTGGCGGGGGCCCGCCAGGCGCCCGTGGCAAAGGGATGGGTCCCCGGCCGGTTCCCCCAGCCCGACCCGTGGGAGGCGGTGGCGTGATCGCCAATGTCATAGAAGTGCTGCGAGCCCCTCGCACCGGCGAAGTAGACATGGTAATCCCAGAACGCAATGCGGCCGGTGTCGGTGATGCCGGATCTGATCTTGACTACTGCAGCCGGCCGGAAGCTATCGTAGAAGAACTCCTCTTCCCGGCTCCAGGCGACCTGCACCGGCTTGCCCCTGAGCTTGGCCAGACGGGCAGCTTCCACAACTTGCAGATTCCTGCTCTTGCCGCCGAATCCGCCACCGACGAAGGGGGTGATGATGCGGACATTCTCGCTCGGGAATCCGAGTGCCTGAGCGACCTCGTCCTTGGCAGCGAAGGGTCGTTGAGTCGAGGCCCAGATGGTCGCCTTGCCGCCCTCGATCCTGGCAACCGCCGTGTGCGTCTCGATTGTAGCGTGCGCCACGTAACCGTCCAGATAGGTTGCCTCGACGACCTCTGCCGAGCGATCCTCGCCGCTTTGGAGATTGCCGCCTCGCGACACGACTTCGCCTTCAGGGGCAACCTCCAGGAGATGATCGAAGATGCTCTGGTCATCCACATCCGACTCGGGCCTCTCGAACTCCGCCTTGATCTTCGACAGTGCTTTTTCGGCCTGGTCGGGATGCTCGTGTAGCACTGCGACGAGATCGCCGTCCCGGACCACCTGGGCCCCCTTGACTTCCCTCGCCCCGGACACATCCACATTGGCCATGGTGGCACCGTGCGCGGGCGGGCGCAGGATCTTCGCGTAGACCATTCCGGGGAGACGGATGTCTCCGGCGAACTTCGCCTCCCCGGTCACCTTCGCCAGCGCGTCTCTGCGCTTGGCCGGCTTGCCGACTACCCTGAACTCCGCCGGTGCCTTGACGGGCGGTGGCTTCTCGAGGTGCCTCTCGATCCGCTTCCCCTGCGCCAGTTCAGCGTATGACACCCGGTCTGTCCTGCTCTTCTGGTCGAAAACCACTCCACCCTCGACGGCCAACTGCGCGACGGGGACGCCCAGGCGCTCTGATGCCAGCTCCAGCAGCACGCGCCTGGCCTCCGCGCCAGCAGCCCTAAGCGGCGGGCCGAAGAAGCGCGTGGTCATGGACCCGAACGTGCCCATGTCCCAGGGGCACAGATCGGTGTCTCCCATCACCATGTCCACCGAGTCGAGCGGGACGTCAAGTTCATCGGCCAGCATCTGCGCAAGCGAAGTGACGATGCCCTGTCCCATCTCGATCTTGCCCGTGAAGCAAGCCACTCTCCCGTCTTCGCCGATGCGAAGGAATGCATTGAAGTCCTCGGGCAGGCCTCGACGGCCTCCGCCGCGTCGCCTCGCCTGCGCCAGCGCGGATGAGTGGCCAATGGAGAAGAGCACGACAATGCCGCCGCCCGCGAGCTTGAGCAGTTCGCGACGGCTCATTCGGAAGCCGGTCGGTGTATCGGTGAAGTCCAGCTCCAGGTACCTGTCGTGTTCCATCTCAGGGACCTCCAGCCATCTCATCTGCCGCTGCCTGGATGGCCTCTACGATTCGCTTGTGCGCTCCGCAGCGGCACAGGTTGTGCTCCATTCCGTCCAGGATCTCCTGATAGGAAGGCCGAGGATTCTCTTGCAGTAGACTGCACGCGCTCATGATCATCCCGGGAGTGCAGAAGCCGCACTGGAGGGCATCGTGCTCCACGAAGGCCTTCTGGACGGGATGCAGATCGCGTTCGCCTGCCAGTCCCTCGATTGTCGTGACTGCCTTGCCCTGGACCAGCTTCACCGGGACCTGGCAGGAACGGACGGCCTCATTGTCTACGAAAACGACGCAGGCGCCACAATGACCTTGGCCGCAGCCATACTTCGTTCCGGTCAATCCGAGATCGCTACGCAAGACCCACAGAAGCACGCGGTCGCTGTCCACCGTCAACTTTGTGGGCTTCCCATTCAGTGTGAACTGGACGACCTCTTCCATGGCGAACTCCTTCATCCGCCGCCGGCATTGCACACACCGGCTCGGGTTGTCCCTCCATCGGCCATCGCGTGCAGGGATTCCCCTTCGCGGGGCCCTAGGCCTCTGTGTTTGGCCACGCACAGAGCAGCTATGAATCCGAGGGCGATAGCTTGACCACGCACTATTCGAGGATCTCCACGTCGTCCAGGAGGATGCGATCCTCCTCGTCGCCCTCGTAGACAAGCTTGAGGTTGTCGAGGACGTCTCCCTCCAGGCTCGGCCCCTTCATGGCCCAACCCACGCGGGCTTCCATGGCCCTGAACTCTACCTCTCGCCACCCGCCCTGCCTGAGCCCGCCGATCCGGTACCGGCAGTTGTCCTTCTGCTTCTTCGACCAGATGAGCACGGTCACTTGCTGAACGTCGCAGAGCGGCTTGAGCTTGAGCCGAATGGTCGTTGACTCCTTGACGGGCGTTGAGTAGGCGTTCCAGATTGACGCCCCCTGCGGGCCGAAGGCATAGGCCTTCGAGCCATCCACGCCGCCGCCCGTCACCTCGCCGCCCTCGAACCCTGGGGCCTCCTGCTCGAACTTCTGCGAGTAGATGGGCTTCCCCGGCTCGGGGAAGAGCAGCCCCGGCGTCAGCAGGGCGCTCCGGGACGGGGTGGCCTTCTTCTTCCCGGCCTGGGGGCTGCCTTGAATGGGGCCGACGTACTCGGTGGCGATCACGATATCGTCGAACCAGACCTCCATCACGCGGCTCGCGGGATCCGGGTCCTTGTTGTGGCGCGCCGGCTGATCGGTGTTGTAGTAGAGCAGCCAGAAGCTGTTGATCTTGAGCTTGTCCGTCGTCCGCCAGCGGAAGCCCTCGAAACGCCCGTATAGCTCTCCGTCCACCCAGAAGGCCTGCTCACCGTCTGCCTTCTCGGGGCTGGAGTTCGCCTTCAGCATCGCCTCCACACAGTACCACCGGCCCGGCTGGATGGGCTCCTGCTTCCCGTGGAACACAGAGCCCCACTTGGTCTTCATCTCGTGCCAGTACGTGTAGAAGTTCCACACGCCGGGCGGAGGGAACTGGCCCCATCGCCCGGTTGGCTCGATGCCGGTCGAGAACTTGGCGTCGCCCGGCGGGGTCTCGCCCGCTCCGCCCTTGGGCCACGGCGTCGGCGTGCGATCGGCCACCAAGTGCACGAAATGATGGATGTAGCCAGTCTTCTCGTGGAACTTCACATAGAAGCGCGCGTACATGGTGTCAACGCCCCGCGTGTGCGTGTACAGGTGCCCATTCTCAGATATGTGGAGCGACCGATAGCCGGGCGAATTGCCGTGGAGGTCACTCGAGAGGTCCATGTTCTCCGCCTTGGAGATGTTGCCCCACCGTCCGCCGATCTCCCCCACAGTTCCCGTCTCGAAGTCCTCGACGAAGAGCACACGCGGATCATGCTCGATGCCTTCGTCGCCGGCGTAGCTGGATGCGATCCCCTTTCCGTCGGCAGGAACGGCATCGCCAGCCTGCTCCGCCCCGCGCACCAGGGAGGCGATCCCCACCGTGGCGGCGGCTACGCCCAGCAATGCGGCGCACTTGCCAACGACGTGCCAGATGCTCCCCTTCTCCGGCCTGTCCGGTCTCACGCTCCCAACCTCCCAACTTGGGCTAGCTGCGACTCCATCTCTGCCTACTGCGCCACGCGGATCTCGGCGATCCGGCGTGGGGCCGCCAGGCCTTCCGCCGCGCCAGCGGCTCACTCGGCGCTGACGGTGACGGTAACTTCCTTCGTCGCAAACTGGGTCCGATCAACGACCGTCAGCGTGAATAGGTACGCGCCCTCCGCGGCCAGGCCACTGACCATCGTATCACGGCCGCCCTGCTTGGTGAAGACCGGCTCGGCGCCCGCGGGCGCGCTCTTGACCCTCCACCAGTGGGACACGACATCGCCGTCCGGGTCGCTGGTCGCCGCCGAGAGCGCAGTCGTGCCCTCGGGGAACATCAGCCGTGCCGGAGTAGCTTCTGCGCTCTCGATGACCGGCGCGGCGTTGACCGGATAGACGGGGACTGTGAGCTC
>JBHIEF010000119.1:0-13109 GCA_046760465.1 Armatimonadota bacterium | reverse complement strand
CCGAGGTCGAGACCGCTCTGGACGCGCGAGGGCTGCTGGCCGAGGCCAAGGCCGTCGAGGCGGAGATGGGGCGCAGGCGTACCCACAAGTGGGGGCCGCGCATCATAGACCTAGACATCCTGGTGTTTGGCGACGAACGGGTGACGGACCCGGACCTGTGCGTGCCGCATGGGCTGCTCATGGAGCGCCAGTTCGCGCTGGTGCCCCTGGCGGAGCTCGCGCCCGAGCTGAAGCTGCCGGACGGGCGCACAGCTCGTGAGGCGGCCCGGCCGGACGATGCCTCTGTGCGCAAGTTGGGCCCCCTGTGGCCTGGATCTGGGGGCCGGTGATCAGCGATGCCTGTCTTCGAGTATCAGGCCCGCGATCGCTCCGGCGGCGTGGTGTCCGGCGCCGTCACTGCCGAAAGCGAGCAGATGGCGGTGGCCCAACTGCACGAGGCCGGCTACTTCGTCACCAACATGGCGGAGCGGCCGGCGCCCTCCGAGGCTGCCCCGTCACCGGCCGTGCGCGATGTGGTCTTTCGGCCGGTCTCCACTGGCGACATGGCCGTGGCCTACCGCGAGTTGGCCACCATGATCAACTCCGGCATGACCATCGTGCGCTCGCTGGACGTCCTGGAGCAAAACACCCGCAACCCGCGTCTGCGTCAGGCTCTGCGGCGGATGCAGCGGGGCGTGCAGACCGGACGTCCGCTGTCGGAGCAGATGATGGAGCACCCGGCCATCTTCAGCGAGATCGCCGTGGCGCTGATGCAGGCCGGCGAGAAGAGCGGGCGGCTCGACGACATGCTCAAACAGCTCGCCGAGTACACGGAGTACCAGCTAGAGGTGGAGGCGCTCATCCGCCGGGAGACGCTGTACCCCAAGATCGTCGCTGCGGTCATCGTGTTGGTGCTCATCTTCCTGCCGCTGGTGAATCAGATCGTGCACGGCGGCCCCTGGCTGTGGACTGCCATCGCGGAGCTGATGCTGGTGGGCGTCCTCGTCGCGGGGCTCATGCTGCTGCCCAGGATAGTGCTGTCCAGCGAGTACGCTCGGGCGACGTGGGACAGCATCAAGCTCTCTCTGCCCATATTCGGCCCGATCGCCAGCCGCCTGGCCCTGTCGCGGTTCTCGCGGGCGCTGGCGGCGCTGTACGAGGCGGGGATCTCGCCGGCCAGCGCCCTGGCGCCAGCGGGCCGCGCCTCCGGCAATCGGGCCATCGCCGCGGCCATGCACCGGGTCGTGCCCATGCTCCAGGGGGGCAGGCCGCTCACCGAGGCCCTGGCATACACTGGGATGATGTCACGCACGGTCATGGAGATGGTCAGGACGGGCGAGGAGTCCGGCGAGCTGGGCAGCCTGCTGGAGAAGGTCGCCGAGTACCACGAGGATGAAGCGAAGACGGGCATCCACCGGGTGGCGGTGTCCATTCTACCGATCTTCCTGTTGATAGCCGGCCTCATCGTCCTGGCGATTGCGGTCAACTTCTACGTGGGCATGGCCGGCAGCATCCTGGGCATGTGACGTAGTCTGCATCTGAGACGACCCATGCGGGACGGCCGCACTCCCTACGAGATCCTGGGCGTTGCCGAGACCGCCACCGAACAGGAGATCAAGCGGCGGTACCGCGAGCTCGTCCGGCAGCATCATCCCGACGTCAGCCAGGAGAAGAGCGCGGCTCATGCACGCTTCGTGGCCATCGCGGAGGCCTATCGCGTCCTTAGCGATGCCGAGACGCGGGCGCAGGTGGACGCGATCCTGCGCCAGGCACCGCGGCGACGGCCCGGTTGGCGCCCGCAGCCGGTGCTCAGCCCGCTGGCCAGGGCACGGCTGCGCTTCGATGAGCGAGACTACGAACAGGCGTTGTTGCTGTGCGCGGAGGCCCTGGAAAGTACGCCCGAGGACCCCGAGGTGCATCTGCTGATCGCGCGGATCTACCGCGCGCAGGGACGCGAAGACCTGGCGCAGCGCGCCTTCGCGCGGGCCCGCAGGCTCGGCGCGCCGATCCGTGGAAGCGAATCCTCGCGCGTTTCGCCGCCGCCAGATGCAGAACGGGCTGAGCCGATTGACGTCCCGGCAGCTCCGCCAACCCGCCTGCGGAAGGGGGCTCTGGGAGTGGGGTGGGGGGCGCTGGCTGGCTTGGGCGCACTCGCCTGGATGGCCCAGCCCGGTCAGGAGGCACTGGGCGTGAGCTGGGCCGTTGTGGGAGCCTGCATCGGCGGGGGCTCGCTGGTGGGGGCACTCCTCGGCGGGCACGGCTGGCTGGGCTCGTTCGACGACGAACTCGGGATGCCGGTTCCGGCGCCGGGGCGCACGCGGCTGCCCGTGGGCGTGCTGGTCGCGCTTGCCAGCCTCCTGGCCGCGCCGCTCGGCCTGGTCGTCGCTCTGGTGGCGGGAGCCTTGGCCGACCGGTTCCTCCGCGGCACGGTAGTAGCGCTGCTGGCGGCGCTCTGCTGGACGGGGCTGGTCGGCGCGGCCATCTACCTCGGCGACATGCGGCTGTCTGCACTGTACGCGCCGGGCGTTGGGCTGGCGGGGCTTGCCATGGTGGCTGCCCTGGCGGGATGGGCACTGGCCAGCGTGTTTCGGCCGGAGGTATGGGATTGACCCGGCGGCCGGGCGGGGGCAGCCGGGCTGTTGGAGGGGCGATATGCACTTCGTCAAGACCATCGCCGAGACGAAGGCCATCCTACACGACTGCCGCTCACTGGGGCACTCCATCGGGCTGGTGCCGACCATGGGCGCCTACCACGAGGGCCACCTGTCCTTGATGCGGCAAGCGCGCACTGACTGCGACTGCGTGGTGGTGAGCCTGTTCGTGAATCCCACGCAGTTCGGGCCCGGGGAGGACTACGAGCAGTACCCGCGCGACCTCGAGCGCGACCGGGAGCTGGCCGAGCAGATCGGCGTGAGCGTGCTGTTCGCGCCTGAGGTTGAGGAGATGTACCCGCGGGGGGACGACACGCACGTGGAGGTCGAGGAGCTGACTAAGGGGCTGTGTGGTCGCTTCCGCCCCGGCCACTTCCGCGGGGTGACCACGGTGGTGCTCAAGCTCTTCAACATCGTCAGCCCCGATCGAGCTTACTTCGGCGAGAAGGACTACCAGCAGCTCAAGGCCATCCAGCGCATGGTGCGGGACCTGCACCTGGATATAGACATCGTGCCCATGCCCATCGTGCGAGAGCCCGACGGCCTGGCCATGAGCTCTCGCAACGAGTACCTGAGCGCAGAGCAGCGCCAGGCTGCCCTGGCGGTGCCCAGGTCATTGACAGAGGCGCAGAAGGTGCTAAAATCGGGCCAGAAGACGGCAGCAGCCGTGCGCGGGGCGGTAGAGGCCTGCTTTGCCGAGGAGGAGCTGGCACAGCTTCAGTACGCAGAAGTGGTGGACGCCGAGACGCTGGAGCCACTCGAGGCCGTGGACCGCCCGGCGCGGCTGGCCATCGCCGCCCTCATAGGTGAGACGCGGCTGATTGACAATTGCCCCCTGAATCCTTGAGCCGTACCAGCTACGTCCGGGAGAGAGACCACGTGTTGCGAGAGATGTGCAAGTCGAAGATCCACCGTGCCACCATAACAGAGGCCAACCTGTCCTACGCCGGCAGCCTGACCCTGGACCCACTGCTGATGGAGTCGGCCGACCTGCTCGACGGAGAGAAAGTCCAGGTGGTCAACCTCAACACCGGCTCCCGCCTGGAGACGTACGTGATTGAGGGGAGCCGTGGCAGCGGGACGGTCTGTCTCAACGGCGCGGCGGCGCGCCTGGGGCAGGCGGGGGACAAGGTGATCATCATCTCCTACTGCCTGCTGCCGGACGCGGAGGCGCGACGGCACCGCCCCAAGGTCGTACACGTGGACGAGCATAACGGGGAGATGCGTGCGGGTGGGGTGGCCGCCGTGCCCGCATCCAGCTCATGAGCGACGCGGAACTCATCCAGAGGATCGAGCGTCTCAAGCGGGAGCGCAACGCCGTCCTCTTGGTGCACAACTACCAGCGGCCGGAGGTCCAGGACATCGCCGACTTTCTGGGCGACTCCCTGGGCCTCAGCCGCCAGGCCGCAGCGACTGACGCTGAGGTCATCGTCTTCTGCGGGGTGCACTTCATGGCCGAGACGGCCAAGATGCTGTCCCCGGAGAAGACGGTGCTGATGCCCGACGTGCGCGCCGGCTGTCCCATGGCGGACATGATCACCGCCGGGCAGCTCCGCCAGGAACGGGCGAAGCACGACGGGGCCGTGGTGGTGACGTACGTGAACTCGGCGGCCGCGGTCAAGGCCGAGAGCGACTACTGCTGCACCTCCAGCAACGCCATCGAGGTGGTCAAGGCCATCGAGGCCGAAGAGGTCCTGTTCGTGCCCGACCGACACCTGGGCGACTACGTGCAGAGGCAGACGGGGCGGCAGATGCACCTGTGGCCGGGGTTTTGCCCCACGCACGTGGCCATCCGGGCCGACGACATTCTGCGCGCTCGGGAGCAGCACCCGGACGCGGAGGTGCTGGTGCACCCGGAGTGCCCCGCTGAGGTCATCAAGCTGGCGGACATGGCTCTGAGCACCGCCGGCATCTGCAAGCGCGCGCAGGAGAGCCCGGCTGAGACGCTGGTCATTGGGACGGAAGTGGGAATCCTGCACCGCCTGCGCAGGGAGAGCCCGGGCAAGCGCTTCCTCCCCGCCACCAAGCGCGCGGTGTGCCCCAACATGAAGCTGGGCACGCTGGAGAAGGTGCTGTGGTGCCTGGAGGACATGGAAAACGAGATCACCGTGGAGGAGGACATCCGCCAGCGGGCCAAACGGGCCATAGACCGCATGGTGGCCATAGGCTAGCTGGCGCTGGGACGCTGCCGCCCTTGGGGTATCGGCTCCATGGATGCTGCTGAGTTGCGCCGCCTGGCTGAAGCGGCTCTCCGGGAGGACGTGGGCGCCGGCGACGTAACCACGGAGGCCTGCGTCGGGCCCGAGGTCCGGGCCCGTGGGGCCATCGTGAGCAGGAGCCAGGGCATCGTGGCCGGCACCGACATCGCGCGCGAGGTCTTCCTGGCGGTGGACCGTGCCACGCAGGTGTCGGTGCGCGTCCAGGACGGCGCCGAGGTCGCCTCCGGAGATGAGGTCCTCCGGGCCGCAGGCCGGGCACAGGCCCTGTTGGCGGCCGAGCGCAGCGCGCTCAACTTCCTGCAACGCCTCAGCGGAGTAGCCACCCTCACCCGGGAATTCGCCGAGGCGGCCGGGCCGGACGTGCGTATCATGGATACGCGTAAGACCACGCCAGGGCTGCGCGCCCTGGAGAAGGCTGCCGTGCGTGCCGGTGGCGGCCACAACCATCGCATGGGCCTTTACGACGCAGTGCTGATCAAGGACAACCACCTGGAGGCAGCCGGCGGCGTGGTCGAGGCCGTGAGGGCGGCACGGAGGGCAAGCACCTCGGGCGCCAAGATCGAGGTGGAGGCGAAGACGCTGGAGCAAGTGCAGCAGGCCCTCGAGGCGGGCGCGAACGTCATCATGCTGGACAACATGGACCTGGACACCATGCGCGCCGCCGTGGAGCTGGTGGCAGGGCGAGCGGAGCTAGAGGCCTCCGGCGGCGTCAGGCTGGACAACGTGCGGGCCATAGCGGCGACGGGCGTGGACATGATCTCGGTGGGGGCCCTGACCCATTCTGCGCCCTCCTTAGACATGAGCATGGAGCTGGCAGTGCTGTAAAGGAGGCCCGGAGCCGTGGACAGCCGATTGGTGCGGCGGCGAGGGGGCAGGTGGCCGCTGCTGATCGTCTCAGGATTCGCTCTGGCAATGCCGAGCTGGGCCGCGGAGCAGAACCTAGCCCTAAACCGGTCCTACCAGTGCAACGCGCCCAACCAGGGCGGGTGGACGGGGCTGGTGGACGGGATCAAGGACAGCGATCAGCCGCCGGGGTGCTTCGCCACAGACGGTGGGCCACAGTCACCCAAGTGGGTGGTGGTGGACCTGGGCGGCGTGTGCGACATCTCGCGGATCGAGGTCCTGAACAGCCTCAACGGCAACACCAGGACCGTGGAGATATACGTGGGGGTGGACGGAGAGAAGTTCGTGCTCCTGCGGCGCTACATCTTCCCCGACCGCCAGCTCCAGACCCTCAAGCACGTGTTCCCGCCGCAGAAGGCGCGGTACGTGAAGGTGGCCTTCCGCGATACCTACGGCGGCGGGCTGGCGGGCGATAACTACATGTTCCTGAGGGAGCTGGAGGTGTGGGGCACTGGGGCGGGAGGCGCCGTCGCGCCTCCGGTGAGCCCAACGACTGCGACGCCCCGCTGGCTGCGGCTGTTTCGGCACTACGTGCTGGAGTCGGACGCGGAGGTAACCGTGGCCGTGCTGGGCGACTGCTCGGCCCTGCCGCCGCCGCTGGCGTCTGGGCCCTCGGCCTTCCCAGACATCCTGCTCTCCCTGCTGCGGGAGCAGTACCAGAGCGGCGCCGGGATGGCGAACAAGACCTTCCGCCTGGAGAACCTGGCCACGGAGCGCAGCACCGCCAGCTCCGCGCTGCGCTCGGTGGACGGCGTGGCCGCGCTGGACCCGCAGATCGTCATAGTCTCGCTGGGGTTGGTGGACTCGCTGCGTTGGCAGGAGGAAGCGTTCCAGCGGGACCTGGGCGAGCTGGCGAGGAGGCTGAATGCCGAGACACACGCGGCCATCATCCTGGTCGCGCCGCCGCCCATCGTGCCCCAGGAGGACAAGGGCAGGTTCCTGGACGTGCGGGGCAAGTCGTCCGAGGAGGCCGCCGCCGCTGTGCGCACGGTGGCCGCCTTGACGGGCGCGCTGCTGGCCGACGTGCCGGCCGCCTTCCGTCAGTCCGCCACCAGCTCCAAACACCTCTACGGAGACAACCTCCACCTCAACCGCATCGGCCACACCGTCGTCGCGCGCGCGATACTCCAACTGCTCCAGTGATCGGGAGCGGGACGCGGCAGAGGCGCGCTCGCGCCTAGGCCTGGGCGGTGAAGCTGACCCCCTCGTCCACACTGACCACGAAGGCCTCGGCGCCGGCCTCATCCAGGCCCTCCTTGACGGCGTCTTGGCGGCCCGGGGCGTAGGCGAACATGCAGCCGCCCCCGCCGGAGCCGTTGATCTTGGCTCCCAGGGCCCCGGCCTCCATGGAGGCCTCTATCAGGCGCTCGATCTTGTCGGTCGAGATGCCCAGGCCGTCGCGCAACTGGACGTGGTGGGCGGTGAGCAGCCGCCCGAGCTGCTCGGGGTCGAAGTCCCTCCGGGACAGCATGGCTTCGGCACGCCGGCACAGGTCGCGGTTGACGAAGTTGGCGGCCAGCTTGCGCGCGCTGTCGGGGGGCATATCCGCAAAGAAGGGCGCGGCCACCTCAACCGGCGTCGTCCTCAGATCGAAGTCGGTGAGGCAGCGCCTCAGAATCGCCAGGCCGGTGCGCACGTCGCTCTTCGACTTGGCCAGAATCTCGGTGGTCGGCTTCTTCTCCAGCGAGTTGCCCAGGACGAAGCCATCCAGCTCGGCCGGCAGACGCGTCACGGTGATGGGCTCGGCGCAGTCTATGTGGAGCAGCCCGCCCAGCGCGGAGGTGTAGTGGTCCATCATGCCGCCGGGCTCGCCGAACTCCTGCACCTCGGCGGCGTTGCCGAACTCGGCGATGGACACGGGGTCCCGAGGCAGCGCGCCGGCTTGGGTCTCCAGCAGGAACCGGACCCAGGCGATGACCATGGCCGAGGAGGAGGAGGTGCCCGCGTTGATGGGAATGCGGCTGGTGACGGTGAGGTCGTATCCGCGCACGAAGCGCAGGCCCGCGCGCCGCAGCACGTTCATCGCCGCGCGCAGGTAGTCGCGGCGACCGACGTACTCGAGCTCCCCGTCGGCCTCCAGCACGTCGTGCTCGCCGATGTCGGGCATCTCGATGGCGAACACCAGGTCGTCCCTGGGCGTGCCGGTGAACTGAATGCGGAGGTCAATGGGGCAGGCGATGACGGACAGCCCCAGGAAGTCCTGGTGCTCGCCGAACAGGCACAAGCGTCCCGGCGCCGAGGCGCAGACACGCTCCTGGCCACGCACTGGCGACACTCCCTTGGCTTCGTGGCCAGTCTAGTGGCGGGGCGTGGACCTGTCAAGGCAGGAGCGGGCTAGAGAGGTCTGGAGGATTGTGGCGCGGAAGTGCCTCGCGCAGCCATGATCGCTACCATCGCCTTGAGTGCCGGCATTGACCGCGTCTACCAGGTGCCCAATTTCGCTGTGGGCCAGTACCATCGGCCCGATCGCTTCCGCGCCGCGCCTGGCGGCAAGGGCATCAACGTGGCCCGCATCCTCAGGAAGCTGGGCATGCCCGTTGTGACCTCGGGCTTTGCGGGTGGCACGGCTCTGGAGTTCATGCGAAGGGAGCTGGCCAAGGAGGGCATCCTGGCCGACTTCGTGCGCATCGAGGAGGAGTCGCGGCGCTGTATCTCCATCATTGACCCGAAGAACCGCACCAGCACGCGCGTAGATGAGCTTGGCCCCCTGGTCACGCCCAGCGAGATCGCCAGGCTAAAGCAGCGGCTGCCGGAGTTGCTGGAGAAGAGCAGGCTGCTAGTCGTCTCCGGCGCGGTGCCGCGAGGCGTGCCCATCAACATCTACGCGGAGATCATCGAGCTGGCCAAGAGTCACGACCGGCCCACCATTCTAGACACGCGCGACGAGCCACTGATCGAGGGCGCCAAGGCCAAGCCCATGATGCTCAAGCCGAACCTGGAGGAGTTTCAGCAACTGGTCGGCGAGCCAGTGGCGGGGACGGAGGCGATACAGGCGGCGGCGCGCGAGCTCGTGGCGGACGGCGTGGAGATTGTGTTCGTGAGTATGGGCGCGCGCGGAGCGGTCGTGGCCACGGCCGAGCACGGCAACTGGGTGGCCAGGCCCCCCGAGATTGACCTGGTCAGTCCGGTCGGTGCCGGAGACGCTCTGGTCGCCGGCTTCGCTGAGGCCTTCCTTCAGGGGGTGGAGATGCGCCGCGCCATTGCGCGAGGTGTGGGCGCCGGAGCCGCGGCCGCCAGCAACATCGGGCCGGTGAGCTGCACCCGCGAGCAGATAATGCAGCTTGCGGCCGTGACTGAGGTCACCAGGTTGACCTGAGGGGCGAGGTACGCTCGGAGCGGCGCCGTGCGCAGCGGGCGGGGGAGCGTTTCGGCCCCTACAGAGCCTGACATGGCCCGTGACCGGAGTCACGTAACCGGCTTTGCATTGCCGGGGTATTTATGATAAGATAGCCGACGTACCCGATTGCGATGAGCGGGAACCACCAAAGCCTGGGACGACGGGACTTCCTCAGGAAGCTGGCCGTGGGGGCGACCGGGGCCGCGGCAACGTCCCTGGCCGGCTGCGGCCGGCGGGGGACGGGCATCGCGGAGGTGCCACCGCCTCAGCCGACTACGCCGCCCGCGCCGACGCCCGAGCCCGAGGCGCCCTCGGAGGCCAGCCGCGTGGTGATCGCCCGGCACTCCGGCGCCCACGACGCGCCGCGGCAGCTCAATCGGAAGGCCGTGGAAGAGCTGGTGGACTTCGCGGTGACGAAGCTCTCGGGCGAGAGCGACGTGCAGAAGGCCTGGGAGCAGTTCTTCGGCTCCGACGACGTCGTGGGCATCAAGGTGGGCACCATCGGCCGAGCCAAGATAGCGACCGAGCCGCTGCTGGTGGCGGTGGTGGCCGAGCGCCTTCAGGCCATGGGCATCGCGGCCCGCAACATCGTCATCTGGGACCGCAACGCCGACGAGCTGCGCCAAGCGGGCTACGAGCTGGAGCCCGGGCCTTCGGGAGTGCAGTGCACGAGCCACGGCAACGACTGGGACGCGCCCACCAAGAGCGGAGTCTGGAGCGGACGGTTCACCAGGTGGCTGACGCAATACACCTCAGCGCTCATCAACATGCCCGTGCTGAAGGATCATGGCGGCGCCGGCATCACCTGCGCGATGAAGAACCACTATGGGTCAATCAACAACCCGGGGCGCTGTCACGGGAACAATTGCGACCCATACATAGCCGACATCAACGCGCATGCGGCCGTCACCAGCAAGACCCGGCTGATCCTGGCCGACGCCACGCGGGTCTGCTGGGATCAGGGGCCAGTGCCCAGCAGCCTCGAGCGTGTGGTGTGGGCTTACAGCGGGATTCTCTGCTCGCAGGACCCTGTGGCCCTGGACTATCAGGGCTGGCAGATAATCGAGGCGAAGCGTGCCGAGGCGGGCGCGCCCTCGCTCGAGCAGACCGGCCGCCTGCCCAAGCACATCGCCTCGGCCGCGGCCCGCGGCCTGGGCACTGACAATCCGGAGCACATGGACATCATTGACACGGATCTGGCCTAGCTAGGCCACAAGTGGGGGAGAGCCATGTTCGGTCTGGGAACGAATGAGTTGCTCGTCATTCTCCTCATCATCTTCCTGCTCTTCGGAGCGAAGAAGCTGCCCGACATCATGAAGTCCTTCGGGCAGGGCATCCGCGAGTTCAAGCGGGAGTCGAGCAAGATCGTCTCGGAGATAGAGTCCGCCGTGGAGGAAGAGCCTACCGGCTCCTCCAGCTCTAGTCCCGCTCCCGAGGACTCGGTGGGCTTCGAGGACGAGGCGCAGACGACGGTGCGTGCTGACTAGGGCCCTCGAGCCCGAGCACGTACCCGCGGAGGGAGTGACTACCATGCGCGCACGATACCTGCTCGCAGCAGTTGCCTCGACCGTCGTGGTCGGTGTGGTGCTCGCCACCACGCCGCAGCCGGTGGGTGCCACACAGCAAGCGCTGGCGGCCTTCCTGCCCAAGGCGGGGGAGGTGGCCGGCTGGCAGATCGTGGCCAAGAGCGACGCCTATGCGCCCAACCCGGGCAAGCTGTCGGTCATCTACGACGGCGGCGACGGCGCCTACATCAAGGCCGGCGTCACCGAGTGCCTGTCCCGGACCTACCAGAGCGGGAAGACCTACCTGACGGTGAGGGTGCACAAGCTGGGCACGAGCACGGCGAAGGCCAAGGCCTTCTACACGGCCAAGCAGGGCACGATCAAGAAGGCCAATGGCTACACCACGGTCGCGGTGAAGGACGGTGGCTGCTACGCTCCCAGCGGTGGCCTGACGGTGGGCTTCAGCTACACCAAGTACTACGTGGTCACCTATGTGGCCACCACCACGCACGCCCAAGGCGCCACCAAGGCCTTCATCCAGAAGGTGGCCGGCAAGATGGCCCGGGCAGGCTAGCGGCGCGGCGCCGGAGCTGCTGAGAAGTGCCGAGCGGAGGCATTCGCGGGCCAGCCTCCGCTCGTTCGCATGCAAGCGTGGCCAGGCGGGGCGTCTGGGCACTTCTGGAGGGTAAGCCGATAACGCGCAGGCGCATCAAGGCCAGAAAGCACTGGGCCGGGTGTCGAGCATGGGCGAGCTGAGGATCTACAACACGTTGAGTCGCGCCAAGGAGCCCTTCGCACCGGCGGAGGGCAACACGGTGCGCATGTACACCTGCGGCCCCACCGTCTACGACGTCATCCACATTGGCAACCTGCGCACCTTCCTGCTGTTTGACACCATGCGCAGGTACTTCCGCTACAAGGGCTTCGGCTTGCAGCACGTCATGAACATCACCGACGTGGACGACAAGACCATCGCGGGAGCCCAGCGCGAGGGCGTGGAGCTGGCCGAGTATACCGAGCGGTACGTGCCGGTCTTCCTGCGCGACATGGACCTGGTGCGGATCGAGCAGCCCGAGGTCATGCCCAGGGCCACCGAGCACGTGAAGGAGATGCAGGAGATTGTGGCCACGCTGCTGGAGCGCGGCCTGGCCTACCAGGCCGGAGATAGCATCTACTACCGTGTGTCGGCATTCAAGGACTACGGCAAGCTGTCGCGGCGGCAGCCCGAGGAGGTGGCGGGGGCGACCCTGGCCCGGGTGGACGCCGACGAGTACAAGGACGACGTCACCGACTTCGCTCTCTGGAAGGGCGCGAAGGAGGGCGAGCCCGCCTGGGACAGCCCCTGGGGGCCGGGGCGGCCCGGCTGGCACCTGGAGTGCTCGGCCATGGCCATGAAGTACTTGGGGGAGACGATAGACCTGCACGCGGGCGGGACCGACCTGATCTTCCCTCACCACGAGAACGAGATCGCCCAGAGCGAGGGCGCCACGGGCGTGCCCTTTGCGCGCACGTGGGTCCACGCGGGCTATGTGACGGCCGATGGGCAGAAGATGTCGAAGTCGCTGGGCAACTTCTACACCTTGGGAGATTTGGTGGAGCAGGGGCTGGACCCGGCGGCCATTCGGCTGGCTCTGACGGCCCGGGCCCACTATCGCAGCCAACTGGACATCCGCCGCGAGCACTTCGACGAGGCGGCCCACTCGCTGGAACGGCTGCGGGACTTCGCGGACCGCATCGAGGAGCGCCTGGCGGCTACCGCGACCGACCCAAAGCCGGATCCGCAGCAGCGGGACTGGCTGCTGGGGGAGCTGGACAAGGCGCGGCAGGGCTTCGAGGCGGCCATGGACGACGACCTCAACCTGCCGGGGGCGCTGGGCCACGTGTTCACCATGATGCGCCCGGTCAACGCCGCCATGGCCGAGGGCTGGGCCAGCAGGGAGCTGCTGGGGAAGGCCGCCGACCTCCTGAAGCGCTTCGACACGGTGCTGGCCGTCATCGAGCACGAGAAGGGCGCGCTCGACGAGGAGATCGAGGCGCTCATTCAGGAGCGCGAGCGGGCGCGCGCGGACAGGGATTACGCCCGCGCCGATGAGATTCGCGCTCAACTGGCTGGGCAGGGCATCGTGCTGGAGGACACGCCCAGCGGCGTGCGCTGGCGCAGGGCCCAGGCTTGACAAGTCGGTGCCCACGTGCTACACTGCCGGGCGACAATCTGGCGGCCAAAGACGATGACAGGGAGCAGTAGGCGGCCGCGGGAGCACAGAGAACTGCCGGTAGCTGCGAGGCAGGTCCCAGAGCCGCCGAAACTCGCCCTCGAGTCGCAGGTCGAAAGGGGCGCGCGCCCTGAGTAGTCCCTGACGGAGCTCCCGCCGTTACAAGGGAGACGGCATCGGATCCTCTGATCCCGTGCCGACCAGAGCGGGTCCACTGCCACCTGCCGGCAGTGACCACGTAGAGTGGTACCGCGGAGCCAGGGCCTCCGTCTCTACAGGGAGACGGGGGCTTTTCGTTTGGC
>JBHIEF010000118.1:0-13365 GCA_046760465.1 Armatimonadota bacterium | reverse complement strand
GCCCTACTGGGAGATGGAGCCCAACAACGATCTGACCGACCGCGGCCTATGTCTGGCCAAGCCCGGCGAGCACTATCTGGTCTACCTGGCCGAGGGCGGTCACGCCACCGTCGAGGTCGAGGGCGCCATGGCCGAGCTGCCCACCGCCTGGATCAACCCCCGCACGGGCGACGTGGTCGAGGACGTCCCAGTCGGCAACGGCCCGGCCCGCCTGATTCATCCTGGCTCCTTCGGCTTCGGCGACGCCGTCCTCCACATCGGCCGCCCCCTCAATGCGTAGGAGCCAGCTCCCGCTGGCGACTGGGGGTGGCTGGCCCTGCCGGAGTCAGCCTGCGACCGTGGCCTCCGCGGCTGACGCGGTTGTGCGGAGTTAGCGCTGGACCGGGGTTGGAGGAGCTCCGCAGGCCTGCGGCGGTGGCGTGCGGTGGCGCTTACCTCAGCGGCACCTCCACATACTGCCGGTCGCCCTCATACAGCGTCACGCTGCCCGCCCCTAACTCCACCAACCGCAGCAGCTCCTCCACGATCGGCACGTGCCAGAAGTACCCCGGCTGGTCGTCGCGGTACTCCAGCACCACGTACCCCGGACGGTGCGCTATCCGCCCCCGGAACGACGGATCGCACGTGCGCACATTGCGCAGCACTATGCGCTTCCCCGTCGCGCGCTCCACGGCTCGGACGCGCTCCCCCAGTCGCGGCTCCGCCGGCACCCTCACCCTACCCCAGCCTCCCCTCCACGATCACCGTGTGTTCATCCTCGTACGGCGGCGAGCATATGCACAGGATCTCCAGTGGCTCAGGCCCCACGCACGTGAGGCGGTGTTCCGCGCCCGGTGGTATCAGCACCGCATCCCCCGGCCCCACCCGCTCCGTCTCGCCACCTACCTGCATGGCTCCGTCGCCCGAGAGCACGTAGTAGATCTCCTCCGTCTGCGGGTGAGCGTGTCGCAGCGTGCTCTGCCCGGCGGCCACCAGGGCGTGCGCCAGGCTCTGGTTCCGCGCACCCGAGCCGCGCGGATGGAAGAACTCTCGGATCAGCGATCCGTCCAGCGTTGTGAAGGGCTCCAGGCTCCCCAGACTGCGTATCTCCATCTCCGTTCACCCGCTTGCGGCCACTTGCTCGACTACCGCCAACCATGCCTGTTCCCAGCGCTCCAGCCCGTGGCCTTCTCGTACCGCCTGCTGCTGCCGCCTGCCGATCTCCTCCCCCGCCTCCAGCATCCGGCTCATCTCCGCCGCCACCGCGTTCGCCTCCGGCTCGCACAGCTCCGCGGGGAGGTCTGGTAGCCCCCCCACCCGCGTGCACAGCGTCGGCGTGCCGCTGGCCATGGCCTCCAGCGCCGCCAGCGACGTCCCCTCGCCCGCCACCGAGGGAACCACCGCCGCCCGCGCCGCCGCATACACTCGCGGCATCTGTGCCCAGGCCACCGGCCCCCAGAAGACCACGCGCTGCTCCAGCCTGAGCCTTCGCACCTGCGCCTCCAGCTCCTTTCCGTACTCCGCCTGCCCCGTCGCCCCGACCACCACCAGGTGCGTCTCGGGATGCTCGCCCGCGATCCGCGCGAAGGCGTCAATGGCCAGGTGCACGCCGCGGTTCCGATACAGGTTGCGCGGCACGACGATCGGGGCCAGCTCCGCCAGCTCCGCCAGCGGCTCCGCCTCACGGAACCGCGCCGCGTCCACACAGTTAGGGATGTACCACTTGCCCGGCGCCACCTGTTCGAAGGCGCGCTCTGCCGGCTTGACGTCTAGCCCCATCTCCCGCAGGAAGTTGGTGTCGTTAGCCACGAACGCCCTGGCTCGGCGAAAGGCGCTCTCGTAGAAGCGCCGCTTCGCGCGCCCCGCCCACGACCGCGGCCGGTCGTCCCAGTTGACCCCGTGCGAGATGCAGATCGTGCCCCTGTGCCACCGCACCGGCGGCAGGTAGTTCGGATAGTGGACGATCAGCACGTCACAGGCCCGCAGCCAGCCCCGCTGCAGCGGCAAGAACAGCGGCAGCAGCCAGTACTCCTTGCTCCGCAGCAGCCGAGGCACGCCTGGGAACGTGCGCACGCCCTCTCCAACCTCGCGCGCGCGCCGCTGAAGCACCACGTGCTGGTGACCGGCGTGCTCGACCACCTCACGAAGCTGCTGGACGTAGACGTCCCCGCCGCCGGTAATCGGCTGGTAGCTGTAGGTGATCTGCGCTATGCGCATCGGCTCAGGCTCACGCGCAGCGCGCCCGCGTAGATTCCTAACCGCTCCCCCAGCGCCGGCCGCGCCGAGGGCCTGACCAGCCACACCACGCTCGCGCCCAGCAGACGCACCAGGTTCCCGCCGAAGACTATCGCGCGCAGCGCCAGCGCCGAGGCACGTCCGTAGTGCTTGCGGAAGAAGCGCAGCGTGCTGCGGTGCGAGGCCATCACCATCTCCGGCCAGCGCTGGCTGGTGCTCGCGCCCTCGTGGTGGACCACCTCGGCCGCCGGCTCGTACACCACCCGGCGCCCCGCCCGGCGCAGCCGCATGCAGAGGTCGGCCTCCTCGGCGTACATGTAGTAGTCCTCGTCGAACAGCCCCACCTCCGCCAGCGACGACCTCCGCACCAACATGCACGCCCCCGAGAGCCAGTCCACCTCCCGCCGCTCGTCGTAGTCCCACCAGCCCATCTCGTAGCGCCCGAAGAGCCGGCTCCTCGGAAAGGCCTTGCTCAGGCCCGTGTAGGCGAAGAAAGCCGTGAGGAGCGTGGGAAACGTCCGGCACGAGCGCTGGAGGGTCGCGTCCGGTCCCACCAGCCGCGGCCCCACCAGAGCCACCGTCTCCTCCGCCGCCAGCGCCTCGGTCATCGCCCCCAGCGCCGACCCCGTCAGCCGCGTGTCGGCGTTCAGCAGCAGTACGGCCTCGCCTTTGGTCGCCTCGATGCCTCGGTTGCATCCCGCCCCAAAGCCCAGATTCCGCTCCAACTCGATCACCCGCACGTCGGGATGCCGCTCGCGGACGGCCGCGGCGCTGCCGTCGGTCGAGGCCGCGTCCACTACCACCACCTCGGCCGCGTCGGCATGGCGCTTGATCGAGTCCAGGCACTCCAACAGCAGGTCGCGGGTGTTGTGATTGACGATGCAGATGGCGACGTCCATGCTCGCCCTTGGGCGTGGCCCCCGGTCAGACCTGAAGCGACCCGACCAGTTCCCTCACGTCGCTGAGGCCGTGACGCACCAGGTACTCCTCGATGCCCGCGATGACCTCCAGCGTTGCCCGCGGGTTGACGAAGTTCGCGGTGCCCACGGCCACGGCATTCGCTCCAGCGATCAGGAACTCGACGGCATCCGCGGCGTTCATGATGCCGCCCATGCCCACGATGGGCACCTCCAGCTCCCGGCGCAGCTCGTAGACCATGCGCAGCGCCACGGGCTTGATGGCCGGCCCCGACAGCCCACCCACCACGTTCCCCAGCACCGGACGACGCGTCTCGGCGTTGATGGCCAGGCCCCGCAAGGTGTTCACCAGCGAGAGCCCGTCCGCGCCCGCGTCCGCCGCCGCCAGGCCCAGCTCGACGATGTCCGTCACGTTCGGCGATAGCTTCACCAGCATCGGCAGCCGCGTCGCCTCTCTACAAGCTGATACCAGCTCCTCCAGGTCCGGGCAGCGCGTGCCGAAGCTCAGCCCGCCGGCGGCGATGTTGGGGCAGGAGGCGTTGATCTCCACTCCGGCAACGCCCTTCGCCTCGTCCAGGATCTCACAGACCCGCGCGTACTCCTCCACCCGCGCGCCGCACACGTTCACGATCACCGTGGCCCCATGCTCCCGCAGCCACGGCAGCTTCTCCTCGACGAAGGCCTCCACGCCGTCGTTCTGAAGCCCGATGGAGTTGAGCATCCCTGCGGCCGTCTCCACGATCCTCGGAGGCGCATTCCCGGGCCATGGCGAGAGCGTAGTCCCCTTCACAACCACGGCGCCCAGTTCGCTGACCTCCACCTCGTCGGCGTACTCCCGCCCAAAGCCAAACGTACCCGAGGCCGCCATCACCGGGTTCTTCAGGCGCAGTGGCCCCAGCTCCACCGCCAGGTTGGGCGCGCCGTCCTCGCTCACGGCATGGCCTCCCAGACAATAGCGTGCGCGTCGAACACGGGGCCGTCCGCGCACACGCGCACATAGCGCTGCCCGCGCGCGCCGCCCTCCGCCTCTCCCTCCGGGCGCACCGGCACAACGCACCCCAAGCACGCCCCCACCCCGCAGCCCATCCAGTTCTCCAGGGACACCTCGCAGGGGATCTCCTGCCGCTCACAGATCCTCGCCACCGCGGCCATCATCCCCGTCGGCCCGCAGGCCATCACCCGCGTCACCTCGGCCGTCTCCAGGTACGCTGTCAGCGGGTCGGTCACCAGGCCTCGATCTCCGACGCTGCCGTCCTCGGTGACCAGGTGCAGGTCGTCGGCCGTGCTGCTCAGCCCGTCCGCGAAGGCGAGCCGGTCGGCGCTGGCTGCACCCAGGAACACGGATAGGCGCGGCTGCTCCAGCCTGCCGCGTATCTGGCCCAGGCAGCGGGCGGCGAAGTGAATCGGCGCCGCGCCGTACCCGCCCGCCACCAGCACGAACTCGCGGTCGTCCTTGTCCACACGGAGCGTGTACCCGTTGCCCAGGGGGCCCAGTATGTCCACCTTCGCCCCCTCGGCCAGTCGTGCCAGGATGGCCGTCCCCTTGCCCACCTCGCGCACCAACAGCGACAGCCTGGTCTGGTCATCCGAGACGCCCGCCACCGACAGCGGCCGCCGCAGCAGCGGGTCGTGGTAGGGGCTGCACCGCACGTGCACGAACTGCCCGGGCCGCGCCGCACCGGCCACCTCCGGGCACTCCAGGATCATCACGAAGTGCCCCGAGGCCTCCAGGGGCGTGTTGCTGATCACCTCGGCCTGATGCTGACGACTCATTCCGATTCGGGGTACAGCTTGCGGGTAATCTCAGCGGACCACAGCCAACCGGACGTTGACTACCGTCGCAGCGCCTGTGTAACGGTTCTCCCGGCCAGGACTGCATCTACCACTTGCTGCGTGCGGCGGCGCGCGGCCGACAGGCTCGCGCGGCGCTTGGCTACGCCCCGGCGGTCGCGCTGCACGCCCTGCCGCAGCTTGCGCGCCATGCGGCGCACCTCTCGCGGAGCCGTCGAGCCCAGGCTGCGTTGCCGGGCAACGCACTGGGCCGGGTCCAGCAGCGACCGCAGCTCCTCCGTGTTCAGCTCGACGCCCTTCGCCGCCAGCAGCTCGCCCACGCGCTCCAGGTCCGCAAAGGTCTTGCCCTCTTGCGCCAGCGCCGCCACCGTGCCGCCCACCATCTCGTGGCATTCGCGGAAGGCCATGCCGCGTTCGGCCACCAGGTAGTTGGCCAGCTCGGTGGCCGTGGCGAAGTTGGCGCCGGCCAGCTCCGCCATCCGCTCCGTGTGGAACTCCATCGTGCCGATCACGTGGGCCATGATGCGCAGATTGCCCTCGCTCGCGTGCAGCGACTCCCACAGCGGCAGCCTGTCCTCCTGAAGGTCGCGGTTGTACCCGCCGGGCACCGACTTCAGGGCGCTGAGAGTGTGCATCAAAGCCCCGTACACCAGGCCCGCGCGTCCACGCGCCAGCTCCGCCACGCACGGGTTCTTCTTCTGGGGCATTATGGAGCTGCCCAGCGCCACCGCATCATCCAGCTCGAACATCCCGTACTCGTGGCTGCTCCAGACCACGACCTCCTCGCACAGGCGCGACAGGTTCGCCGCCAGTATGGCCAGCGCGGACAGCGCCTCCAGCACGAAGTCCCGCGAGCCCACCGCATCCAGCGAGTTCTCCACGACTCCGCCGAAGCCCAGCAACTCCGCCGTCAGCTTGCGGTCGCTGTCGAACGACGTCCCCGCCAGCGCGCAGGCTCCCAACGGGCACTGGTTCGTCCGTTCATAGGCCGCCGCCAGTCGGTCGGCGTCCCTGCTCAGCGCCTCCGCGTGCGCCGTCGCCCAAAAGCCTAAGGTGATGGGCTGCGCGTGCTGCGTGTGCGTGTAGCCGGGCATCACCGTGTCCGCGTGATCCTTGGCGACGTCCAGCAGTGCTTCCCGTAGGTCACCCAGGGCCTCCTGCACCGCAAGCAGGCGCACACGCAGGTGCATGCGCGTGTCGGTGACCACCTGGTCGTTGCGCGAGCGCGCCGTATGGAGGCGCCCGGCCGCGTCCGGGCCTGCCTTGCGCCGCACGTAGTCCTCCACATTCATGTGCACGTCCTCGAGCCGGGCCTTCAGCTTCAGCTTCCCGCGCTGGTGGTCCTGGCGCGCCTCCTCCAGACAGGAGAGTATGCTGCGGAGGACATCCGGAGCGATGATGCCCTGCCGGCCCAGCATGATGGCATGGGCCTGGCTGCCCCAGATGTCCTCCGCGATCATGTGGCTGTCGGCTGTAGTGGACTCGCTGTAGGCCAGCACCAGCTCATCTACCTGGCGCTTCCCACGCGCACCCACCGGGCCGGACTTGGCCATCTACAGCCCCCGCCTCCCGAGGATCTGGTACTGCATGCTGTGGATCTTCACCGCCGGGCTGCTCTCCCGCTGGTCCCAGCCCTCGGTGGCCAGCGAGCGGATCTCCGGCTTGAACAGCGAGTAGGGCGACTCGCGATCCACGATGTCAACGTTGCCCTTGTAGAGGTCCACCTTGTACCATCCCTCCACGTGCTTCTGCGAGCGCTCGATGAACCCGTCCAGCTCGTCCTTGAGTGGATGGAACCAGGCCCCGTGGTAGACCAGGTACGCCCACTGCTGGTCCACCATGGCCTTGAACTGCCGCTCCTCCTTGGTCAGGCACATGGCCTCCAGGTCCCGGTGCAGCTTGAGGATCACCTCCGCCGCCGGGGCCTCGTAGGCCTCGCGGGACTTGAGGCCGATCATCCCGTCCTCCATCAGGTCCAGCTTGCCGATGCCGTTCGCGCCGGCTACCTCGTTGAGGTAATGGATGATCTCCGTCAGCGTCTTCTTGCCGTCGCAGCTCACCGGCAGGCCGTTGCTGAACTCAATCTCGATGGTGGTCTTCTTGTCGGGGGCGTTCTCCGGGAACTTGTACCAGATGTAGTCGCTCTCCGGCAGGCGCATGTGGATGTTGTCCACCTCGCCGCTGCCGATGGAACGGCACCACATGGTCAGGTCGTCCCCGATGCCCTCCTTGTGGGGAATGCCGTACTCCTTGCTCAACTCCTTCTCTTCCTGCCGGGTGAAGTTGAAGTCGCGCACCGGCACTATCACCGTCAGGCCCGGCGCGAAGATGCTGAACACGTTGTGCATGCGGAACTGGTCGTTGCCCTTGCCCGTGGAGCCCTCGCAGATGGCGTCACAGCCCTGCTCCACGGCGTACTCGGCCACCTTCTGCGCGATCAGCTGCCGCGTCATCGAGGTGGCCACCGGATAGCCCCCGTACGAGCTGTTGGCCTGGACCGCCTTCGCGATCCACTGGTCGGCGAACTCGTCGGTGGCCTCGATGAACTGCCAGGGCACGCCCAGCAGTTCCGCCTTGCTCTTGGCGTCCTCGATCTCCCAGTCCGGCAGACCGACGTTGACGGTCACGGGTAGCACTTCCTCCGCGCCGTATTTGTCAAACAGCAGCCTGATGCAGAGGGCCGAGTCCAGGCCCCCGCTGTAGGCTACCGCCACCTTCTTGCACTTCGCGAGTTCGACTTCCATCGTTCACGCCTCCCGTTCGGCTGTGCACATCGGCGGGGGCGAGTATCGGTCACGTCAGACCGTCTGCTCGCAGTACGCACAACGCCACGAGGTCGAGTCGCCGGTCCCTCCGCCGCGAGCGCCTGCCCGCACATTGGCCACGAGCTCCGGAGCCAGGTAGCTCTCCTGTTGCGTGACGCACCTGGCGTTCCCGCACCGTGCGGCCGCGCCCTCGCCGGCGGCCGGCCGCTGTCTAGCGCGGTCGGCAGCCACCTCCGCTGGCGCCAGGACTGCCCGGCCCGCCCGGCCCAGCAGCGCGGCGATCAGCGCCATGCGCACGGGCACGCCGAAGCCCGCCTGCCGGAAGTAGGCGGCTCGTTGATCGTCGTCAACCTCGTAGGCTATCTCATCCACCCGTGGCAGCGGGTGCAGGATCAGCATGTCTTGCTTGGCCCCGTCCAGCGAGTCTTTGGTGACCACGTACGTGCCCTTGACCCGCTCGTAGTCCTCGGCGCGCTCGAAGCGCTCCTTCTGCACGCGCGTCATGTAGAGGGCATCTAGCTCCCCGATGACCTCCTCCAGCGTCGTCACCTGCCCCAGCAGCGCCCCGTTCTCCTCGGCCTCGGTCAGGAACTCCTGCGGCATCGTCAGCTCGGGCGGCGCAATGCAATACAGCTTAGCCCCCAACTTCGCCAGAACCGGAGCCAGCGAGTGTACCGTCCGCCCGTACTTCAGGTCGCCGCACAGCCCCACCACCAACCCCTCCAGGCCGCCCCGGAGCCGCCGCAGCGTGTACAGGTCGGTCAGCGTCTGCGTTGGGTGCTCGTGCCCCCCGTCGCCGGCGTTGATGACCGGTTTGGCCGCGTAGTCGGCCATCACCTTGGCCGACCCCTCCAGCGGATGACGGATGACGATGATGTCGGCATACTGCTCCACCATGCGCGCGGTGTCGGCCAACGTCTCGCCCTTGACCAGCGAGCTCGTGCGCGGATCGGCAAAGCCTATGACCTCGCCCCCGAGCCGCAGCATGGCTGCCTCGAAGCTCAGCCGCGTGCGTGTGCTGGGCTCGTAGAACAGCGTGGCCAGAATCTGCCCCTCGCACACACTGCGCCCGCCCCGGCTCTCCATCTCCTCTGCCAGGTCCAGCAGGCGCGTCAGCTCCTCCAGCGACAGATCGGCCGCCGCTATCAGGTCCCTCTTCATCGCCTCCGGCCCTCACGCCGCACAATGCGCCACATTATAGGCAAGCGCCCCCGCCTTGGCAATGGTGCCGGGCCGAAAACCGCCCGGGCAACAGGCCTGTCATTCTGAGCGACCCGCCGCCGTGTGCGGCGGGAGCGAAGAATCTCGCCGTCAGCCCGGGCGAATGGCCTCGTTGATCTCCTCCTTCATCCGCCTCGCCGCCTCGGCCGCGGCCTCGGCGAACTGCCGGTCCTCCCACTGCGCGCCCTCGTAGGCGAAGATGATCCCGCGCGATGAGTTCACCACCGCCCCGTATCCCTGCTCATCGAAGCAACAGGCCACGTCCTCCGCCGAGGCCCCCTGCGCCCCGTAGCCCGGCAGCAGGAAGGGTACGCCCGGCAGCACCTGCCGCAGCTCAGCCGCCTGCTCGGGGAAGGTCGCCCCCACCACCGCGCCGACGCCCGAGTACCCCCTCTCCCCCGGCAGCCGCTCGGCCCACCTGGCCACCAAGCCAGCCACGTGCTGGTAGACTGGCTGCCCCGCCACCTCCAGGTCCTGTATCTCCGCCGAGGACTTGTTCGAAGTCTTCACCAGCACGAACAGCCCCTTGCCGGAGGCCTCCACCTCCGCCAGGAAGGGCTCCACGCTGTCACTGCCCAGGTACGGGTTGAGCGTGACCGCGTCCACGTCGAAGGCCGCGCCCTGCTCGCCCGAGGGACCCAGATACGCCCGCGCGTACGCCGCCGCGGTGGAGCCAATGTCCCCGCGCTTGACGTCCGCTATCACGATCAGCCCATGCTCCTTGGCGCAGCGAACCGTCTCCGCGAACGCCGCCATGCCCGGCGGGCCATACATCTCGTAGAAGGCCACCTGCGGCTTGGCCACCACGGCGTGCTCGGCCGCCGCCTCGATGATGCGCTGGTTGAAGGCCAGTAGACACGCCCCCGGCCCATCGGCCTCGCGGCACACGAACGGGGGGATGCGCTCCAGCCGCGGGTCCAGCCCCAGACACACGCGCGAGTTCTTCTCCTCCACCGCCTGCCACAGTCGGTCTGCGAAGTTCCTTCCGGCGCCCAGTTGACACCCTCCCTTCGGGCGGGCCTACCCCCCCGCCGCATCCGGCTCCACGCCCACACCCAGTTGGAAGCGGCGGATGATCTCGTGGTACTCTTGCAGCGGCCGCACCGTTATGTCCCCGCGCTGCAAGGCCTCGATGGCGTTCACCGCCGCCATCGCCCCCATCAGCGTGGTTATGCACGCCACGTTGTGCAACAGCGCCTCCCGCCGAATGCGGGACTGGTCCTCGACCGGTATCTTGCCGGTGGGGGTGTTGATCACCAGTTGAATCTCCCCCTCGCGGATCAGGTCCAGCACGTTGGGCGATCCCTCGTCGCTGACCCGGTGCACCAGCATGGGCTCAATCCGGTTCCGCCGCAGCACCCGCGCCGTGCCGGCGGTGGCGCAGATGCGGAAGCCCATGTCCACTAACTTCTTGGCGATGAAGATGATGTGCCGCTTGTCCTGGTTCTTGACGCTGATGAACACCCTGCCCCGCAGCGGCAGCTCGTTGCCGGCGGCGATGTAGGCCTTGGCGAAGGCCGCCCCGAAGTCGCTGTCAATGCCCATGACCTCGCCGGTGGACTTCATCTCCGGCCCCAGCAGCGTGTCAACGACTGCCAGCTTGGCGAAGGGGAAGACCGGGTACTTGACGGCTACGTGCTCGGTCTCGAACTCCCGCGTGAAGCCCAGCTCCTTTAGCGTCCTGCCCGCCATCACCCGCGCGGCCAGCTTGGCCAGGGGCACGCCGATGGCCTTGCTCACGAAGGGCACCGTGCGCGAGGCCCGCGGGTTGACCTCCAGCACGTACAGCACGTCGTTCTTGATCGCGTACTGCACGTTGAGAAGCCCCACCACGCCCAGCTCCCTGGCCAGGGCGTGCGTGTTCTGCCTGATGAGCTGCACCTCGTCCTCGGCCAGGCTGAAGGCCGGCAGCACCGAGGCCGAATCGCCCGAGTGAATCCCCGCCTCCTCGATGTGCTCCTGGATGCCCCCGATGACGCAGCGCTCGCCATCGGCAACTGCGTCCACGTCCACCTCCACTGCGTCCTCCAGGAACTTGTCAATCAGCACCGGTCGCTCCGGCGAGGCCTCCACCGCGCCGCTCATGTATTCGTCCAGCGATTCCTCCTCGAACACTATCTCCATGGCCCGCCCGCCCAGCACGTACGACGGTCGCACCACCACCGGATAGCCAATCCGCTCCGCAATGCGCTTGGCCTCGTCCACCGAGGTCGCGGTGTCATTCGCCGCCTGCACCAGCCCCAGCTTGTCCAGCAGCTCCTTGAAGAGCTGCCGGTCCTCCGCGCGGTCAATGCTATCCGGCGTCGTGCCGATGATGTGCGCGCCCGCGCGGGCCAGCGGCTGGGCCAGGTTCAGCGGCGTCTGCCCGCCGAACTGCACAATCACGCCCTCGGGCCGCTCCTTTTCGATGATGTTGAGCACGTCCTCCTTGGTCAGCGGCTCGAAGTAGAGCTTGTCCGAGGTGTCGTAGTCGGTGCTGACCGTCTCTGGGTTGGAGTTGACCATGATGCTCTCGAATCCGTCCTCGCGCAGGGCCAGCGCCGCGTGCACACAGCAGTAGTCGAACTCGATCCCCTGCCCTATGCGGTTCGGCCCGCCGCCCAGAATCACGATCTTCCGCCCCTCCGAGGGCCGACACTCGTCCTCCTGCTCGTAGGTGAAGTAGTAGTAGGGCGTGAAGGCCTCGAACTCCGCCGCGCAGGTGTCCACCAGCTTGACCACCGGCTCGATGCCCATCTCCTTGCGCATCTGCCGGATGGTGTCCTCGTCGCTCTTGGTCAGCGTGGCGAGCTGTACGTCGGCGAACCCCATGCGCTTGGCCTCGCCCATCAGCTCTCGCGAGATGGCCGGGCGGCCGTTCTTCCGCGGCAGGTCGCGCACCTCGGCCACCTCATCCTGGAGGTCCACGATCTGCCTCATGTTGTGGATGAACCACCGGTCAATCCTGGTGATCTCGTACAGCTCCTCCTCGCTCATCCCCGCCCGCAGCGCGCTGCGCATCTGGAACAGCCGGTCCGGGTGCGGCACCCTCAGCCGCGCGATCAACTCTTGTCGCGGCATGGTGTCGTAGTGCGCCCCACGCCCGTCCGCCCCCAGGCCGAAGCGGGCGATCTCCAGCGAGCGAATGCCCTTTTGCAGCGACTCCTTGAAGGTCCGCCCGATGGACATGGCCTCGCCCACCGACTTCATCTGCGTATGCAGCGTCTCGTCGGCGCCGGGGAACTTCTCGAAGGCCCAGCGGGGGATCTTCACCACGCAGTAGTCAATGGTGGGCTCGAAGCTGGCCGGCGTCTCGCGCGTGATGTCGTTGGGAATCTCGTCCAGCGTGTACCCTATCGCCAGCTTGGCGGCGATCTTGGCGATGGGAAAGCCCGTGGCCTTGCTGGCCAGGGCCGAGCTGCGCGACACGCGCGGGTTCATCTCGATGACCACCATCCGCCCCGTCTCCGGGTTGTTGGCGAACTGGATGTTCGAGCCGCCCGTGTCTACCCCGATCTCGCGGATGACGCGGATGGCCGCGTCCCGCATCAGTTGGTACTCCTTGTCCGTCAGCGTCTGCGCGGGCGCCACCGTGATGCTGTCGCCGGTGTGGATGCCCATGGGGTCGAAGTTCTCGATGGAGCAGATGATGACCACGTTGTCGTTGCGGTCGCGCATCACCTCCAGCTCGTACTCCTTCCAACCGATGACCGACTCCTCCACCAGCACCTCGTTCATGGGGCTGGCGTCAATGCCCTTGAGGACCGCCCGCTCTAGCTCCTCCATGTTCGTGGCCACCCCGCCCCCGGTCCCGCCCAGCGTGCTCGAGGGCCGGATGATCAGCGGGAAGCCGATCTCCTCGGCGATGCGGACCGCGCTGCGCAGGTTGTAGGCGAAATCGCTCTTGGGCAGCTCCAGCCCCGCCGCCAGCATGGCGTCCTTGAAGAGCTCCCGGTCCTCCGCCTTCTTTATCGCCTTGCGGCTGGCGCCGATCATCTCCACGTTGTGCCGCGACAGCGCCCCGCTCTCGGCCAGCTCCAGCGCCACGTTCAGGGCCGTCTGCCCGCCCAGCGTCGGCAGTAGCGCGTCCGGCCGCTCCCGCGCGATGATCTTCTCCACGCTCTCGGCCGTGATGGGCTCCACGTACGTGATGTCGGCCGTCTCGGGGTCGGTCATGATGGTGGCCGGGTTCGAGTTGACCAGGCACACGGTGTAGCCCTCTTCCTTGAGGGCCTTGCACGCCTGCGTGCCCGAGTAGTCGAACTCGCACGCCTGCCCGATCACAATCGGCCCCGACCCGATCAGCAGGATCTTCTCAAGATCATCCCGTCGTGGCATGGCCTAGCCCCTTGTACGAGCGGCGTCTCGCCGCGACTTGCCGTTCGCGCCCCTACCCCCCCGACACCGTCCGCATACACTGCCCGTGCTGCTCTTCGCCAATGGCCCCGTCTTCGAGCAGCGCGTCCAGCGCCTCGCTG
>JBHIEF010000117.1:0-13562 GCA_046760465.1 Armatimonadota bacterium | reverse complement strand
CTTCGCGGCACGACCGCGGCGGGTGGCCGGGGAGGTGCTCAGCCCCAACAGCCTGGGGACCGTCTACCGCGCCGTTCAGGGCGGCTGGGACGGGTTCGCCGCTGAGACGCCTGACGGCGCGCCGCGCGAGCCGCTGGGCAGCGACCCCATCGGAGGCACGCCGGACATTGACCCCCGGCTGATGGTGTACCAGTACGTGCCGCCCGACCCGGCGGCCGTGCCCACTCCCGACCCCTACCAGGACGGCACCTGGAGCACGCTGGTCTACGACAGCTTCCAGGCGGTGGTGCCGATAGACCCGGCGCTGGACCTCAGCTACGACCGCAACGCCGGCACGGTGACTTTCGGCACGCGCGACAGCGTGGTCCTGGCCGCCGAGACCGGCAGCGCGGTCACGGCCAACGGCGGCACGCTGGCCTCGCTGTACGGCACCTCGCCCGAGCACGCCTACCAGTTGGTTCCGCCTCCCTCCAGCAGTGGCCTATCGCCCTTCGCCAAGATAGTGGTGGAGACGATGCGGGTGTGGGCCATGGAGGACAGCAACGGCGACGGGCTGGTGGGCAACCCCGGAGACCAGTACGTGGAGTACACGCGCACCGACCAGTCGGCGCCCGACGAGATCGGCTTTCGCGAGTTCTGGGCCGGCTGGGACCCGACGCTGGAGGCGGCGGAGATTCGCTTCAACCGCTATCGCTTCGACGGCAGCATCTACCCCAGCCGCGCCTTCGGCGGCATCCGGGTGGAGTACACGTACCGCCGCAACTTGGTGCGATTCACCTGGCCGCTCACCGGCGAGGTGATCGAGATAGATGACGTGACGCGGGCGGACTACTCGACGCGCTGGGATTACCAGGTGACCGTGAGCGTGGCGGAGGTGCGCACCGAGGACGGCGCGCCGCCGGCCTGGCCCAACACGATACTGAACGAAGCGCCCATGTCCGTGGAGGTCAAGGTGGCCAACATGGGCCGCTGAGCAGCGGAGGCACTGCCCAAGTGCTGGCCCTCCCTCATCAACGCCATAGACCCCTGATCGCCCCGCCCGCAGCCAGAAATGGCAGGCGCGGTCAGGCGCTGCTATTGGCCATCCTCATCATGCTGCTGATCCTGCTGATCGGGGCGGCCTTCGTGGCGGTGGTCATCGTCAACCAGACCGGCACCATCATGCACGAGGACATGATCTCGGCGCGTGAGGGCGGTGAGTGGGGCATCCGGCTGGCGCACGATATGATGCTGCATAGCCCCGAGGGCGGCGACTGGCGGCCGCCCGCCCCGCCGGTGTGGATGGAAGACGGCGTCAAGATGCCCACGGCGGCGCAGTTCGACCTCTACTACGACGAGTTCGAGCAGAAGCGCGGCTGGTTCACGCGGATCGTGGCGGGCGCCCTGGTAGAGTTGGGGTACACCAAGTACCCCAATCCGCTGGACCCCGCCCCGGGCAGCAAGTCCTTCCGGCCCGGCGTCTATCCCGAGGGCTCCTCGGTCTTGCTGCGGGTGACCTACGACCCCACGCGGCCGTGGCCCGAGGGCAAGTACATTTGGATCGAGTCCATCGGTCACATCAAGGGCGCGCGCGAGACGCATCACAAGATGCTGGCGCTGAAGCCCTACGGCATCACCGACTTCGGCCGCTTCATCACCGACCGCAGCCGCCGCGGCGTGCCGGCCAAGCTGGGCTTCGAGCCCAACTTCGATCTGAACGTGGATAGCCTGATCGAGACGATCGGCACCAACTACTCCGGCGGCATCCGCTGCAACACCGACCTGGTGCTGGTGGGCGATTCGGTGGGCGGCTCGGGCACCAACACCGTGCTGCTGGCCGCGGGCGAGACCATGCAGGTGGCGGGGGAGATCAGCTTCGAGACGCCGGCCGGGATCGTCCCCAACACCAACATCGTCACGCCGACGGCCAGCGGCCTGCTGCTGCCCAGCACGGACCCGCTGTTCGACACCTACGGCGGGCAGGTCCTGGACCGCAGGGGCGGGGCCGACCCGGCCGGGTTCGTGCGGCAGGCCAAGAGCCTGGCGGCGCCCGACCTGGAGCGGGAGGCCGAGACCTCGGAGCATCGCTACCTGGCTCTGACCCGCGATTCGGGCACGGTCATCACGGCGGCCACCGACGCCAAGTTCCCCACGCCCGTTGAGCTCAGCACCGGCTTGCTGGGCTATGGCTTGGGCATCTACGTGGACAACGCCAGCGACGTTCAGTACCAGCACGACCTGGACCTGCTGGAGCGCGACTGGCTCCAGGAGCTGGACCAGACCATCGCCGCCAGCGTGGAGAGCAGTTGGAACAGCCTGGGCACGACCTACACGCCGCCCGGGGTGGAGGTGACGCTCTACTACGACGAGCTGAGCGCGGCGGGCGGCGACCTGGCCAACATCTCCGGCGATCCCCTGGCCGTCCTGGCCGACACCACCGGCGCGCTGCGCTACTGGCCGGGACACGTGCCCGGCGAGCCGGGCATCCGCCTGGTGCGCGAGGACGCGCGCACCTTCCGGGGCGCTCAGATCAGCACCTGGGTCCAGCCCAACGGTCTGGACTCGCAGCTACACGAGATCTACCTGGATTACCCGGCCAACGGGGTCATCGCCTGCGAGGGCAATGTGCGCATCAAGGGAGTGCTGCCCTCCTACGGCGCCAACCCGGCCAATGTGCGCGACTACAACCTGACCGTTTACTCTGGCGCCACCATTTACATCGAAGGCGACATCGAGTGTGCCGACACGCTGGTGCGTAGGCAGACGGGCGCGGCGCACCCCGATGATGCGACGCTGCCGAACTACATGCCCGCCCTGGGCGAGACCAAGATCGCCCTGCTGGCGCGCGACAGCGTCTGCCTGAATCCGACCCAATTCGTCCCCCAGCGCGCCACTGGCACGACCGCGGCGCTCGAGGACGATCCGCTCAACCCCAATCGCGGCATGCACTGGGAACTCAACGGTCCGGGCGACGCGGTGTTCAGCGAGTTCATGATCCCGCGGGTGGAGCCCGGGGCGACGCTGAACCTGGTGGCCAAGCAGTCCGGCGAGGACCCGGGGCCCTGCGTGGTCAGCCTGCTGGTCAACGGCGTGCCCTACGTGTTCGGCGGCGGCGCCACTGGGGCCATCACCGTTGACCCCAGCGAATTCGCCTTCGTGCCGCCGGGGTATCTACCCCTCGGCACCAACGTGTCCTATGCGCTCTCGCCGCAGTATGAATGGCTGGTCAACGGCGCCAGCGGCCTGCCCTGGGACCTGAGCTTGCTGCTGACGCCCGCGCCCGCGCTTCAGACCATCACCTTCGTGCAGAACACGCCGCAAGTGACCGAGTACTGGCTGCGCAAGTTCAAACTGGAGCAGATGGTGGGCGGCGCAGTAACGGGGGCGCTGGACGCGCAGGTGTGCGCGCTCATCTATGCCGAGCGGGGCAGTTGGTTCGTGATTCCGGGCCAGTTCTTCGAGGCCAGGGCCGGACGGCAGGACCTGAACGGCGACGGGGCCATCGCCCTGGACGAGGATGGCGACGGCATCAACGACGCCGAGCGCTTCAAGCGCTACAACTACAGCATCCGCGTGATCGGGGCCATCAACGAGGACCATCCGGCGCCCGTGGACGCCGTGCGCGAGTGGCAGGACAAGTGGTCGTATCCCGATCCGGCCTCCGCCACGGGCTGGTCGCAGATACAGTGTCTGTACGATCCGACCTTGATACAGGAGCGGGTGGACAATCTGGCCATGTTGCCGGCGCTGCCCGTCTCCGAGGACCTGATCTTCGTCGGGACGGAGTAGGGCAGGTTTCAGCTATCAGGTTGCAGGTGTCAGGGGGCGCAGGCATCGTGTAGGGACGGGCCTCATGCCCGTCCGGGCCCCGTCCCTACGAACGACGCAGCAAGTAGGCAAGGGTGGATGGATATGGGCCGAGGAGGCCCCAGGCAAGACATGAGAGCGGCTACAGCCCTCGTGGCAGCACTACTGCTCCTGGCGCCGACGCCGGGCTGGGGCAAGCAGGTGGCCTTCCCCTACGCGGACGACCAGCGCCAGTTCGCCGTCTGCGTGCTGGAAGTGGGCGGGCCGCCGCCCGTGCCTACTGCCGGCCCGGCCGTGGGCATCCTGGCGGCCGAGCCGCCGCCGGTGCCGGGGAACTGGGTGCTGTCGAATCCCCTGGGCGGGCCGGTAGTGCCGTCGGCGGCCACCATCGAGAAGCTGTCCGAGTGCGACCTGGTGGTCGTGGACGGCGCCAGCCTGGAGGCGGCCGGCGGGGGCGGACCGATTGGCGCGGGCGTGCAGGACGCGCTGCTTCAGATTGCCGACTCGGGGGCGGTGGTGTGGATTGACTACGATCCGACCGCGGGCCCCTGGACGGACAACCTGGTGCCGCGCCTGGCCTCGTTCGGCGTGGCCTCCGGGGGTGCCGCGGGCGCGCCCGCCGACCCCACGCACCCTCTGCTGAATGAGCCGCTCAAGCTCACGCCCGCCGACATCGCAATTGTGGGTGGCGGCGGCACGGTCGTTTTCGGCGATCCGCGCGTGCTGGCGCCGGTGGTGGCGCCCGGCGTGTGGGCCGGCGAGTACGGCAGTGGGGGTCTGATCGTCAGCGCCTCCGGCGTGATGGCGCAGATCGTGGCCGGAGTGCCTGGAGCGCTAAAGCTGGCCGTCAACGCACTCGAATGGTCGAATCGCTGGACGCAGGAGGGGGCCGATCCCCGCAACAGCGGCGAGATCAACCTGACCGTGGAGCCGCCGCTGTGGACGCGGTGGCAGTTCCCCGGCGTGTTCGGCGGCGGGCCCATCGCGCCCGTGCTCAGCTCGCCGGTCGTGGCGCGCGGCATGGCCTATGTTTGCAGCGCCACCACGCTTTATGCGCTGGACGTTGACCCGCCGCAGGACCTGAACGGCGATGGCGCGGCGGACGACGGCGTGGCCGACTACAGCCTGGGGGCGCCCTACGACGTAGTCTGGAGTGCCCCTCTACCGGGCAGCCCGGGCATGACGGCGCCGTGCGCGACCACGGCGGGCGGCGTGCCCGTGGTCCTGGTCAACACGGTCGCCGGGGGCGTGGGCACGCTCTCCTGCTTTGACGCGTTTACCGGCGCGCCGCTGTGGGCCTACGCCGACTCAACGGGCGCTTACGGCGGCGCGGCCACGGTGTGGATGTCGTCGCCCGTGGCGCACAAGGGCTATGCCTACTTCATCGCCCAGGACGGCTCGGGCTACACCAGGGCTCATGCCGTATACCTGGCCGGCGGCGTGCCGGCCTGGACGTACCCCGACGCTGCCCTCGAGCCGGCTCCGGTGGGCCCGGCCCTGCTGCCCCCGGCTGTGAACCCGGCCGCCGTGGCCGTGCGGGGGCCCACGCCGGTGGTGGGCAGCCTGGCACACGTGCCGGACGGCGCCGGAGCCGGTACCAGCCGCGCTCTGGACACGGTGATGGTCTTCGGGACCTTCGGCTCGGCAACGGGCGGCGCGGGCACGCTGGTGGCCCTGGTTCCCACGCCGCCGCCCATTGACCCCGACGGCGGCGGGCCGCTGCTGCCGGCTGCGCCGAACTTCGATTCGCTGACTGGCATGCCCTACTACGCGGTGGAGACCACCTCGGGCCCGCCCGTGGACCCGCCCGATGTGCTTCAGGACGACCTGCTGACGCTGGTGGCGGGACCGGCCATGACGGTCATCGGGAACGCGGTGACCTTCGACCAGGCGTGGGCGAGGCCGTACTTCGCCAACGTGGGTGCTCCCCCTGCGCCACGGCCTCCGCCCAGGGGCGGGGTGGCGGCGTCGCCGGCGGTAGACCCCATCGGCTGGCGCGAGGGGCGCAACGTGGTGGTGGACGTACTCGGCGCCGCCGCCCCCAGCGAGACGTGCTTCCTGCGGGGGCCGGTGCTCTGGAAGTACGACTACCCCGCGGGTGAGGGAGCGGGGCGGCGAGCTACGGCCGACTTCGAGAAGGTCATTGTCCCCACCGATCCGCAGGGCTATGCGGGGCCGGGAGTGTTCGCCTACTACCACGAGGGCGAGAACCGGGCGGTGGGCCTGCGCTGGGCGCCGGGGCTGGGGTCGCCGCTGACCTTCCGGGCGCTGGCGGCGGCGGGCGCCGACAACACGGCGTACATCCTGGGAGACGCGGTGGCGGCCGGCGCCGATGCCTTCATGGACCTGGTGGGCCTGAAGATGGACGCGGAGATGAAGATCCGGCTGGGAAGCGCGCCGGACCCGTCCTCGGTGGTCGTGACCCTCCTCTCGCCGCCGGGGATCGTCATTCCGCCGACCGCCTACGAGGCAGATGCGGCCAACGCCGAGGTCGTCTTTGACCCGGCCCAAGTGGCGCCGTACGGCGGGCTGTTTGCGTCGGTGAGCTACACAGCCGGCAGCGGCGGGCCGGTGACGGAGACGCACGTCCTGCCCGACGTGCGGCGCTGGGAGCACGCGCCGGGGCTGGTGAAGCTCCGCTACAGCCTGCCCTCGCCGCCGGTCATGGAGATATACCTGGCCGACATCGCGCCCGGACCCGCCACTGCGGTGGCGGGCGCGGTGCCCTTCGACAACGGCATAGTGGACCTGTCGGCGGCCACCTGTCCGGCGGTCGGGTCGGTGCTGGGGCGCGCGGTGGAGATCAACTACGTGGGCTATAGCGAGGCCGACGCCGGGCCGGTCACGGTGGGGCAGTCCTACACCGGCGGCGGCTGGGGCGGAGCCATGCCCCCCGAGCGGCATCTGGTGCCGGCGGCCATGGGGGCCACCTTCTCGGCCCCGTGTGTGACCGGTGACGCCATTCACGCGGGCGGCTTCAACAGCGGCGTGCCTCTGGGGAGCCCCGGCGGCTTCACAGTGCACTCGGCGCGCTGGCATCGGTCCACCAACGCGGTCAACGGGCACGATGCTGCTCCCGCGCTTACCGCGCCGCTGACCCCGATGCGCGTGGACAGCTCGCCGGGGGCCTCGGCCACGGCGCGGCGGCCACTGGACGTGATGGGCAACCAACTGTCTATCCCGCTGGCGCCGGACCTGAGCGCCGGGCCGGCTGGCCGCCCCGCGCGGCCCTATTGCCCGCCGCTCATGGACGGCACCGTCATTGTGGGCGCGGCCTGGCCGGGGGCGGCGCCCACGGCGGGGTACATCAGCGCCCTGGCGCCGCCGCGGACCATGATCGCCGACGCCACGCGCGTGGTGGAGGTGAAGGGGTCTGAGGTCGAGTGGGAGGCCACCGGGACGGTTGGGCGCCTGCCCGGCCGGTCGCCGCTCCAGTTCCGACCCTTCACTCGACCGGCCAAGGCCACGGTTTTGGACCCCGAGCGCAACATCTGGGTGCTGGTGACGGCCGGGGGCGCGCCCGATTTCCGCGACGTGGCGGCGCAGTCGGCCAGCAACATCCTGGTCGTGGACACGGGCAACAACCGAGTGGTGGAGATTGACCGCGACGGCGACCTGGTGTGGCCGGGCACGCCGGTGTTCGACCCGGGCACGGGCGCGCTGTTGTTCCACGAGGAGCTGGACCTGGGGCTCGACTCGCCCGGCGACGCCTGCCGGTGGGTGGACCCGGCGGGACCCGTGTGGCACACGGTTATCGCCGACACGGGCAACTGGCGGCTCTTGGACGTGGCCACCACCGTGGACCCGGCCACGCTGGCGCAGACGCACGTGGTCACCGAGATATCTCCCTCGCACGTGCTGCTGGACCCGGACCCGCTGGACGCCGATCCCACCCCGACCCGCATGAGCAAGGTGGGCTACTCGCAGGTGGTGCCGCTGTTCGATCTGACCACCGGCGCGCCCATTGGGTACTTGTGCACGGCCGTCAACCTGCATCGGTTCATCGTGATCAGCACGGCGGGCGTGGCCAACCCGGTGGGAGCTGGCTTTGCGTACGTGCAGTGGCTGTACGACCGCAACCTTGACGGTGCGACCAACGACCCGCTGGTGTTCGAGGACATCAAGCAGGTGAGCGTCTACCCGCGCCCGCAGGCACCCAACGCGCGAGGCATCTGGCCCTACGGTGGCCCCATCTCGGTGACGGTGACGGCCTCGCGCTACGTCAATCCGGTGCCGGGTGGTCCCCTGGCCACGGGCTGGGACGCGACCCTCGAGCGGGCGGGGTGCTTCGAGTTCAACGCGCTGGCGCCGGCCGGCGGCGAGCCGGTCTGGCACTTCACCGCGCGCGACTACCTGTACGACGGCGGGGCCGGGGCGCGGCCCCTAACCTGGCTGACGGATGCGACGCCGGCCACGACGCCGAAGGAGTTCATCCCGGTGAGCTGCCAGCGCTTCGACGATGGCAGCCACCTGATCTGCAATGCCGCCCCGCAGCGGGCCAACGTGACGCTGGCCAACTTCCCGGGGCAGGACCCGAACCTGAGCCAGGTGTTCCGGGTGGTGACTGATTACTCGCTGGCCGACAACGCGGCCGGGCTGCACGTGCTGGACCACCGCAACTTCATTCCCGACCCGTGGCTGCGGCCGTGGAACCAGCCCTTGAGCCAGCCGGCCTATGCGGAGCGCTACTGACACGGCTGTCATCCTGAGCGACCGCGGGGAGCGGAGGATCTGGCTGCGGTGGGCGGCAAGAGGGCCTGGACTGAGGTCCTTGGGCGCTACGCGCCTCAGGATGACAACAGGCCCGAGAGGCAGTAGGAGTGAACTCGTGATGCGGAGACTCGGCGCAGCGTTGACAGTGGCGTGTCTGCTGCTGGCAGCGACGGCGCTTCAGGCGCAGCCGCCGCCGCTGCCGGCGGTGGACGTGCGCACCTACCTGGTGGACGATCCGGCGGGACCATTGGGGTACCTGGGGTTCAACCACCTGGCCCGGCAGGTGCAGTGCACCAACTACGCCTGCCGCTACACCACGTTCCTCTTCCCGGCGGGGCTCTACGACCAGTCCGCCTGTCCCGATCCGTGGGCGGTGCACGGCTACCCGGGCACGCCCTTGGCGCCGGTGGACCCCAAGGCGCGCTTTCTGTACCAGTACGACGAGGATGGGGCCGGGCCTGCCCTGCCCGCGCTCTACACGCGCCCCTTCCATCCCGGGCCGGACCCCACCGGCGGCGTCGAGGACCAGGTGCGCTTCGTGGCGGACGGCCTGCGGCCCACCAATCCGTGGACTGCCACCACCACCCAGGTGCGCGTGCGGATCGTGGCGCCGGGCGTGCGCAAGAGCGGCGCGCTGGCCGTCTTCGGGGCGGCGGGAGTGACCTTCTTCACGGGCACGGTGGACAGCGCCGTGCCTGCCTGGTTCCAGGACGACGCGCTCCAAGCGTTTGCCCAGGGCTACTGGAACGGCGGCACCGCGACCATCGTCTCGGGGACGGGGGCAGGCCAGACGCGCACGGTACAGGACTTCGTGAGCGCGCAGGGGCGCGTGTTCGTCAACCCCAACTTCACGACCACTCCGGACACCACCTCGGTATACGAGTTGAGGCTCCCGGCGCCGCAGTACCAGCAGTACTTCAGCGTGCCGCCGGGGCTGACGCCCATGGTGTCGAGCATTGACCTGGACGGCAACGGATACCCCGACCATCCCATCCTGGCCAACCCGGCGACGGCCCGCGAGCAGTTGTGGACCATAGAGTTCTACAGCGCCAGCGATGTGAGGACTGCTCCCACTGCTCAGCCCAGGAACAACGGGGGAGGGACGTACTTCGCGCTGTGGCGAGGGCAGCCGCCCGGCGCCCCGCCCCCGCCGCGTCCGACCACCAACCTGGACTCTCCGATCATCCTGCCGACCATAGATGACGCCCGGGGCGGCCTTGCGGTCAACAGCCACGACCTGGCCGGCGCGGGAGAGCCCTATGAGGGCCTGTGGGTATCCAACTCCGAGGAGATCGCCTTCGCCTTCTCGGATATGATTGACCAGCCGGGGCAGGGCCTGGCCGCCAGCAGGATACAGTTCCGCACCTACTCTAATGCCACCTACTACCCCGAGCTGCCTGCCGTGGACAGCGGGGACAATCCGAGCGTGTCGCTGAGCCTGCCGCCGCCTCCGCAGCCGGGCGTTGAGCTCGGGTCCATTCCCGGGACCGTGCGGCTGACGGACGCCTTCCTCACTGCGCCGCACGTTCTGGAGGCGGGACAGACGGGGGTGGGGCGCGTCGAGGTGCAGGAGTTGGTGCCGCTGTCGGACGGCCGCAGCGTGTGGCGACCGTACGACGTAGACCCGGGGCTGGACCCGAACGGCTTCGCCAACGATCACGACCTGTTGGTGGACCCGACCGCGCGCACGCACAAGGGCCTGTTTGCCCAGTTCATGTCCAGCCGGCAGCGGGTTGATCCCGCGGTGTCGCCGCCGGCTGAGGCGGGCCTGCCACCGGAGGTGGGCACGCCGTTGGTGGACGTCGGCCTGGCCGGCCCCGGCACGCAGACGGCGCCGGCCGCCCTGGCCGTGGGCAACTGGGTGATGGAGCAGACGCTGCAATGTCCGACCTGTGGCGCGCACCATGCCATAACCGACGCCTACACGCATTCCGCAGCGGACTCGGTCTGCGAGTATGACGGCACGCCGCTGGCTCATGCGACCAACCTGGAGCGGCCGGGCTCAGACCTGGGGTTCGCTGAGTACGGTGCCATGACCAGCCCGGTGGGGCAGTTCTCGCGGGCCACGTTGGCGCCCACGGCGCCGGTGCGGATGCCCTTCGAGACAGTGCTGTTTGCGCCCCTGACGGCCAGCCTGCCCATGGCCACGGTGCCGGGGGGCGCCAACGCGGGCGTGTCCATCAAGGTGCCCAAGTACCAGCGGCCCTCGGGGCCGGGGGCTCCCTACAGGGGCGTGGCTCTGGCCATTGAGCGGCGAGACGAGCACCAGAGGTGGTATCGGGGGCCTACCGGGTTCCACTTCAACTACACCGGAGTCAGCGGCGACCCGGTGCCGGACGGAGCCAGGCCCGGCGACGTGCTCTACGATGATAACGGCCGCTGGGACGCCTACTACCAGTGTCCGGACTGCGGCAATAAGCAGGACGTGGGTGGAGCGTGTCTGAATCCGCGCTGCCCCGGGCACTGGGTCTGCCCCATCCACCTGTCGCTGCTGCCGGCGGGACTGCCGGCTTGCCCCTTCTACTTCGGGGACATTGACGGGCCCGCCGCCATCCCCGCCATCAACCCAGGCGGGCCGCCGGGGATGATCGGAGCGGCCGACGTCTCGGCGGAGGAGTACGACCCCTTCCTGTTGTCCGCCTCGGTCGCTCCGGCAGCCAACGGCGGCGTGGGCCCCCAGACGGTGAGCGTGGGCAAGGTGCAGCCCGGCGCGGCCGCGCCGGTGACGCCGGAGGACCCGGCGGGCGCGGACATCTTCCCCAAGGAGCGCGCGCGGCCGGCCGAGGTGCCGGTGCGCAACGAGGGCAACGTACTGCTGGCCGGCGTGGGGATGGCAGTCGCGCCGCTGGTGCGCACGGAGGTGAACGACGCCGCCTCCTCGCTCGAGCGCGTGCAGCAATCGTCCAGCGTGAACCCGCCGGGGACGGAGTTCGTCAACTACGCAGACGGCGCCACCGCGGGGGTGGGATTCGGGGTCATGCCGCCCTACGCCGACGACGAGGCCGGGTCACCGTATACGTTCCTGCCCGGCGGCGCGCCGGGTCCGATGAAGCTCAGGGCGGGCACGACGGTGGCGCCGATCATGCCGGTGGGCAGCGGCACGCCGGCGGGGGAGTACGCGGGCAGCCTGTCCCTGCTGGGCAGCACGGTTGCGGTGCGGGCGCGCATTGTGGAGAGCCGCGCGCCGGACACGATGAACGGGCTGGTCTCCAGTGAGGCGGGGCCCAGTCCGTACTTCGAGCCCACCGGCGCGCTGAGCCTGGCCTTCTCCAGCAACACGCCCGGCGGGCCGGCCGACACCTCGCACGGCATCTACGCCGCCACCGTGGCCCCGCTGGTGGCGGGGACGCCGACTGATGCCTTCTACCGGGCGCACGACCTGGCCGCCGCCGCAGTTGGCGCGGTGTCGCCGGCCGCAGCGGGCCCGAACGTCGTGCACGCTCGGCCCTATGCGTTTCGGGACAACCCATGGGCCCCCACGACGGCATGGGTGTACTGGCACACGCGCCAGCAGAATCCGGGCACGGGCCTGTGGAACTCGTTCCTGGGCGTCTACAGCCCGGCGCTGGGCGGGCCGGGGACGCCGCTGTTCGACAGCCGTCAGATGAAGGGCGGCGTGGCGGCGCTGATCCCACAGGAGCCGGCGAACGCTGCTCTGCACTGGCTGTTCTGGCATGCCGGGGAGGAGGGGCACCAGCAGGTGGGCTTCTCGCCGCGCATGGACCCAACCGCGCCTGCCACCATGGACGACTACTGGCTGCATCTGACCAATGCTCGCATGGGGACGGCCGACCCGCAGTTCATCACCTACCAGGACTACAGCTCAGCGCCCGCCGTGGCGCCCAACGTGACGCCGGGCAGCGTGATCCGCAAGCCGGACAGCAACCCGTTCGTGTTCACCAAGGACCCGTGGGTGTTCGAGTATCCCGACAACCGGCCGCTGCCGGCCTTCGCCGATGAGGATCACCTGATCAACGTGTTCTATGCCGCGCAGGTGCGCCGGCAGAATAACAGCGACATCTGCTGGTCCATGTTCGACGCCTACGCCGGCGCGGCGACCGTGCCGCTGATGACGGTGCCGGCGGAGAACTACGGCAAGCGCGCCTTCCCGCGGCAGTTCGGGGAGGTGCTGCGGGCCGACGGGCAGTACCAGGTGTTCGAGGCGCGGCATCTGGACTGGGTCATCAGCGCGGGCTTCCCCAACACCAGCGCGCCCTTCGATCCGGTGCTGACCGTGGAGGGAATTGGGGTGGCTTGGAGCGCGGGCAACACCGGGGCGAACTACTACGATCCCAAGACCGGGCTGATCAAGCTACAGCCGACCAACCTGCCCCCCGACCCGATCACCGGCGCGCCGCTGCGCATCGAGATAGACCCCTCCGGCGGCGTGGTGGCCTTCTCGCGCAGCCTGGCCACAGTCTTCGGCGGGCCGGTGACGGTCACGCTGGACTACCAGCCCTTCACCTTCCGCATCACGACCGACGGCAACAACGACGACTCGCCCGCGGCCTTCACCGATCTGTTCGGGCGGCTGGCCGTGTTCTGGCGCCGCAGCCACAGCGTGTCGGAGGCGCCGCACATCGGCGCCACCTCGATCATCTACAAGGGCTTCTCCACCTCGGTGCAGGTGTTGCAGCCGCCCATCGTGGGCGGCGCCGTGGCCACCATCCCCCCGACCGTGGTCAACGACGCCAATGGCGTGCTGTGGTGGGACCCCTCCACCATCGCCACGCTGCCCTTCAGCGTTGACATTACCTACAACGGGATCACTGAGACGCATCAGGTGGTGGGCTGGAGCAAGGAAGTGGTCGTGCCTCTGGACACGGTGGCGGCCGAGGGTCCCATTGACGTGACCCAGGAGATCTACGACCTGGACGGCACGCCGGGCGGTCCCTCGGGGGTCAAGTACTGGCTGTTCTGGACCAGCAACCGCGGGCACTACGCGCCCAGCGTCGGCAGTCTGGCAGCCAGCGGTCGGTCGGACATCTACTACACCACGGTCTGTCCGACCTTCGGCACGGACGTGCCGGAGTAGCACGTTCTCCGGATTGGGTGGGGGGAGG